>NZ_CP095740.1:1624375-1942500 GCF_023078455.1 Luteibacter aegosomatis | reverse complement strand
TCCGGTAGGAAACCTCACTACCGAAGGATGGGAGCGGACCCTGTCCGCGATGCTCCTCGTCAGGAGGTCACGCGCGACCAGAAGTCCTTGACGCCATCCATGAAGCTGTTCGAACGTGGCGTGTGCTTCGATGCCTCGTCGCCGACGAAGGTGGCTTCCAGCTGCTGCAGCAGTTCGCGCTGTTCCTTGGTCAACCGCACCGGCGTCTCGACCACCACCGTGCAGATGAGATCGCCCGTGCGACCGCCACGCACGGACTTCACGCCACGGCCGCGCAGGCGGAACTGATGGCCGGTCTGCGTTTCCGGCGGCACGCTCACGGCGATTTCGCCTTCGAGCGTCGGCACCATCAGGTCGGTTCCGAGCGCGGCTTGCGCGAATCGGATGGGCATCTCGCAATAGAGGTCGCTGCCGTCGCGCTGGAAGATCGCGTGTTCGCGCACGCGCACTTCCACGTAGAGATCGCCCGCCGGCGAGCCGGCCGGACCGGCTTCGCCCTGCCCGGTGAGGCGGATACGGTCGCCGTTGTCCACGCCGGCCGGGATGCGCACCGAGAGCGTGCGCTCCTCCTCGATACGGCCTTCGCCGTGGCATTTCTTGCAGGGCTTGTCGATCTTCTGGCCCGAGCCGTGGCAGGTCGGGCAGGCCTGCTGGATGGAGAAGATGCCGTTCTGCATGCGCACGCGGCCATGGCCGGCGCAGGTGGAACAGGTGGAGACCTTACCGTCTTCCGAACCCGAACCGTTGCAGTGGTGGCAGTTGACCTGGGTGGGGATGTCGATCTTCTTCTCGACGCCGAACACGGCCTCTTCGAGGTCGAGGTCCATCATGTAGCGCAGGTCGGCACCGCGACGCGCGCGCTGGCGCCCGCCACCGCCGCCGAAGATGTCGCCGAAGATATCGCCGAAAATGTCGCCCACGTCGCCGAAACCGGCACCGCCACCGCGGCCGAAACCGCCGCCCTCGAAGGCCGCATGGCCGTACTGATCGTACGCCGCGCGCTTCTGCGCGTCGGAGAGTACGTCGTAGGCCTCCTTGGCCTCCTTGAATTTCTCGATCGCCTCCGGGTCGTCCGGATTGCGGTCGGGGTGGTACTTCATCGCGACGCGGCGAAAGGTCTTCTTGAGGTCGCCCTCGGTCACGGTGCGTTCGACGCCGAGAATTTCGTAGTAGTCGCGTTTGCTGCTCATGTCACGCTTGCTTCCCTGGACGGACGAACGCGCCGACGGCTTTCGCCTCGGCGCGTCCGCTCCGGTTGACCGTGGCGCGGATAGCGCCGTGGACATCCATCCACGCTATCCGCGCTCGCTAGGACGATTACTTCTTGTCGTCCTTGACTTCGGTGAACTCCGCATCGACCACGTCGTCGGGCTGGGCCGAACCGCCGCCCGGTGCCGACTGCTGCGCGGTATCCGAAGCGCCACCGTTCTGCGCCGCCGCGTAGAGCGCCTGGGCCACCTGCTCCAGGTTGGCGATCTTGGACTCGATGGCCATCTTGTCGTCGCCGTCCTTGACCTTTTCCAGTTCCGACACCGCGGCGTCGATGTTGGCCAGCTGCTCGGCCGGGATCTTGCCGCCGTGCTCCTTCAGCTGGCTGCGGGTGCCGTGGACGAGCTGGTCGGCCTTGTTGCGCACCTGCACGAGCTCGTGGAACTTCTTGTCTTCCTCGCGATTGGCTTCGGCATCGGCCACCATGCGCTGGATTTCTTCATCGGACAGGCCCGAACCGGCCTTGATCTCGATCTTCTGTTCCTTGCCGGTGTCCTTGTCCTTCGCCGAGACGTGCAGGATGCCGTTGGCGTCGATATCGAAGGTGACCTCGATCTGCGGCGTGCCGCGCGGCGCCGGGCGGATGCCCTGAAGGTCGAACTTGCCCAGCGACTTGTTGGCGTTGGCGCGCTCACGCTCGCCCTGCAGCACGTGCACGGTGACGGCCGTCTGGTTGTCGTCGGCGGTGGAGAACACCTGCGACGCCTTGGTCGGCACCGTGGTGTTCTTCTCGATGAGCTTGGTCATCACGCCGCCCATCGTCTCGATGCCGAGCGACAGCGGGGTGACGTCGAGCAGGAGGACGTCCTTCACCGAACCGCCCAGCACGCCACCCTGGATGGCGGCACCGACGGCCACGGCTTCATCCGGGTTGACGTCCTTGCGCGCTTCCTTGCCGAAGAAGTCCTTCACCGCTTCCTGCACCTTGGGCATGCGGGTCTGGCCACCGACGAGGATGACCTCGTGGATGTCGGATACGCGAAGGCCGGCGTCGTTGAGCGCGGTACGGCACGGCTCGATGGTGCCCTTGACCAGGTCTTCCACCAGCGACTCGAGCTTGGCGCGGGTGAGCTTGATGTTCAGGTGCTTCGGGCCCGAGGCGTCGGCAGTGACGTACGGCAGGTTGACGTCGGTCTGGTGCGACGAGGAGAGCTCGATCTTCGCGCGCTCGGCGGCGTCCTTCAGGCGCTGCAGGGCGAGCTGGTCCTGGCGCAGGTCGATGCCCTGCTCCTTCTTGAACTCCTCCACCAGGTAATCGATGACGCGGTTGTCGAAGTCTTCGCCGCCCAGGAAGGTGTTGCCGTTGGTGGCGAGCACCTCGAACTGCTTCTCGCCGTCGACGTTGGCGATCTCGATGATGGACACGTCGAACGTGCCGCCGCCGAGGTCGTACACGGCGATCTTGCGGTCCGCCGTGGAGCTCTTGTCGAGGCCGTACGCCAGCGCGGCCGCGGTGGGCTCGTTGATGATGCGCTTGACGTCGAGGCCGGCGATCTTGCCGGCGTCCTTGGTGGCCTGGCGCTGGCTGTCGTTGAAGTAGGCCGGCACGGTGATGACCGCTTCGGTCACCGACTCGCCGAGGAAGTCTTCGGCGGTCTTCTTCATCTTCATCAGCACCTTGGAGGAGATCTCCTGCGGCGCCATCTTCTTGCCGTCGGCCGTCTGCACCCAGGCGTCGCCGTTGTCATGCGCGACGATGCCGTAGGGAACGAGCTTGATGTCCTTCTGCACCTCGGCGTCGGTGAACTTGCGGCCGATGAGGCGCTTCACCGCGTAGAAGGTGTTCTTGGCGTTGGTGACGGCCTGGCGCTTGGCCGGCGCACCGACGAGGACTTCGTTGTCCTTGGTGAACGCGACGATGGACGGCGTGGTGCGATCGCCCTCGGCGTTCTCGATGACGCGAGCGGTCGTACCTTCCATCACTGCCACGCAGCTGTTGGTGGTACCGAGGTCGATGCCGATGATCTTGGCCATGTTCAAGTTGCTCCGAATATCAATGCGGCCCCCGCGGCCGCTGCTGTGATGAAAGTGGGGCTTCGCCCCATCGATTCAATGCCTTGTGAGATCGCCTCGACGCGCCTGGGGCGACGTCGGGCGCCTCGTTCGATCAGTTGTCGCGCACCACGGCGACGAGCGCCGGACGCAGCAGACGGTCGTTCAGCACGAAGCCCTTCTGGACCACGGCCACGACGGTGTTGGGTGCATGCTCGTTGGACTCGACCGCGCTGATCGCCTGGTGGTGATCGGGGTTGAACGGCTGGTGCAGCGGATCGACCACGGTAAGGCCATTGGCCTGTGTGACCTTCTCCAACTGCTTGAGCGTGAGCTCCAGGCCCTCGCGCAGCGTCTTCGCGTCGGCGTTCTCGTTGGCCAGGCCCAGCGCGATGCCGTCGTAGACCGGCAGCAACTCGCCCAGGAGCTTCTCGTTGGCGAAACGGCGGGCCTGGTCGAGGTCGCGCTGAAGGCGGCGGCGCTGGTTTTCGATCTCCGCCCGTTCGCGCAGCACGGTCTCGCGCGCCTGGGACAGCTCGGTCTCAAGGGCGCCCAGGCGGGCGGTCAAGGCCTCGAGGTCGGCATTCACGCCGTCGTCCGGGCCTTCAGCGGCCTGGCCCGGCGCGTGGGGATCGTTGTTTTGCATGTCTACTCCAAATGTCAGCTCACCGGCCCTCCCCGAGGAGGGCCGAACATTCGCGGGAAATAGTAAACCCGCCTCCCGGGGCGGTTTATGAGGTCGCCGCGGCGCGATTCAAGGCGTCGCTGAGCAGTCCGGCGGTGGCCTGCACCACCGGGATCACGCGCTCGTAGGCCATCCGGGTGGGCCCGATGACGCCGATGGCGCCCAGCATGCGGCCGTTGGTGCCGTAGGTGGCGGTCACGACGCTGCAACCGTCGAGGGCCGAAAAGCCCGATTCCTCGCCGATGAACAGGCGCACGCCGGGCGCCTTGACGCACATTTCCATCAGCTGCAGCAGCTCGCGCTTCTGCTGGAAGGCGTCGAAGAGGTCCCGAAGGCGGTCGATGTCGGCCAGCTCCGAGTACCCCATGAGATTGGTCTGCCCGCTCACGAGCACGTCGTCGGCGTCGTCGGCACCGAACGAGGCCGTGGCCAGCTCCACCACGCCGGAGAGCTGGCGGTTCAGCTCACCGCCCGCCGCGCGCAACTCCGCCGCCAGGTGGGCGCGGATGTCGGCCAGGCGAAACCCCGTGAAATGGGCGTTGAGGTAGTTGGCGGTGCGCTCCAGCTCGCCTGCCTCGACGGGCCGGGCCAGCTGGACCACGCGGTTCTGCACCTGGTTGTCGGAAAACACCAGCACCACGAGCACGCGGGCGTCGGGCAGGCTCACGAAATCGATATGGCGCAGGGGAAAATCGCCCTGGCGCGGGACGGTGACCACGCCGGCGAAGCGGGTCATGGCCGAGAGCAGGTTCGAGACGTTGCCCAGCAGGTCGCGCGTGGTGGTCTGGTGAGGCGGCAGGCCGCCCTGCAGGCGGGCCATGTCGTCGCGCGGCAGGGGCTTGAGCTCGAGCAGGCTGTCGACGAACAGGCGCAGGCCACGTGGCGTGGGGATGCGGCCGGCCGAGGTATGCGGCGACGCCACCAGGCCGGCCTCTTCGAGGTCGGCCATGATGTTGCGGATGGTGGCCGGGCTCACTTCCAGGCCCGACGACTTCGCCAGCGTGCGCGAGCCGACCGGCTCGCCGTCGGAGAGGTATTGGGAGATCAGGGTCCGCAGCAGCCGTCGCGCGCGAGCATCGATGTCGTGACCGGAAAACGGATTCATGCGCGTTGGAAGGGGCCGGAAGGGGTCTGAACGTCGCGCTATCAATAAGGTCTGGACCGTCAGCTTGCAAGTCTCGGCTTCTGCGACGCGCCTCCGGCTACAATCGGCGCGATTCCATCCCCCGCCCGGTGCCCATGCTCACCTCGCTCTACGTCCGTCAGTTCGCCGTCGTCGAAGAAGCCGAGATCGCCTTCGGTCCAGGGCTGACCGTGGTCAGCGGCGAAACCGGCGCGGGCAAGTCCCTCCTGGTCGATGCCCTGATGCTGCTGGCCGGTGCACGCGCCGACAGCGGCATGGTGCGCGCCGGCAGCGACCGCGCCGAGCTGGCCGCCGAATTCGACCTCACCGGCCTGCCCGAGGCGGCCGGCTGGTTGCGCCAGGAGGAGCTCGACGACGGCGACACCTGCCAGCTGCGCCGCGTGATCCGCGCCGAGGGCGGCACGCGCGGCTGGATCAACGGCCGGCCGGCCAGCGTGGCGCAGATGTCGGCGCTGGCGGCGCTCATCGTCGAGATCCACGGCCAGCACGAGCACCAGGCCCTGCTCTCGCGCCAGCACCAGATGACCCTGCTCGACGCCTATGCCGGCAACGAAGACCGCGTCGCCCGCGTGCGCGACCTCGCCCGCGCCTGGCGCGAGGCGGTCAATCGCATCCGTACGCTGTCCGGCGGCGACGATCGCGACCACCAGATCGACCTCCTCCGCCACGAGCTGGACGAACTCGATCGTTGGGCGCTCGCGCCCGCCGCGTTGGAAGAACTGGAGACCCAGCATCGCCGCCTCGCCAACGCCGGCCGCCTGGCCGAAGGCGCCAACGGCGTGGTGGAACTCCTCGACGGCGAAAGCGAATTCGCCATCGGCCGCGCCCTGCTTCGCGCGCACGCCGAGTTGTCGCGGCTGGCCGAGCTCGACGCCACGCTGGCGCCCACGCTCGAGCTGCTCGACAGCGCGCAGATCCAGGTGGGCGAAGCCGTGGACGGCCTGGGCCGTTACGCACAGGATGTCGAACTCGACCCCGAGCGCCTGGCCGAAGTGGACACCCATCTCACCCATCTGCACGACCTTTCGCGACGCTACCGCCTGCCCATCGAGGAGCTTTCGGCCAAGGCCGACGAGGTTCGCGAGCGCCTGACCGAACTCGAAGGCGCCGGCGACGCCCTGGAGCGCCTGGGGCGAGAGCGCGACCGTCTGCACGTCGACTACGACGCCGCCGCCGCCGAACTTTCGAAAGCCCGCATCGAAGCCGCCCAGCGCCTCGGCACCACCGTGGCGGGCCTCATGGGCGAACTCGGCATGGCCGGGGGACGCCTGGAGGTATCGCTCGAACCGGCCGAGGGCGACGAACCCGATCCGCAGGGCCGCGAGCGTTGCGAATTGCTGGTGAGCGCCAATCCCGGCCAACCGCCCCGCCCCCTGCGCAAGGTGGCCTCCGGTGGCGAACTGGCGCGCATCAGCCTTGCCATCGAAGTGGCGACGCTGGGCAACGACAACATCGGCTGCATGATCTTCGACGAGGTGGACACCGGCATCGGCGGCGCCGTGGCCGAAGTGGTGGGCCAGAAGTTGCGCGCCCTCGGCGACAAGGTGCAGGTGATGTGCGTCACCCATCTCCCCCAGGTGGCGGCCCAGGGCCATGCCCATCTTCGCGTATCCAAGGAAAGCGACGGCGAGGCGACCCGCACGCGCATCCAGACGCTGGATGCCAACGGCCGTCGCGACGAGCTGTCGCGCATGCTGGGCGGCGTGGAAATCACCAAGGAAACCCGGGCGCACGCGAAGAAGATGCTGGACCGCGCACAGGGCTGATCGCGGACAGAGTCCGCGAATGGACCTACCTCAGGCCCGGATCAGGCCGCGTTCCTGCGCCATCCGATAAAGATCAAGCTCCGACCCTGCATTGAGCTTGTTCATCACCGCCGCGCGATGGATATAGATCGTCTTCTGCCCGATCCCCAACTCGGCCGCCACCTGCTTGGGCGCACGCCCCGCCGCCAGCAACAGGAACACCTCTCGCTCGCGCGCCGTCAGGCGACTGATCGGATCGAGCTCGGTGGACGGCCGAGACGAGCGGCGCTCACGCAGGTCCGAACTCAGGTACTGCTCACCCGAAAGCACAGCACGCACGGCAGCCACCAGTTCCTCGGGGGCCACGCCCTTGGTGACGTACCCCCGCGCTCCCCTTCGCAGGGCCTCCGATACGTAAGGCTCGCCGTCGTGCATGCTCAGCACCACGATGCGCATGTCCGGCGCAATGCTCGCCAGATGCTCGATCAAGGGCAGGCCGCTGCCGTCCGGCAGCGAAAGATCCACCGCCACCAGGTCGGGGCGTTGCTGGGTCACCGCGTCGACGGCCTCGTCGGCGTTGCGTGCTTCGGCCACCACGTCGAGATCGGGCTCCAACTCGATGAGTCGCTTGAACCCTTCGCGAACGATGGCGTGGTCATCTACTAAGACGATTCTAGGCATGACGAGAATGTAACAGGCAAACCGCACGCGTGCGCATGGACAAAAGCCAGGGGCCGGAAAGGTGTCCCCCGCGTGTAACATCCCGGCATGCGACTACGCGTACTTTCCCGCTTCGCCGGCCCCCTGATCGCCATCGGCTATGCACTGGCCTGGATCATGTTGTGGCCGACGGAACAACCCTATTGGGTACTCCCCTTCGGCCTGCGCTTCGGCGCGTTGCTGCTGTTGCGCACGCGCGACTGGACCTGGGTGCTCGGCGCCGAGATCGCCGCCAGCGCGTTCTGCGAATGGCGCAGCGGCCTGCCCATCGGCGGCGCGGGCTTCGTGCTGGGCGACATGCCCGAACCCCTGATGGTCGCCGCTTGCCTCTGGCTCCTGCGACGAGCGCACCTGCACGCGAGCCTCAACACCCCGGAAGACGTGGCCCGGCTGCTGCTGTCGGCCATGGTCACCGCCACCGTGGCCACCGCCGGCAACGCGGCGATGATGGCCTCGCTGCATCCCGCCGCGCCGGTGGAGATGCTCGGCACCACCTTCGGCAGCGACCTCCTCGGCAACTACCTGGGCGTGCTGCTCGTGGTCCCGACGCTGATCCTGGTCTTCCGCGAGCGCCCCACCCGTGGCGCCCTCGCCGAACTGATGCTCGACGGCCTGCTGGTGATGCTGCCTTCGCTCGCCATCCTCGTCACCCTGGCCGAGTACTCGCCCCAGCCCCAGTTCGCACGCGTGCTCTCGCTGGCACCGGTACTCTTCTTCGCGTTTCGCCACGGTTGGCGCGGTGCGGGGCTGGTGCTGCTCATCACCAGCGTGGGCCTCAACGTGACCGAGGACATGATCGGTCGCGGCACCGCCTCGGCCGCCGCCCATCTGTTCCTCGCCGTGGCCGGCACCGGCACGCTGATGCTGGGGGCCGCCACCGACGCCCTGCGCCGCAGCAGCGAGCGTGTGGCCCAGCAGAACACCCACCTCGCCGCCGCCAACCAGCGGCTGGACCAGCTCGCCCGCCAGCTTCGCGACGCGGCCCGAGGCAACCTGCAGGCCGAGGAAAACCTGCGCCGGCACATGGCCGCCGAGCTTCACGACGAACTGGGCCAGAACCTCACCGCCATCCAGACCCATCTGAAGCTGGCCCAGAACCGCCTGGGCGACGCGGGGCTGGAAGACATCGGCCGCTCGATCAACGGCATCCTCGGCCACATGCGACGGGCGCTGCACCGCATGCTCGACAGCCTGCGACCTTCCGTGCTCGACGAATTCGGCCTGCTTCGCGCATTGGACGAGGGTCCCATCCGAGACATGCTCACGGCTGCGGGCATCCGCTACGTCACCGATCTGCGCGGCGAGCCTCGGCTGCTCGACGACGACACCCTGACCGCGATCTACCGCGTCGTACAGGAGAGCGCCACCAACGTGGTGCGCCATTCCGGAGCCCACGAGCTCAGGTTGCGGCTGCGCATCGGGCTGCGCGACAGCGGCCCCGTGGCCATCCTCGACATTCGTGACGACGGCGCAGGCTTGCCGTCAACGCCCCGCCCCGTGCGCACCGACGGCGGCGGCCGGGGCCTGCAGGGCATGAGCGACCGGATCACCGCCCTCGGCGGCCTGTTCAGAATCCGCCCGGAGCCCGTGGGGCTTCACCTGCGCGTGTTGCTGCGCAGCACAAGTGTCGGATCCCACATAGGAAATTTTCCAATACCGGGACAGTGAACGGTTCGTTACGATCCCATTATCGATGTGGGGGAGCCGCCGTCGAGAGACGGCGAGCCCGGGTCGGTCGTGGGGACGATCGACCTGATGAGGTGACAGGATGTCGCCTCGCCGACGGAACGTGGAACGCCGTGATTCCAGCGAGCAACTCGCGATTCACGAACCACGGATTCGCCGGACAAGCCGCTGGTGGACAGGAGTCCACCGGCGGCTTTTTTTATGGGGAAAGGAAAAGCCGAAGGTCGCGTCCGGCCCCCGCCCCTCGCCACGAAAAAAAGGCCCCGAAGGGCCTTTTCTCTTTCTATCTCAATCGATTAGCGACCTTTCTTCTTGGGACGCACATAGAGAACCAGGCTGTGGTCCTCGATGACGTACCCATGCCGCTCGGCGATCTCGTGCTGGAGGCGCTCGATCTCCTCGCTGATGAACTCGATGACCTTTCCGCTGTCGATGTCGATCATGTGGTCGTGGTGCTTGCCGCGGTCGAGCTCGTAGACGGCCTGGCCGCCCTCGAAGTTGTGCTTCATCACGATGCCGGCGGCTTCGAACTGGGTGAGCACCCGGTACACCGTGGCGAGCCCGATGTCCTCCTGGTGCGCAAGCAGGCGCTTGTAGATGTCTTCGGCCGTGAGGTGGCGTTCGTCCGCCTCCTCGAAGACCTGCAGGATCCGCATGCGCGGATGCGTGACTTTGAGGCCCGCCTTGCGGAGCTCTTTGGTTTCCTGGTCCATGTCTTTATAGACCCCTATCGCGGTGCCATCGGGCGCTTAGTGTATCATCGCAGGCTTCACGAACCGGACGTTACTACGCATGCAAAAGCTCATCCGCACGCTGGGTATGGCCCTGATGGCGACCGCCATCGCAGGCTGCGGCATCGTCTATACCCCCGACGTGCAGCAGGGCAACCTGCTCGACAAGAAAAACGTCGACCAGCTCCAGCCCGGCATGACCAAGCGTCAGGTCCTCGTGCTCCTGGGTACCCCCTCGGTGATCTCGCCCTTCGACGGCGACCGCTGGGACTACGTTTCCACGTTCTCCCACCGTGGCAAGCCCATGACTACCCGCACGCTCACCCTCACGTTCAACAACGACGTGCTGGTGCGCAGCGACGGTGACTTCTTCGCGCAGGACGCCCAGCAGCTGCTGAAGGACTCCAAGAAGTACAAGAACGACTCCGACCAGCTCAACGGCGACTCCAAGGGCGACAAGAACACCAGCGCCGACGACAAGAAGGACGACGGCGGCATCAACATCGGCGTGAGCGGCTCGTCCGACAAGAACTCGCCGGACGACAAGAAGTAAGTCGCCGCGCTACCGGACGGTGCGGAGCCGCTCGCCTCGGCGAGACGAGCGCCCACCGCTCCGGTCAGCCACCGATGGCCCGTCGCCTCCGCGCCTCCATCGGATCCAGGGTGAGGCTTCGGTAGATCTCCACCCGATCGCCCTCTTCGAGCACCCGGTCGGCCGCCACCTTCCTCGCGAAGACGCCCAACCGCCCCGGGTCGGGCACGACGCCGACAGGCAGGAGGGGCAAGGCCAGTTCCACGGCCGCCCACGCGGTACATCCGGCAGGTACGCGCAAGGCCACCACCGCCTGCCCTTCCGGCCCGGCATAAGCCACCTCGACGCCCAACTCAGCCATACTGGCGTCGCGCCTCGTCGCAGAAGTCATCGACCATGCGATTGGCCAATTGCTGAAAACCCATCTTGAGCACCGAACCGCCAAGGCCGGCATAGTCGAAATCCAGTTCCAGCGCGATCTTGCAGCCGACGTCGCCCAGGGCCTGGAAGGTAAACACCCCATCGAGCGAGCGGAGCGGCCCCTCCACGAACTTCATGGTGAGGCGCTCGGGGCGCTGCATGGTGTTGCGGGTGGTGAAGTGCTGGGTCATGCCGGCGAACTTGAGATCGAGCCGGGCCACCAGCACATCGTCGTTCCGCTCGGTGACGGTCGCGGCCGCACACCAGCCGAAGCGCTTTGGGTATGCTTCAACGTCATTCACGAGGTCGAACATCTGCGCGGGCGTGAAAGGCACGATCGCACTGCGGCGGATTTCAATCACGATATACCTCGTCTTCTTAGCCGGCCAACGGACCCGCCGGCCTTGTATCAGGGATCCGATCGACCGATTTTAACGGACATGGCAAAAGCGAAAGCAAAGGACACCGAAAAGGAACGTGGCGGCACGATCGCGCTGAACAAGCGCGCCCGCCACGAATACCACATCGACCAGCGCTACGAGGCTGGCATGGCCCTGCAGGGCTGGGAGCTGAAGGCGCTGCGCGCCGGCCGGATCAATTTCGGCGAGGGCTGCTACGCCATCATCGAGCATGGCGAGGTCTTCCTCGTGGGCGCGCAGATTCCTCCGCTCATGAGCGCCTCGACGCACGTGGTGGCCAACGAGCGGCGCACCCGCAAGCTGCTGCTCCACCGCGAGGAGATCGACCGGCTGATCGGCGCCGTGGAGCGCAAGGGCTACACCCTGGTGCCCACCGCCCTCTACTGGAAGAACAACAAGGTGAAGTGCGAAATCGGCGTGGCCAAGGGCAAGCAGGAGCACGACAAGCGAAATACCGACAAGGAACGCGAGTGGGCCATCGACAAGCAGCGCGTGATGCGTTCGCACAACCGCCTGGGCTGACCTGAACGGCCGGGCGGCGCCCATTGTGAGCGCCGTCCCCGGCCCATATACTGTGACAGGTAGTCACATTACGTTTTCCCCGGGGGTGTTTTGGTTTCGACGGGGGTAGTGCGATCTACTGGTGCATGCCGAGGGGGCAGCTTTCCTCGTTAAACCAGCGGCAAAACTCATAGTTGCCAATGACAACTACTACGGTGACAACTCGGTGGCTCTCGCCGCCTAAGCTGTCCGGCCCCTAAAAAAGGCCAAACCCCCGAACCGGTCTTGTGCTCATGCTCGCCGGTGTAGGGTCACTATCATGAGACCGCCGAAAGACCCTCCGTCTGTGGGTCTGACGCCAGATCAATCAGACATGTCCGACGATGCGCTTAGCACGCCGTGCTGTCGGCGGACGAGATCCAACGGTGAGCTAAGCATGTAGAGCTGGGGATTAAACGCCTTCGGACGCGGGTTCGACTCCCGCCACCTCCACCACTTCAGCAACGGATCAACATTAACTTGTTGATCCGTTTTGCTTTCTGGGTGCTGGAAACCTCGCTGATCGGTCCCTTCAAAGGTACGGTTTGAGGTACTGGTATGCCGAAAGCGTTCCTGCAAACCCTGTCGAGCGGCGTCTATGCACGCTATCTGGTTCCGGGCGTTCTGCAAGTCCATTGGAGTGCGCAATACATCGTCCGAGCCCTGGGTCAGCGCGGGGATGCAGCGCGCCTGGCGGCCGCTCAGCTCGCGTATGCTTCGGGCCGAGCGTTCGCTGCAGCCAGGGGGCAGCCGATGGACACGAAGAAACTCATCAAGGATGTGCTCGACGCGCACGAAGCCGGCAGCTTGCGCCATTACACCGTGGCGCACACGCCAGGCGGAGGCCTGTCCATTTCGGCCGTCGGTGCGGAGGATCATGCCCGGGCGATGGAGGCATGGCGGCCATGCAGCGCCTGGCACCGGCCGCGCCCTCTGTGCCGGCCGCGCCCTCTGTGCTGGTCGCCCCTGCCATACCGATCGCGCCGACGAAGCCGACCCTGCTGTTGAGCGCGGGAGTTGAGCTGTTCTTGAAGCAATTCGGGCAGAAGCGGCGCGCGGCGAGCAATGTACTTGACACCGGGCACACCCTGAAGGTCTTGGTCGGCGTGGTTGGGGACAAACCGCTTGCCGAAGTAGGCGTCCCGGAGATGGACGCCTTCCCCGATGCCATCGCGCACCTGCCCCCGAAACGCAACCAAGCGCTGAACAGCGCAAGCGGCTGCCCGACAAAAGCCTGCGCGTCGACGAGATCATCTTGCGCGGCGACCCACGGAGAAGCTACCCACGGATACCTTCAAGCGATTCGCTATGCTGTCTCACGCCGACGATGAGTGACCTTTCGTGGTGAAGGCGCCTTATGGATCCGCGACAGCGCGACCCGTACAAAGATGCTGCAAGTTCGTGTGAAAAAGTCCGGGAGCAGCGCGGTCAGGCTGCTGACTGGCAACCTACGACTCGGCCGACGTTATTGGCTGAGATTGGCGTTGACTGCAGCATCGACGATGGACTTGATGAAGCGCTCATCAATCACTTCTTTGGAAAACCAACGGCGATAGAACAACGGGCCAACTACCGATGCAACCAGATCGGCGTCGGGCTGATTCGGTTGTATTTCACCCCTGTCCTTGGCCTGTGCGATGACAGCGCGAAACGGCGCCATGAACGCATTATGCAGCTCGGCCTGCAGGGCGGCGATTTCCGAGTCACGTTCGGTCGCATCAATGATCGAAGGATAAACCGACGCCCATGTGGAGGTCTGAAGTTGATCCGCAAGGCCCGTGGCTAAAGCATGCAGGTCGGTGCGCAAGGTTCCCGTATCGGGCGGTGGATGGCCACTCCCCAGCCTGGAACAAGCGTCGATCAACAAAGCCGAGCGCGACGGCCAGTGGCGATAGATTGTCGTTTTCGCTACGCCGGAGACGCGGGACACTTCGTCAATGCTCACACCACTGATTCCGGTTTGGGTCAGCTGTCGGTAGACCTCTGCCAGAACGGCCGCTTTCGAACGCTCCACTCGCTTGTCCACAACCTGACTCACCGCGACCTCCCCTGTTGATATTTACACTACGATACCGTATCGTATCATAATAGCGCCACTGTTCAGTATCGTTTTCTAACCCCTACCCCGCAACCCGGAGGTCTCGTCGTGAAGTTTGCTTACACGCGTCTTATCACCGAAGACGTCCCAGGCTTGGCCGTCTTTTACGAGAAGCTCCTCGGAGTTCCCGCCAAGGGCGACGACAGTTATGTCGAATTACGTCCAAGTGGCGCGATCCTGGCGATCGCCAGCCGCAGGGCTGCCACCTTTGCGTACGGCGGAGAGTGGTTCGCCCGCGCAAATAGATCGGCGATCCTGGAATTCGAAGTCGAGAGTGTCGACGCCGAGCGAGTACGTGTCGATGCCCTCATAACGGAGTGGTTGCAAGAACCGAAGGACATGCCTTGGGGCAATCGCTCGATGCTGTTCCGAGACCCCGACGGTAATCCGGTTAATTTTTTCACGCCTATCGCGTCGCCCTAATCCAGCAACAGGCCACCGTCTAGCCTAGCGTACGCCTTCCTTCTGCCTGCATCTCCACTACTGCTAGTCACCAGCGCTGACGTCGTCCGAACTCAAGTCGCGCAGCATCGATGTACTGCTGCAGCTTTGGGTTTGTTGAACTTATGCCATTGATTTCGTTGCCGGATGGTTCGCCCGATCGTCTTGCACCGCCGTTAGCTTCAATCATGATTTGTTCTTGTCCACGGACGGCATAAGAATTAGAGAAAGAATACATCAAGATGGCTGGATCAACTTCCTTGGGCACACCAATCCGCATTAAGTCGGGTGAAACGTTTCGGAGAACTTTTCACGACTCCTCACTCAACATCTTTGCGAGCATTTTATGCACTGCCGGGACCATATCCACGGGTTTTAGTCCTGCCTCCTCCGCGACACCGAGCGTGAAATCAAGCGCGTAATCGGAAAACGGCGTAACTCGATTCAATGCAATCCACAGGAGCCGCTCTTTGGCAACCAAGGTTCTTTCGGTATCAGGTGGGTACCGCTTTCCAACACGATTCGATAACTCAGCGACGTATAAGTCCGCACCCTCTTTAATTCCTTGCTCAAGGAAAAGACGGGCAGCTCGGAGAGCTTCGATTTGGGTTGCGGACAGACCTGTACCCAGTACTTCGCAGAGATCACACGCGAGGGTAGGAAGTGAGCTGACATCTATCGGCACCTCTAGCGCCTGAAGTTTTTTATCCACGAGAGATACAATTTTTTCGACTGTATCGATGTCGGAGCATGATGTCATTGTGAGTTCGCCTATCGGGGAGAAACCGTCTTCACTCGAAGGTATTGCGACACAACTCGGCAGGTAGGACACGCCTCCAAAATCTTCGCCGGCCGATTGAGCACCAATAGCTGCTTGACGCGCCGATGCAACTGCCACGTCAGCCGCTTGTTCGCTTGTCATCGTGGCAGCGGGTGCCGCTTCCGGAAGAATCGCGGCTCCGGCCAGCACCACGGTGGGCGCTGCCATGATGGCTGCACCCACTACGGCGATAGGCGCCGGTGGTCGAGCTGCGTCAGGATGCATGGCAAACGATCGAGCCATGGTGTCGCAGGCCAGGCCATCGACACAGCGTCCATTGGAGTCGGTATTACCAACTGGATTATTCGCCGCATATGCGAATCGGTTAAAGCCAATCACGTTCGCGGCGCCAGGGACATCCCCAATCAACACTAAGAAAGCGGCCTACAGCGGGGTCGTAATACCTCGCCTGCATGTAGACCACGCCAGTATCCGTATCGTCGACGTGCCCCGTGTACCCCGGCCCTTCCTCCGGTGCACCTCGGGCGACTGCACCATAAGGCCGGTAGTCGGCGGTGGTGAGGATGCTGCCCGCGGAATCGGCCGTCGCCAGCACGGTGCCTTGCTGGTCGGTGTAGTAATACGTGGCCGTCTCAGACGCATGGGTTAACCCGGCGAATCCAATGAGCATGAAGACCACCCAGCCAAGGGCTCTCCCCAAACGACGACTGCACTCAGGTGCGGCCTGCGATTCCAGGATGGCTCCCATAGCCGCAGCCGCTTTCGCCGAAAACGAGCCGCACCTCTTCTTGATCGAATCCATGCCCTTCTCCGAACTGACGCTATGCCAAAGCAGTGCGCACGCAAACTGGTCCAATCGAGACGCAGATCCCGCAATCGCGTCGTAAACCGCGGGGCACGCCTCACGCGCAACGAACGTCAGGGATCGCAGGATCGTCGACGGGTCGAAGCATCCCCATAGCGATTCCGAGCGCGGAGACGCGATGACATGCTGGCCGATGGCATCGCACAATCGAGCCTGGTCAGCTGAATCCAGCGCCAGCCCCGCGCGCACGTTCTCGGCCTCCGGGAAATAGTTCATCGCCACCAAGCGCATGCCGAGCGTCAAAGTTCCGGAGGCTTCGACAATCGCCCTGGCTGCCACCGCTTCACGGTCTTTACCAGCGACGTGCATTACCGCGCCGATCACCTCTTCCGTCGTCTGGCCCAGATTGGGTGTCAGCATGCCACGCGCCGACGCGCGCGCGACAAATGCCG
This sequence comes from Luteibacter aegosomatis, assembly GCF_023078455.1. GTDB lineage: Bacteria > Pseudomonadota > Gammaproteobacteria > Xanthomonadales > Rhodanobacteraceae > Luteibacter > Luteibacter aegosomatis. The sequence goes on along the minus strand of NZ_CP095740.1, from coordinate 1,926,040 downwards.
GCGTTTCGGTCAATCGCGCCATCGCCACGGCCAACTCGATCGGGTCTTGAACCTCATCCGCCCCTTGCAGCCTCGCCATTTCTCCAAGACGTTCGAGGAACTCGAGCGCCCCTCGCGGATCGATGGATGCACCGATCTCTGCACGCGCCACCGGCTCAGTCAAGAACGCCCTGACCTGGCGGAGACTCACCTCGGCCGACCCAATGCTCATCCGCAGTGCGACGGCCAAGCGAACCGGCGACGCGAGGTGCCCCTGCGCGTCCTCAACGGAGAGCGCGACGGCGATCCCCTTGCCGGGATGGGTGCGAGGAAAGAGGTGGTCGACAATGGCCTGAGCTTGAATTGGCAAAATGCAGGCCTCGATGGCCTTGCTCCGGAGATCGACTCCCGCATTCACCGCGTCGACAATCGCGTCAGAGAAACCGTGCTCACCGGGCATGGGGCCGACAAAATACCACGATGCCGGCGAAGCAACTCGTAGACCGGGCCGCACCGCACCATCAAGGCAGCCAGCCCTTGATTGCGCGGAAAATGGGACGCATGGACGACGCGTCCGATTGCGGATGACCGACGCCCCGGGCCAGTGAATAGATAACGCACGCTACAAGATCGAAGAACGACGAGGCAGCAGTTGGGTGATCGTCACCAGCACCGCGGAAGACCATGAGAACACCATGGACGTGGTTTGGCTACCGCGATCCATTCCACCCGATCACCCGTTCGTCCGCACCCGCCCGCCGATGGGCTGATGCTGGGAGCAAAGGTTCGACTCCGCTTGAGTAGTTCAACCAGAAGCGGTGGCGGAAGGCGATGACTCGACACGGCGTTTATCATACGCATCTTCATCGGCATCGTCGGCGACGAGCTCCTGGCGGAGATCGGCGCAGAGGACATGGACCGCTTGCTCGATCCACTTGCCGCCGAACGATCTACAAAGACCTGTCGCCGCGCGCAGCGGTCGCCATTACTAAGCTTAATGACGAGCCGAAGCTCAACCTTAGTATCGAGAAAACACCTCGATCGGCTCCGGGTTTCTTCAAACGGCGCTCGATGTCGGGACATTGGCGGAAACCCGTGTGCACCCTTCCGCCGTCCAACTTGAGGTGTCGTGCGCGCAGGGGATGCTTATCAACAGGGGCGATCCACTGTGCTAGGAACTTTTGGCGTCAGCAAGCTATTTGCGATTTACTTGGCGATTCGTCGGCTGGAGCGGCGGCCTCGAACCCAACCTTCAATGCCTCGATGTCTGTTCTATACACGTTGATTTCGCGACATCGACGCGGTGCGTGTGCCCCTCCCTGCCCTCGTCCGAGCATAGGCAGTCAACCGAGCGCGGGCATCAACAAGCGCTTCGTACTGGCCGAACGCTCATCGAACCGGGCAACGTGTGGCTGACGACCCAGCGATCGAGGCTGCGCCGCACGCAGCACGAGGCTCGCGAGGCGCGTTCGGGCCGTGTCGGTCAGGGTTTCGCACCAAACAGGTCGAGAGCTTTGTCGAGTAAGAAGCCGACGCAACCAACAGAGGAATGATACGGCCGACATCCTGACGGGTCCCGATCTCGCAATCGCATAAACATGCGATACATGAATCGAAATCGGAACTTTTCGCTTCCGATTTTTCGTAGGACGTGACCTACATACTCTATCGGATTACCCCGACTTTTCCTGCCGATCCCGAGCTACTACGGTCAATCAACAATTTGCACCTTGCCGCGAAAGCACTGACAAGCAAGCGGCGACACATTTTCCATCCGCGCGACGGCAAGAAACGGGAGCAGGAGATGGGGAACTCGGCACTCGAGTTGGTGAATTTCTTTCGCGGCGATGTCCACGGCACCGAGCTGCTTATCCGCACTCTTCATGGCAGGCTGACGGCCATGCGACGTCGGTTCACGCGGCTGCTCGCGAAAATGGAGCACGTACATCTCGACGTCTCCGGCCTACTGGCTTCGTATGGAAGACTGTCTGCTGCCGAGCAGTCAGCGGTTCTCATATCGGCGGACTTCTTCAACATCTGGCAAGCAGCGTCGGTTGATACGCCGTTGAATCAGCTCGCCAAAGCGAACCGCGAACTGCAAGCCCTTCTCTCTACCCAAGATCTTGCGGCCGGGAGAGCACCAAGCTTCCCGGAGACAATCGGCCATCACGACAAACTCTGGTTGCCACATGGAAACGGCCACCTTTCCCTGGAGTGCGGCGCCTGGGCGCACGTTCCCGGCAATGTCATAGGCGGCTGCATCACCATCGACTTCGACAGCCCCATGGCTGTTGCTTCGGTCGCCACAAGTGGAGTCCTTAGCAGGCCCGCCCGTGTCGGCAGCGAGATTGAGCGACAGACGGTCGTTTCGAAGCTTGATCAAGCTCTCCAATCCGTTTCGGAAGCGTTTCCCGCGTGGGGAACCATGATTCGCACCTTCGTCGCCCGTATCGTAATCCGATTCACCAGAGAATCATCAGAACCGCAGCCTGGCGGAATCGCTTCAGAGCATGCGACAAGCGCACCGGGAATCATACGATTCGCAGACGTCCATACAACTGCATGGACCCCAGCGGTTTGCGCCGAACGCATCCTGCATGAGGCCATGCACAACTTCCTCGCGTGCTGGGAAGACACCAATGGAAGCTTCTGCGCCAATTCGCCTCTGTACCGTGCGGTATCCCCCTGGACCGGCAACCAGATTCCAAATACCTCACTGGTACACGCCGCCTTCATTTACTACGCCTGCTACCAGATGTTTACGAGGTTTCAGGCATCGGGTCCGTCACCACAACGCAATGACCCTTCCCTCGCTTCGCTTCGCGAACGATTTGCCATGGGCTTTCACGTAGCGCCCGTCCTGGAAGATCAACTCGGCCTGGAAGATCCACCGCGCCAAGACGTGTGTACTGCTCTGGCAGCGATGAAGGCTGATGTGATCGAGCGCCACGGCAAGGGCGTCGGAGATAGGCTCCAGGGCGACGAGCAGCCCGGGATCGTGGTGCTCTATAGCGACGCCGTCGACCCCGTCGTTTTAGATCTCCGTCGGGAAGCGCCAGAAGATATGAGGTACATCCATATTGACGACCTCATCGAAGCGTCCGGGCCAGCCACGACTTCAGGTCTCTCAAAGCACCTCCTGCGTGCACTCGCCGCAGACGTCCAAGGCCGGGTTGTTCTAAATCGTCTGTTCAAACTGGACGGCACAAGGACGGAAAGTCGATGTACCGAGCGGAAAGTCGACGTAGCGTGGGTGCATGTCGACCTGCTGCCCGTACTCCACCGTGCGGGCCGACTCATCCACGATCCCGGTCCCGACGGCGTATCCCGCAGTCGTCTTCCGCTGAACCTCCAATGGCTGTTGCTGAGAAAACGTGGAATACGCACGCCGGATTTCAAGTTCGGCGTCGGCGAAACAGCGATAAATGCCAGGGATTTCCGCGACCCCGTACGGGTCGACAGCCGAGCGCTTGATCGCTGGCCGACGGACTTTCGGTTGCAATCCGTCAACGGACCAAATGCCTTCGTCGTAGACGTTCCGGCCGGCACACCGTTGATCGTTCAATATAGCGGCTCTGGACGATGCACGACGCCGACGCCGTTGATGGGCGATGCGGTCGAAGCGGAGATGGGGAGAATCATTGCCGCCTGCCGCACCTCGTTCAAGAGCGAAGTCGGCGAGATAAGGATGTATATCGGTGATCAGTCGGAGGTGCTTTTTTATTCATTTAATCCCGTACTGTCTACAACATTTCGCACCGATACCTTCTTAAGATCGCTCGAGGCTCAAGAAGCGAATCCCCCGAGTGAGCACGCATATGCCTAGTCCGAAATCATTTGCCAGGCGTCCGCCCCGGCCCTCGCTGAACTGGCCGCGATTCAAGACGACTAAATAGTTCCACCCGGCCTTTTCCCATTCCGTGAACCACGGAACAACCCGTGCGAGATCCTCGCACGGCCCTCAGCACAAAGGAGATCCCAATGTCGAACGAAACCAAGCCGAAGTCGGCCCTGGCAGTTACCGCTATGGCCCCTCTGCTGCTCGCCCTCGGTACGGCCGCCTCTGCGAGCCCAGTCGCTGCCCCCAACAACGGTCATTCCGTGAACACCTCCACGGAAACCTCCATCTCCGCGGCAGACGTCGCGGCCGCACACGGCCAGATGGATTCGGCCCACGACGAGACGGTGGACTACACCTATTGCGTAGGCAAGTACGACAGCCTGGCTGCCGCACCCGTCTCTCAGTACGCGTCCAAGGGAGAATTCGACGCGTGATAACCGGTGGGCGGCGACTTGTTCGCCGCCCACTCCCGACAACGCCACCGGCCGTTGTGCGCCGCGCTTTCCAACGAAACGCGCTTGACGCGTCTTGATCGCGTGCCGGCCGATGCAAAGCGGCTCGGCGAAGCAAAGGAACATGACCATGCTTACCCCGGAGTATTCAGCATCGCTGCGAGACCCAAAAAACGCACTCGAAGATCTCAGGCGGAAACTTGGCCCCATCTACGGAGGTGAGTACCTCGCCACGCTCTTCCACTCGCTCATACGCCGGGAAAGACCCCGCACCGTGCTTGAACTGGGCACAGGTCTCGGCGTGACCACTGCGTGGCTGGCATCCGCAGTCAAAGAAAACGGGATAGGACGGGTATACACATACGACAACGGTAGTCAATTCGAAGGGATCAGGAATGCTGCCGCGAGCCTCCTGCAGGAGGTGTCCTGGCCGGCGACGTCCGAGACAAAGGACTATGCCCGGTTCCTCGAAGAGGTGTGGCGGCGCGCCGGGGTTGACAATGAAATTGAATTTCGACTTTGCGACATAGACGTCCGAGCCCTGTCAGCGGGCTCTGGCGCAATCGAAGGCCAAGGGCCCGTCGATATGGTCTTCGCCGACTACGACCACTCTCCTGGCAATGTCGTCCGCCTCCTGGGTTACCTCTTACCCCTTCTCTCCGATAGTGGTTCAGTATTCGTCGACTCGGCACCCACGCATATTCCGACGCATGAGCTGATACAGCGGGTCTTAGCTGAGCTCAACAGCGGCTCCCTAACGAGCTTCTCCGACTTGGGTCTCGGCGAGGAACAACACTCGAGAATTAGACGGCTTTCGTCCACGAGTTACTTCTCCTACATGCCCATGATCGAGAGTGAGCATCGCAAGCAAAACAGCACGGCTTGGATCAAGGCTTTGCCACGCGATCTTCGCGCGTCAGGATTCTTCTTGCACTAAGCTATGCACCTCAAGTTTCACCATATCTCCTTTTTTACATTCCATGGAACACGGAACAACGCGTACCAAATGGCTTGCGCGTGCGAAGGGGACGAACATGTCGAACGACAATAGAACCAAGGCGTCCGTTTATATTCCGCCCGCCAACTAAGGAGATAACCATGTTCTCCCAGAAAGAAGCAATGAATTCGCTAGTCGATTTCTTTTTACACAACTCGACAACGATCATTTTTCACGACTCTATCGCGGAAAAGCGGCTCACGGAGACGCGAAACAAGTTGATTTACGTTCTTGCCGCGCGAGAAGTTGAGTCGAGTCTGATAGAAATGCCCCTGTCGTTGTACGGCGAACTCGGTCCTGAAGGACAGATCCGCCTGCTCACAAGTGCGGAACTCGGAGCATTTATCCAGAGGTGGTACCGCAAGTCGGTGCGCTCGCCGGAACAACTGGCCGCCGAATTTTTGGATTTGGTGGTGAGGGAATCATTAATTCTTGCTACTCAGAGCGGGGTCGCCCGAGAGAACCCGGTATGGAGCCCCATGGGCGACCGATATATCGACGAAACCGGTAACACCGTCTCCCAACCCATGGTGGGAGGGTGCATTACCGTGGACTTCGGAAGCCCTCTTTCTCGCCTGGTCGATGAGAGCAGCTCGGTGTTCGGCCAGCGCTACATCCCGATGACGCAAAAAGACAGGGATGTAGTCGTCGAAAAATTTGGCAGGGCGCTCGCGCTGGTCGACGAGATAACCCCCATGTACGGACACATGATCAGGACCTGGGTGAAGCGGATCTTCGTTCGAAAATCGGTTCGTTCTCATGGCGAGGACGGCACCTCTACAGCGTTCATTCTTAGCTCCGAACACATGCCGAAGTATATTTACACCATTGGTTTCGGCAACCCGCAACTTCCCGAGAAAAGCATTCTCTCGCTCGCCGAGGGCCTCATCCATGAGGCCGTTCATTCCTTTCTTGCGGGATATGAGGATGTATACGGCGACTTCTGTTCTTCGGATGTATCATATCGTCCAGTCTCCCAATGGTCGGGCCGCCCCATCGCGAGCCATTCAATCGTCCATGCCATGTGCGTATACCTCGCGTGCCACGAGTTCATGGTTCGCCTGAGAGGGCATGTGTTTGCCCATGAGCATGCGGACCTCGACTCTAGGCTCCTTTACATCGCCTCGGGATTTACGGTTCGTCATCTTCCATCGACTCGACTGGCCACGCCAACGGCTATTCCGCCGCACACCTCTTACCTCGTCGATGAAATTCACCGACGGATGTTTCGCTTCTACAGCACCGCCCGGGAACTCGCCACTTCTGGCGCCGGAGAGCCGCAGGAGTCCGCCGCATGAGGAAAAATCTGGCCGTCATTTACAGTGATCCTAAGGATCCCGTCGCCCTCGACCTCCGGAACCTGGGAGTCGATGTATTCCATGTTGACGAACTCAATCCCGGATTGGTCCTTTCCACATGGCCCGTGCCCGTCAGGCACGCGGAAGCCAGCATCTTCTCGCGTCGACTTGGGGGAGCCGTCATCAATAGAACCTTCTCATTGAGTGGCACGCTCATCGGAAGTCGGCTCGAAGAGGCGGGCATCCACAGACAATGGTTCTTCGCTCTGATCGACGATCTGCTTTCCGGCAGCGAATGCCTTATGTTTGATTCTGGCCTTCAGGGCATCTCCCGGTCCAATCTACCCCTTGACTTGCAATGGCAGCGTATGCGTGACCTCGATGCGGCCATACAGACTCCAAAGTACGCAACGGCATCGGGCCTGAGCATGCCGGATTTGTCGGGTCTCGCCGATCCAATGCAGAAATCCGTGTGGTCGGTCTTCGATTGGCGCGAAGAACGCCTGATTTCGGATGACGAACTGATTTGGGACAAGTTTTTCGTGGAGCGCCCGGTAGGCGCCGCGATACAGATATATTTCGTCGGCGACTATCCGTTCACTCTCGCGGGAAAGGATGTGGAGAGCGATGATGCACTTCGTCGCGCGGCAGACACGTTGGTCACGGCCGCAAAAAAGGCGTTTTGTGCAAAGGCAGGCGAGTTGCTCGCATTCTGGAACGGCGGCAGGCTTTCATTCCACGCCTACTCCCCTTTCCTGGTCAACGCCTGGAAGCTCCCTAGCTTTCGCTCGCAATTTCTTGCACACGCTGGACTTGCTCACGAGAGAGAATGTTTGGTATGAAGGACGAAGACTTCCGTCTTTCGTGTTGTCGAATAACCGTTGGATGAACTTGTATGCAAATAACGAAAAAGGATCTTCGTTCGGAGCTTCCCCCGTTTGCATCCCTGCCCGATCCGGTCCAGCGGTTTATCGATTTTTGGCTGCGGGCACACAGGTGCATGATCACCCACGATAACCGCCGGGTTCTCGCCGAGTCGTTAGTTGTTCATTTGTCGCATGCGCCGTGTGAATACGCTGCTCTCGATCGCCTTTTTGACGAGACGGTGGCACTCATCCCGCTTGAGGCAGATTCGAAGTCCGACCCTGATGATGCGCGTAACGCCTGTCATTCGGGAGATCAACCCTCCCCGTCCTGAGCGAAATTTCCATCTCTTCCTGAAGGGCGAGGTCTTGCTTACGCAAACTTCATCCTCTTCGCTGCTAAAACCTGCCGTTATCCGCGTTCTTACTCCGTTACGCGCAAAATTAAGTAGGAAAACGTTCAAAGCACGACTGGCTGAACGGCAGCATCGGCTCATGGGCGGGTATTAAACGCACTCCAGCGGCCATCTCGACGAGACCCATCGTCAGGAAAACAGCCGCGTTATCCAGTTCGACACGCGGCGCCAATCTACCGCGGTGTTGTGAGGTACGGAGAACATCAAACCCTAGCCTTGGAACTCGCCGAAGTGGTGAGCAGTGCTTTTTATTCGCCAAACGAATCGTGGCGGGCGACGTTATTGACGCCATGCAACTCGTGCAAGATTCCGGCAATGAGCAGGTCGATGCCGGCGAGAAAGTCGGCACGGTCGTCATGCGCGCGCAATTGCGCTCCGATGCCGTGCGCAAAGGGGTATTCCGCTGGATCGAGACGGCCCCAGCTGCGGGCGATCGATGCCAGTGCCTCGGTTCGATCCAGGGCATGCGCGCGCGCGACCTGCGCGTTGGCGGCGTTCTGGCCGCCCACGCCGACGATGTAATTGAACACCGCCATGGCGGCAGTCCACTCTTTGTCCGGCGGGACACCAAGAGCCCGGACATTCTGGCCGACGGTATCGAAGACGCGAACAAGGGGCGACTGACCCGGCATGCGGGTAAGTGCCGCTCCCACCCATGGATGCGCGTCGAACGCATCGAAGATGCCCAGGGCGAACGCCCTGATCGAATGTCGCGGGTCCGCGCCCTGCACGTGGGCGCGATGCACCTCGGCAATGATCGCGTCGGATGCGGCGACCATCAAATCGCTCTTGTTGGCGACATGGCCATAGATCGCTCCCGGCCCGGTCGCGAGCTGGGCTGCCAGCGACTTGAAGGTGAGGCCCGCTTCACCTTCGCGGTCAAGCAGATCAATGGCCACGGCCACGATCCGCTCGCGCGATAAAGCCTCATCCCGCCCGCGAATTTTCCGTTTCGTCTTGCTCATGCCACATCGTGGCATACGTGGAACGGCATTCCAAGTTGACATGGGTGGAATGCCGTTCCACCATATTGGAACGACATTCCATTAACTGAGTGAGGGCAAATCCATGGCGATGCGGGCGACTCGGGACGGGCGCGATGCTCGACGGAACCCGGCAGGAGGGTTGAATGGCTGAGCACCCTCATCCGCGGTCCATCGCCATCATCGGCGCAGGCCTCGGCGGCCTCGCGCTCGCTCGCGTTTTGCATCTCCATGGGATCGCCGCGACGATCTACGAAGGTGAGCCGTCGGCTGAGGCTCGGCCGCAAGGCGGCCAACTCGATATCCACGAATACAACGGCCAGCGCGCGCTCGAAGCGGCAGGGCTGCTCGACGCGTTTCGCGGCATCATCCATGCCGGAGGGCAAGCGTCGCGGGTACTCGACAAGAACGGCACCGTCCTGCTCGACGAGCCAGACGACGGCAACGGTGGGCGGCCGGAGGTGCAGCGGGCCGATCTGCGCCGCATCCTGCTCGATTCGATTCCTCCCGGGATGATTCGTTGGGGACATCGCCTATCGAGCGCCGAATCCCTCGGCGACGGACGGCATCGGCTCCGCTTCACCCATGGAACGAGCATCGACACCGATCTGCTCGTGGGCGCCGACGGTGCGTGGTCGAAGGTCCGGCCGCTACTCTCGACCGCGATACCAAGCTACACCGGGATGACGTTCATAGAGACCTATCTCCATGACGCCGATGCCCGACATCAGGCGGCGGCGGCCGCGGTGGGCGCCGGTGCCATGATGGCGATCGCACCCGGCAAGGGCATCCTGGCGCATCGCGAGGCGAATGCGGTACTGCATGCCTACGTCGCGTTGAACAAACCGGAGGATGGGATACGCGAGTTCGCCGTCGAGGGCAGGTTCCTGACCGAGTTCCACGATTGGGCACCCGCGCTGACGTCTCTCATCACGAACAGCGACACGCCTCCGGTCCTGCGCCCGATCCATGCGCTGCCGATCGACCATCGCTGGGACCGCTCGCCTGGCGTGACGCTTCTCGGCGATGCAGCCCATCTCATGTCGCCGTTCTCCGGCGAAGGGGCCAATCTCGCGATGTTCGATGGTGCCGAACTCGGAAAAGCGATCGCAAGCCACTCGAACGACATCGAGGCGGCTCTTCGCTCCTACGAAACGGACCTGTTCCCACGAAGCGCCGCCGCGGCGGCAGAGGCAGCGCGAAATCTAAAGGTGATGTTCGACGAGCGGGCGCCGCAAAGCCTGATCGATCTCTTCGCGGACTATCGGGCAGCGGCGAGCCACCGCTCGAACATCCCGGCTGACGGCGGCGACTAGGCCTTCTTCAGAAAGCAGACCTTGAGCACCAGGCCCTTGATCTTGTCCGAGTTTCCTTCGATGTGATCCGCGCCCCCGTCGACCAGGCGGATGTTGCGGATGACGGTCCCTTGCTTGAGGGGAATGGACGAACCCTTGACCTTCAGATCCTTGATCACCACGACCGTGTCGCCGTTATTGAGCAGGTTCCCGTGAACGTCCCGCGCCACGGCGACGTGTTCCTCGATATCCGCCTGCTGCTGCGGCCACTCGTGCGCGCAATCGGCGCAGATGTACATGTCCCCATCAGGATAGGTGTTCTCCATGCCGCATTGAGGGCACGCGGAGATGGTTGATGTGTTCACGGCATTTTCCGTTGTTTCGGGCAGGCGGGTTTGTGCTGCCTGGTTCCCCGAAAGGGGGGCGAGCAGGCACCCATGGGTGGGGGCATGCGCACGCCGTTATCTCCGGCAAGCGCCCCGCTATTATACGATGTCCAGTCGCCGGGCCGCCGGAGCGGGTACTCGATGGAACGCTTCCGGCGTCGGTCGACCTGCGCGGATCTGCGGCGACCACCAGGGACAGCGTGGGCAACGAGCAGCGGGGCCATGGGCCACCATGGAGACGGAAGGATCTTTGCGTCGACGACTCGCGATCCGGTAATCCTGTACGAGCCGCTGTATCGCTGGGGCAACAACCAGCGAGACGCTCCATGCCGTCTTTCTTTAGACCCCTTGGCGCCGCGGCACGATGCGGTCAGGGTGTGGGACGTGGCGCCCCGGGACGTGGTTGGGATCCCGGCGGCATGCGGCCGAGGACGGCATAACGCAGGATGGCCGCCATGAGGTAGCCTGTGATGCGTGCGATGTCTCGCACCGATCGAAAATGACTTGGGCGCATGGTCGGTTCATACCTTGCCCAGATGGGCACGAAACGTATACGCGCGCCCAACTGCCGAGACGATTCCACCAGTATCGCGCTTTCGAACACGAAGTGATCCGTAGGAAGCCCTTTCAGATCCAGCACGCTGGCGGGGTAATACCGGAGGCCGCTCTGCGAGTCGGTGATGACCTGCCCGGCCGCTTTGGATACCGCCCAGTCGGCAACCACATTGGCTCGTCGGCGCCGAGCCGGCTGTGCATCCCGCCCCTTGAGACGGGCCCCGATGACCAACGACTGTGGGGCCTGCCGGGCGGCATCAAGCACGGCTGCCACATCGTCGGCCCGATGCTGGCCGTCGCCGTCGAGCGAATCACGCCGGTGTAGCCCCAATCTCGCGCATGAGTCCAACCGCTGCGCAGGGCGTTTCCTTTGCCCTGGCATGTGTCGTGCCGCACCACGCGCACGTCATGCGCCAGCGCCACGTCCAAGGTCCCATCGGTGGAGCCGTCGTCGACCACGATGATCGGCAGCCTCAACGATTTCAACTCGGTCAACAGGGAGCCGAGCGCGCGCTCCTCGTTGAGGCACGGGATGAGCAAGGCAAGCGTACCGGAAGGCTTCATCACAAGTGGGCTCTGGTGAAGAGACGCCCCAATGTCGACGAGCGCATGCCAAAACCTTGTCAAGGGAATCGGATTTTCGCTCCACGTTACTTATGTTCGACGGCAAGGCCGCACTGTTAGACGCGGAAGACTTCCCAATCGCCGTTCGGTTTCTCTATCTTGATCATGACCTCGCCTCCCGCATTCTCGACCATTCGAGCCACGTCGCCGGCGTAGGTGATGGCGTCCTTTTCGGTTTTGAGTTCGCGAACCGGCCTTTCGTCCGCGCGCACTCTCCATGGCGCGTGATGGGACAGCGGGGGCGAGATGTAGATGACCACACGCTCCGTCATGCCTGACCGAGATCCCTGCGCACGTCCTTCACCATCACGCCAACCTGCCCGACGACCTCACGCAATCGTTCTTCCGACACACCCGGCGCGCTCGTCCAGTAGCGCACTTCATAGCGTTCGTTGAGGTTGATCCGTTGAGCATCGGCGGGGCCGCGGTGGTTCGTGTCGTCGCTCATGGCGCTCTCCTCGTCGCAGTGCCCGCAAGAGGTTGCGAAGGCGCGCGTCAAAGGGCTGCGAAGAAATACTCGAACGTGTTCGCCTGCGCTCTTCACGCAGCGTGCCATGGCCGTCAGATGGGCGAGGGCGCCGCCGACGAGGGAACCCTCGCGTGATCGGCAAGCCACGATCCCGCTGCTTCGATGGCCGAGGCCAGCATGGAGCGGTTGAATGGTTTGGCCAGCCGCGTGATGCCTGCGCTTTCCGGAGACGAAAGTGCCTCGGCATAGCCGGAGGCAACCACGATCGGCAACGTCGGTTGGAGCCGACGCAAGGCCTCCGCCAACTCGGCACCGGTCATTCCCGGCATCGAGAAATCGGTGAGCAACAGGTCAAATTTACCGGGCGCTTCGAAGGCCACTAGCGCATGGCTGCCGGACTCGGCCGCCACCACCACATGGCCCATGTCTTCGAGCATCGCGCACAAGGTATCCCGCACCAGCGCATCGTCGTCGACAGCCAGGATTTTCAGGGATCGCCCGTACTCTGGAGGGCGAAGGTCCGCCGCCGCGCCGGAAGGTCGGGCAGTCTCCGTGTCGTAAGCATCCCCCGCCGCCGGCAGAAGCAAGGACACCACGGTGCCTTGGCCGAGGGTGCTTTCGACCATGAGGCGTCCGTTGGACTGCTCGGCCAACCCGTGAACCATCGACAACCCAAGTCCAGTGCCCTTCCCCACCCCTTTGGTGGTGAAGAACGGGTCGGTGGCGCGGGCGAGCGTTTCCGACGACATGCCTTCCCCGTCATCGGCCACAGACAGTCGGATATACCGGCCCGGGGCGAGCCCGGACGCGTGCTTGCCATCCAGGATTTGCGACTGGGCCGAGATTTCGATGTGGCCGCCGTTGGGCATCGCGTCGCGAGCGTTGACCAGCAGATTCAGTAACGCCAGCTCGAGCTGGTGGGGATCGACCAGCGCGCGGCCCAACGACAACGGGAACCGGGTGGTGACCTCCACCCGGGAACCGAGCGTGGTCCGGGTCATCTCGCGCATGCCGTGGATCAAGGCGGGCAAGTCCACCGCCGTGGGCTTGAGTTCCTGGCGGCGGGCAAACGCGAGCATGCGCTGCGTGAGCGACGCCCCCCGTTCGATCCCCGCCATCGCCGTCTGAAAAATGGACTGGGTGCGCGAATCCTCGGGCAAACGATCGCGCAGCAATTCCAAGGTGCCCTGGACGGCCATCAGCAGGTTGTTGAAGTCATGCGCCATCCCGCCGGTCAACTGACCGATGGCTTCCATTTTCTGCGCTTGAAACAAGGCCTCGCGCGCCTCCTCCAACTGCTGTTCGGCAGCGCGCTTTTCGGTGACATCGCGGGTCACCTTGGCAAACCCCAGGAGGGCTCCGTCGTCGTCGAGGATGCGATCGATGACAACGTGCGCCCAGAACCGGCTGCCGTCCTTGCGCAAGCGCCAGCCTTCGTCTTCCGCTCGGCCGATCTCGGCAGCGATGCTCAAGTTGCGATGCGGGATGCCCGCGAGCCGGTCTTCCTCGGTGTAGAAGGCCGAGAAATGGCTACCAATGATTTCGTCAGGCAGGTAGCCCTTGATGCGTTCCGCGCCCGAATTCCAAGTGGCCACGTGCCCCTCGGGGTCCAGCATGTAGACCGCGTAATCCGCAACGCCCTGAACCAGAATCCGAAACTGGGTTTCGCTCATCCGTAAGCGTTGGAACGCCGGGCTCCCTGCGCCCGCAATGCCGTCGTTCGTCAACGTGCTTCACCATGTCACTGAAACCGACCTCGGAGTCTCGCGCAAGCCTGTCCTTACGGTGTTAATGGCGCGTCAACGCGGCTCGACGGCGACGGCAGGAAGCGTCTCACGCCGCCACCGTAGCCACGTCAGCGCAAGTCGCCCGGCCCCTGCCCCAGGCGAAATCCACGTGAGGGCCGTCATACGTCGGCCGTCCGGGGTCTTCGTCCGAAGGCAGGATCAGGCCACATCCTGCCGACGGGACCCGCGTTGAAATGGAAGCCACTCACATGTTTGGTCAAGAGGAATCTCCATGAACGACCTGATCGAACTGTCCGCGCCCTGGTGGACTTATGTGCTTCGCGGGGCCGTGACCTACCTGGGCCTCCTGGTCCTGATGCGTCTTTCCGGCAAACGGACGTTCGGGGAAATGTGAGCCTTCGATATCGTCGTGCTCGCACTGGCTGGCGGCGCGTTACGTACCGCGATCATCGGCGATGACAAGGGAATGCTCGGGCCGTTCATCGGCGTGGCGAGCATCCTCGCCACGGACAAACTCCTTGCGTGGATCTGCGCCCGCTTTCCGCGGATGAACCGCTTGGTCGAGGGCTTTCCGGCCATCCTTGTGAAGAGCGGCATCCGGGACGCTTCCATGCTTCGCCGGCATAACGTGCCCGACGCCGCGCTCGACCGCGCCCTCCATGCCGCGGGCCTGGAGGATGAGGCCAACGTCCGGATCGCCCGGCTGGAGCCCAATGGCAAGATCACCCTGGTGCGTGAGAAGCCTTGAGCGGCAGCCGGGCGCCGACGATGATCCGCGCTACCTTGGGTTTCTCCCGGGGCGTGATCTTGCCGCGTCGAGAGTCTGTCGCAGACCGCCACGGACCAACGCACTTAATGCATGACGCTGAGTCTCCCCTGCCCCAACACCTGGGCCTGCACAAGCGGAAGGAATCGGTGCGGAAACGGCGTCGCGATGTCGCTGGCCTCATCGAGGCGGGCCAACTGCTCGGTCGACAGCGATACCGACAGGGCATCCAGGTTTTCCTCGAACTGGGCCGCCGTGCGTGCCCCCAGGATCGGGATGACGGCGGGGGCGCTCTTTGCAAGCAACCACGCCAAGGAGACCTGCGCCGGGCTGCGTCCCACGTCGAGCGCGACGGCCTTTACCACCTCGGCGATATCGAGGTTCCGCTCGCTCAACGAGCCGACACCCGCGGCCACGGCCGCGCGGCCGCCGCTGAACATGTCCGCCCCCTTATGCGTCTCGATGTCGGCACGCGTGTACTTGCCGGACAGCACGCCATTCGCCAAAGGCGACCACGCGACGACGCCGAGGCCCAACTCGTGGGCCATGGGAATCAGGTCGTGTTCCACCGTGCGCTCCACCAGGCTGTGTTCGATCTGCAACGCCACCAGCGGCGCCCAGCCGCGAAGGTCGGCCAGCGTCTGCATGCGCGCCACCTGCCACGCGGGCGTATCGGAGATGCCTGCATAGACGATCTTGCCCGCGCGCACCAGGTCGTCGAACGCGCGCATGATTTCTTCCACCGGAGTGGTTCCGTCCCACACGTGCAGGTAGTAGAGATCGATGTAGTCGGTGCCCAGTCGCTTCAGGCTCTCTTCCACGGCACGCATCATGTTGCGCCGGTGGTTGCCGCCCGCGTTGATGTTGGACGGATCGACGTTGAGCGAATACTTGGTGGCTACCACGGCCTTGTCGCGACGCCCACGGAGGAACTCGCCCAGCAGGCGCTCCGACGTGCCGCCCGTGTAGAAGTTGGCGGTATCGATGAAGTTGCCACCCCGCTCCATGTAGAGGTCCAGCATGCGCCGGGCATCCGCTTCGGTGGCACCCCAGCCCCAGTCCTTGCCGAAGGTCATGGTGCCGATCGATACGGGGCTGACGCGCAGGCCGGACCGGCCCAGCGTGACGTAATCATTGAGTTGCTTGTTCATGGGCGGCTCCAGAAAGGGTCCCTGAAATCTAGGTAGCCGGGTCATGTAGATAAAGCTGGTAAAGGCGCATACGCTTTGAAGCCTTGCTTCACAATGGCCTACCTCATGTCGTCCGACCTGTTCCCTGCCATCGCCGCCTTCGCATGCGTCGCCCGTCATGCCAGCTTCACCCGGGCGGCCGCCGAGCTCGGCGTCTCCACGTCGGCGCTGTCGCAGACCGTACGGACCCTGGAATCGCGCCTGGGTGTCCGCCTGCTCGATCGTTCCACGCGACGCGTGGGCCTGACGGAAATCGGCCAGCGCTTCCTGGACGACGCGCTGCCGGCCCTGAGCGGCCTGGGGGCCGCCATGGCCGCGGTCACGGAGACGCGCGATGCCCCGGCGGGGCTCTTGCGGATCAACCTGCCACGCGCCGTGGCCGACATCCTGGTGATGCCTCACCTGACCGCGTTCCAGGCGCGATATCCCGACGTCGTGGTCGAACTGCACTGCGACAACCGTTTCGTGGATCTGGTGGCGGCGGGTTTCGACGCCGGCTTCCGCATGGGCGAATCGCTGGGCAAGGACGTGGTGGCGCATCCCATCGGCGGGCCGCAGCGTATCGCTACATTCGTCTCACCCGCGTACGCGCGAGCCCACGGTACACCCACCACGCCTGGGGACCTGCTGCACCATCGCTGCGTGGGCGTACGCCTGGACCATGACCGCAGCCCGATGCGATGGGACTACGTGCAGGAGGGTCGGCTCATGGAAGTGGATACCCGCCATGGCATGATCAGCAACGACGACAGCCTGCTGCTGGCGGCGGCGCTCGCGGGCAGCGGCGTCGGCTGCCACTTCGAAAGCATGGTCTCGCAGCACCTGGCGTCCGGAGCGCTCCTCCCCGTGCTACAGGACTACTGGCCAACCTTCAGCCCGTTCCACGTGTATTACCCCAGTCGCATGCACATGCCGCGCAAGCTGCGGGTGTTCGTCGACTTCCTGCGTGAGCGGCATGCGCCGAACGGCGATTAGTCGCGTCCCGAACGAAGGGTCGACATTCACCGAAGGGCACACGAATGTCACGCACGCAACCTCTCGCGACCTCGGCGAATATGAGGCCAACGCCGCGTTCGTGGATATCGCGGCGATTCCGTGATGGCAACCTGCCGGAAGCGCCGTGGAGATGTCGAACATGCGATGATCGCGCCATGATGACGACCTGCCGTATCCGCGACGCCACACCGAACGACCTGCCCGCGCTTCGCGACCTCTTTCTTTCGGCCCGTCTGCAGGCGTTTTCCTGGCTGCCGCCCGGCCTGTTTCATCTCGACGACTTCGACCTCCAGACCGAAGGCGAACGCGTCCTCGTGGCGGAATCGGCGGACCGCATCGCGGGATTCGTTTCGGTATGGGAACCGGATCACTTCATCCATCATCTGTTCGTCGACGTCGATCACCTTCGCCAAGGTATCGGGCGTGCCCTGCTGCACGCCCTGCCCGAATGGCCCGCCCGGCACTACAGGCTGAAATGCCTGGATCGAAATCAGACCGCGCTCGCGTTCTACCGATCGCAAGGCTTCGTCGAGATAGGACGGGGTGTGGGCGGCGAAGGGGACTACGTCGTATTGTCCCTCGCTCCCCGCGCGACTTGACGTACCGGTAGCCCCCAGACCGGCCATATGCCCGCACGAACAGATGAGGCGCATGTGCCCCTCATGAGAGACCATCCAGGATGGACGGAACATACGGAAGCGTTTCGTGCGCCAGGAAACCCAATCGCCCTACTCTCCGTGCCGCCATTTTGCCGGCACGGCCATGGACGGCGACCGCCCACACAGCCGCCTGCTCTAAAGAGCTGCCCCGGGCGAGCAGGCCAACGAGGATTCCGGCGAGCACATCGCCAGACCCCGACGTGCCAAGCCCAGGCGCATCGACCGCATGGACCCACGAACGCCCATCGGGTGCGGCGATCCACGTCGTTGGCCCCTTCAGCACCACGACCGCATCGAAACGGACCGCAGCGTCGGCGGCCACCTCGGCCGGATGCCGTCCGACCTCGTCGGGGCGCATACCCATGAGGTCGGCCATTTCCGGGACATGCGGAGTGATGACCAGTCTTCCTGCCGCGTGACGCAGTACGTCGGCGTGCAGGCTTCCGGCGTCCGCGACCACGAGCCGGGCCGAGCGGCTTACCTGTTCAGGTGCGGGCGATCCGCCGGTCGCCATGCCCGGTCCGACGAGCACCGCTCCAGCCTGCCGTACGAGTTCGACCATGCCCGCATCGAGCGTGCCGAGTTCTCCGTCGTCGCCGAGCTCCACCCCGGCAATACCCGCCTCGGGCATCGCCAGGCCGGTCTGGCATGCCCATGGGGCACCGGTCATGAGCATGAGTTTTCCGGCACCGGCTCGCAGGGCACCCTCTCCCGATAGCAAGGGCGCGCCCGGAACCTGTCGCGATCCGCCTACGACGACTACCCGGCCTCGGTCCTCCTTGCTCGCCCCCGGCCCAGGCAGTGGCCATCCACGGAGCAGCGAGCGGGTGACGCGCACGCCCTTCATCAGCGCGGCCCTCCCGGCACGTCACTTTCGGTGGTCACGTCCACCGTATCGAGGGTGGGTGGCAGGAACCGGCCGTGCCGAAGGGTGAACGCGACAGGAGGTCCCCTCTCGATGTCGTACTCGGCGTATCCGCAGTTGGGAAAGTCGCCTTGGGCGTCTACGGCAAGAATCTCGTCCTCGCGCATGTGCTCGAGAAGGTAGCGGAAGCAATTGACGATGACCTGATGGCCGACGACCAATACGCGGCAATCCGGCTTCGTCAGCCGGATGCCGTCGACGACGCTGCGAAGGCGGAGGATGACGTCGCACCAACTCTCCCCGCCGGGCGGCCACCTTTCCGCGGAGGATCGCGAGCGCGGCGTGAAGTCCGCGTCCGGCATCACGCGCCGCGCGCCGACGAAGCCATGACATCGGCGCATCGGGCGCGTCCGCCCCGATCGCGTTCCGGCACGGCTGATCACGGCGCCCGCGCCCCGTTCGGGTTTTCGGAGGCCTGGCCCGGCCTTCGCAAAAGGTTGACTGGATGGATGGCACAACGGACGCAGGATACGAGTGGCGACGAACGTGGAGCGTCCCGAATGAAGAGTTCTCTCATGCTTGTCGGGTTCCAGGTCTGATGCAGCCGGGCTTTTTCCGCCGTAATGGCCTCAGCATCGTCGTACTTCTCATGATGCTCGTCGCCTGGTCCGCCCAATGTGTCACCGGCTATGCCGCACATAACGAGGAACTCGTCGAACACGGTCATGCATCCCTCCGGTTCGGCGCCTACCTGGTCAGTGGCGACTTCTGGTCGGCCACGCTTGAGAACTGGGAGTCGGAATTTCTGCAGATGGGCGTGTATGTCCTGCTCACCGTGTGGCTTCGGCAGAAGGGCTCGGCTGAATCACGACCCATGGAGGACGGCGAGGAAGCCCCGTCGAAGGTGCCGGCTCACTTGCAACCGAAAGCCTGGCGCAAGGGCGGTTTCACGCGGTGGCTTTATGCCAACTCGCTGTCGCTGGCCTTCCTCACCCTTTTTCTTCTTTGCTTCTGCGGCCACCTGCTGGGTAGTTGGAGGAAGTCGATCGAGGTTGCCCGGTTGCATCACCAGCCCGTCGAGAGCCTGGTCCAGTACGCGGGCGATCCATCGTTCTGGTTCGAATCCTTTCAAAACTGGCAAAGCGAATTCCTGGCCGTCTTTTCCCTCATCGTCCTGTCGATTTTCCTACGGCAAAAGGATTCGCCGCAGTCGAAAAAGGTCGACGAGCCCAACAGCAAGACAGGAACCTGACGCACCGCCATGGGCACCATCCTTGGACCGTCCATGTCGTCGGAAACCGTTGCCGTCCATCGATGGATCCTGGGCTCGGCCTGCCCGGCGCCGACGCCGCGATAACCCGTACCCAGGGCAGACACTCCGCTCGGCTTCCAGCGGTTGTCCAAACAAGCCGTAGCGGCTCGCCGTCACTCGTGCAGACGCAGCCCCTTGGTGGCCTTCTCGATGGCCTTGCGCGACCCGCGCAGACCGATGCCGACCCATCGCGGCGCATTGGCGTCCTCGGCCAGGAACACGGCACGGTTGGCGTCGTCGTCCAGCGTTTCGAACATGGCTTCGACATACACGGCGCGCGTCATGTCGCGTTCCATGGCCACCCGGTGGGCGTGGTCGAGCTGCGCGGCATCGGCGGAGAAAATCAGCATCGGCTGCGCGAGAAGACGGGCGTATTCGCGACCGGCCGCGTCGCGGTAGACGTCGGTGCCCATCGCTTCAGGCGACGCGCCGGCGATGCCGGTGGCAAGGAAGGCCGCCACGTTGAGCTTTTGCCACGTCAACAGGTCGTTCCGGATCAGGATGGCCACCCTCGTATCGAACGCCGTCATCTCACGCTCCGCGCTACATTAGGAACATGCAGTAGAGTCCCGAATGCCATTCATTGAAAGAGGCGATGAGCAAAATGCCAAGGGATTCGAAAGATATTTTGCCGAAGGGCAGCCCGGCGGCACGACTCGATGCCATCGACCGAAAATTATTAGGCGCGCTGGCCGAAGACGCGTCGCTCAGCTATGCCGCACTCGCCGAGCGCTTGCACTTGTCCGCCCCTGCCCTGCACGAACGGGTGAAGCGCCTGCGGCGCGACGGGGTGATCAAGGGAACGGTGGCCGTACTCGATGGACCCAGCATCGGCAGGCCGCTGCTGGCGTTCGTCCATGTCGATACCACCAGCTGGGCCGTCACCCGTCAGCTGCTGGCCCTCAAGGCATTCCCCGAAGTCGAAGAGATCCATACGGTCACGGGCGAAAGCGCCATGCTGCTGAAGGTGCGCACGGCCGACACGCGCGGCCTGGAGCACCTGCTCGAACGTATCCACGCCATGGAAGGATTCAAGGGCACGCGCAGCTACATCGCGCTGTCCACCTACCTCGAACGAGGGCCGGGCGCGGAAGATCCGTTGGCGACGGGAGGTACCGATCCGTAACCCGTCCCCGCACCGCAGGCGGATGGCAATCGCGGGTTTCGCGCGGCGGCCCATCGTCGTGCGACTGCGGTAGCCTCGACGCTGCGCCGGCGATCGCCGTCCGGCGATTCGGGGGACGAATGGGGATGGTCAAACCGGGCTCGCAACCACCTCGTGCGCATTGGCGACAGTCACGGGCCTTGGTTTGGCCATGCTCGGCTCTTCCGCAATGCGGATCGCGTCCATCGGAATGGTCGGCATGCCTCCCATAGTTGCTCTGTTTCATAGGGTGGCGGCGCCCTCGAAATCACACTTTCTCAAAGCGAGGGATCCGAAGCCTCGTTCCAGATGGCAGCGCCTTGCTGGTGTGAGTCGACGCCCCGGAAAAAAGCATCGGCCCATGTTTGATAGTCTGGGCTGTCCATACCGGCATATTCGAGGAGCTTGGGTCGGTGAACGGCAAAGCCCCTGGTTGACTGCCGGTGGCGATAAGGTACGACCATGGTCGCCGATGAACCCGGCGCACCATACGCCCGGATGTCGATGAACAACGCGTCGGTCTTCCCGGACTCGAGGGTGATGTAACCGTCGTACACCAGTACCGCGCAGGCTCGGTCATAGGCATCGGCCTCGAGTTGTCGCTTACCCTCCTCGACCCCTTCCTCCAGTCGATTCGCGACAAGGCGGGACATTGAACGGACGCCGCTACGATCGAGATGCGCCAGCATCGGCACGAGTGCCTCGCCCTCCGATACGCACCACACCGCATGGGCGGCGAAGAAGCCCGCGAGTTCGATTGCCTGTTCCATCAATTCCTCCTGAGCGTGCCCGCTTGGCATGCCATTCATCTCGCCTCGCTCGGGACTTTCCTGCCGGTCCATGACGAGGATGTTTTTATCGGGTCTTGCCATGAGGTCCCCGCCCGACCTAGATGCCTCGCTTGCACCGCTCCGGCGATCGCCTGGCCCGTCCGACAGGACGACATCACCCTCTGGTGGCTGAGGACAACGTCTTCGATGGCATGAGGTATAGGTCGTGACTCGTGGAGATACGTCATCGAATCGGCTGGACCGACGATTGCTACCGTGCGCCCTCCGAACCGGCCCGGTCTCCGCTACGCGGTGCCAACAGCGTCGAGAGGCGGTCCGGTCGGCCGTCTATTCGACGAAGCACGGGATACCTCGCGCCGCCATGGTAATCGAGCGTCACCTCCCGTCGTTTTCCGGTTCGCTCGACGGTCAGCGCGACGGGCGTGTCGGAGGATGCCGCGACCGCGTGGAGCAGCGCGTCGGTCGAGAAGGACGACGTGCCCACGCGTACGACGCGTTCTCCCGGAGCCAGGCCCGCCTTGAAGCCGGGTCCGTCCCAGACGACGGTGCGCAGCCGCCCTCTGTCGTCGACCGACAGGCCGACGGAGTACCTGAGATCCGTGGCCCCCGATTCGGCTTCGTCCTGCGCGAAGGTGTCCGTCGGGCGGTCCGCGAAAGCCAGTGTCCAACCGAGACGGTCGAGTCCGTCCAGGACGCGTGCGTCCTTCGCGTGCAATAGTCCTTCGAGGTAAACCTTCCAGTCGAGTTGGCCCCATCGCGCCAGCGTGGCGCATAGGTCGTCGAAGGTGTAAGGCGAAGGCGTGCGCGTCGCCGAGGCCACGTCGAAGAACGTCCGTGCGAACTGGTCGATTCCCGTCGTGCCGTGGCTCAGGTCTTGCAGGCGGGCATGCACGGTGAGCCACAGGAGCACGCCTTCGCCGTAGTAATCCTTGCGCCGCTGCCATTCCGGCCAGACCAACGCGCGTCCCGACAGATAAAGGGGGTCGTTGGTGGTGTCCTCGAGATCCTTCCATCGACGACCGACCGCCAGTTGCACCGATGCCGCATCCATCGCCAGTTTGTCCCGGGTCTGCGCCATCGTGCGCATGCCGCTTCGGGCGGCGAGCACGCGCCCCCAGAATTCGGTCTGTCCTTCGTAAACCCATAGCAGGCTGTTTTGCAGTGGCATGTTGGGCGTCGCCGCATCCGCATCGGCCGGAACGCGAAAGCGCCCGTTCCATGCATGGACATGCTCGTGCGCGATGAGGTCCCTGTTGTTGAGCTGCCGATCGGGCTGGGTGAAATAGGCGGCCGGCAGGTTGACCTCGGTGGAAGACACGTGCTGGAGCCCACCCGGCGCAAGGTCGTCGTCGAGTGCGATCAAGGCATCGAAGCTTCGATACGGTGCGCGCCCGAACACCGCATAGGTCTCGGCCAGCATGCGCCTGAGACCGGACGACTCGTCGTCCGGCACGGCCAGGCCCGCTTCGTCGGCAGCGATGAGGTCGAAACGCACCGTGGTGCCGTCGTGTCCGTACGGGAGGACGATGGTGCGCAGATGCCTGGCGAGCATGACCGGCGTATCCAGGAGTGTGCCTAGCGCGACTCGCCCGAAGCGGGCCCGTCCGTCGGTTCGTTCGGCCAGGGGGAGCGCCGTCGCGCTGGCCAGGCCCTTCGGCCAGAACAACGTGGCGTCGACCGGCACGCAGCGTACGGGCCATCCGGAGGGATACAGCACCAGGTGCTGCCACGCCACGCGAATGCGGTCGTCGGAAACGATGCCGTCTTCGAGCCGGGTCAGGTACTGGAACGCGACGTGCACCGTTCGCGCGCCGGTCGGTACGTCGAGGTGAAACGCATGCGGGTCCTGGGGATCGCGGCGCCATGCCAACGGCACACCGTCCACGTCGATGCCGAGACCCGCCAGGTTAGCCGCCGACACCGTCCGGCTGTGACTCGACAACTCCCATTCCGGGTAAAGCAGGGTCATCGGGCCAGGGCGTTCGACCGGAATGGTTTCGCTGATCCGGAAAAGCGCGTGGTCGGTGTCGCGCGCGTCGACGACCAGATCGAGATGACCGGGGTAAGAACGGGCGCCCGCTTCCGATGCTCGCGCAGGCCGCGCGGCATCCGCGTCGGGGAACCTGACGCATTCGTCCGCCGAAGCGTGATCCATCATGCCGCAGCCGACGATCATCGCGACCGCGGCAAGGTAAGAACGTCGCATCGGGTAGCCGCCCCTTTCGTTGGAAAGGCCGGAGTATGCCGTCGCGCCCGCGGAACCGTAATGTGCCTCTGACCCACCTCGTCGCGACATTCGCGCGTCGTGGCATCCCGCAAGGTCAGGCCTGATGGGGCGACTGACCTTCTACTGCCAACCACTCGACGAACGCGCCGGCTCCCGCGCTGCCGCCGAGATGGCGAGGTACCACCGCCACGTAGCCGGGCCGCGATACGCGGATGTCGGGCAACGGGGTGATCAACCGGCCCGCGGCCACGTCGATCGACAGCAACGGCAGCGGCCCGATGCCCAGGCCCAGCCCATCCTCGACCGCGCGCTGGGTGACGAAGAAATGATCGAAAACGCGCCTGGAATGGTCGGGACGCGGAGGAAGGCCAGCGACCGCCAGCCAGTCGGCCCAATCCCCGGCGCGCGTCTCACTGGCCAGCCAGGGATGATTCGCCACGTCGGCCAGGGTGAGCACGGGGCTCCGTGCGAAAAGGCCGGGGCTCATGATGAGCGTGTCGCCATCGTCGAGTACCGGCACGATATCGTGTTCCGGCCACGCATGCGCCCGATGGTTCGCGCGACGGATCGCGATGTCGACACCGCCGCGCAGGTCTTCCTGCACCGTGGATACCGTCGTCACGACCACCTCCATGTCGGGATATCGCGCATGGAACCGATCAAGGCGGGGAATCAACCAGCGCATGGCGAACGTGGTGGGAGCACTCACGCGCAAGAGGCGTCGCGTGCCCGGTCGGCCGCACGCCGCCGCTGCACGCGCCACGCGCTCGAACGAATGGGCCACTTCGGCCGCGAACACCTTCGCCATCGGCGTGGCGACCATGCGACGACCGTCCTTCGCGAAGAGCCGCTGCCCCAACCACCGCTCCAACGCCGCGACATGCCGGCTTACGGCACCGTGGGTGATGCCCAGTTCCGCGGCGGCGTCGGCATAGCTGCCGGTGCGGGCCGCCACTTCGAAGACCCGAAGCGCGTTCAAGGGAGGAAGTGCTTGATCCATGCGTGAGTAAAAATCACGTAATGCGTGATTTCAGGCCATCTTGTTGAATAGAAAGCACGTATCTACCATGCCGCCATGGTCATCACAACCGCCCTCGCCTCCGATACGGCGGCGCGCCCTGACGCCGCCAGCCCGCCCACCCGCAGCCTCGTCGGCGCCTGCCTGGCCCACGCCATCCATGACGGCTATACGGACGGCCTGTACGCGTTCCTGCCCGTCTGGCAGGCCCAGTTCGGGTTGTCCTACGCGGCGCTGGCCCTGGTTCGTGCGCTTTACTACGGGACGATGGGTGCGCTCCAAGTACCCGCCAATCTCGTTTTGCGTCGCCGGTCGCACCGCTTCGCGCTGGTGTCTTCCATCGTGCTCGCCGCGAGCGGCCTCGCCGTGGTGGCGCTGCCGCTCGGGCTCGCGGGACTTTGCGTGGGGCTGGTGATCGCGGGCATGGGCTCGAGCATCCAGCATCCCCGCGCGTCGGCCTTGGTCGACGACGCATACGGCTCCGCCGCCCAGGGGCCCCTGGGCATCTACAATTTTTCCGGCGACCTCGGCAAGGCGATCCTCCCCGCGCTGATCGCCCTCCTGCTGCCGATCATCGCCTGGCATGACGTGATGTGGCTGCTGGTGGCGCTGGGCGCGGTGGTTTGCATCGCGGTAGCCGCGCTGACGCCGCGACGACGATACGCGCAAGGCATGGCGACGCACTCATCGAGGGCTGGCGGCCGCGACGGCTTCGCCTTGCTCACGCTCATCGGCGCACTCGATACGGCCGTTCGCATGGGCTTCCTGCTTTTCCTCCCGTTCCTCGTCAGGGAAAAGGGCGGCGCCTCGGCGACCGTCGGCATCGCCCTGGCGCTGCTGTTCATCGGTGGCGCGCTCGGCAAGGTCACCTGCAGCTGGCTCGGCACGCGTTTCGGCGCGATCGGTTGCGTCGCGGCGACCGAAGCGGCCACCGCGATCCTGATCGTGGCGGTGTTGCTCCTGCCGTTATCCGTCACGCTCTGCCTCCTTCCGTTGCTGGGCATCGCGCTCAACGGAACGTCGTCGGTTCTTTACGCGGCCGTCCCGACACTGACACGACGCGACACGGCACGTGCCTTCGCGATCTTTTACACGGCGGTGATCGGCTCGGGAGGCCTCGCGCCCGTCGCGTTCGGCGCGCTGGCCGACCACATGGGCAAGACCGCGGCGATGCTCGCGGCGGCGGCGACGGCCCTGGTCATCCTGCCTCTCGTCGCGATGTTGCGGCGCCCCCTTTCCCAAGCGAGGATTCCCGAATGAATACCGCCCATCCGGCACCCGTCATGCTCGTTACCGGCGGAAGCCGAGGTATCGGAGCGGCGACGGCGAGACTGGCCGCCGCCCGCGGATATGACGTCGCCATCAGCTACGTCGAGCGCGAAGCGGCAGCGCGTGAGGTGATCGCCGACGTCGAGGCATGTGGCCGGCGCGGCATCGCCGTGCAGGCCGACAACGCCGACGCGGCCGACGTCACGCGACTGTTCGCCACGCTGGATCGGGAACTGGGACCCATCGACGTGCTCGTCAACAACGCATCCGTCCTGGGACTGCAATCGCGCTTCGAGGATCTCGCACCCGATCGCATCCGGGACATCTTCGCGGTCAACGCCATCGGCAGCATGCTTTGCGCGCAGGAGGCGGTCAAACGGATGTCCTTCCGCCATGGCGGCAAGGGAGGCGCCATCGTGAACGTTTCATCCGCGGCGGCGCGGTTGGGAAGTCCCTTCGAGTACGTCGATTACGCGGCATCCAAGGGTGCGCTGGAGACGTTCACCACGGGTCTCGCCAAGGAGGTCGCGAAAGAAGGCATCCGCGTCAACGCCGTTCGACCCGGTCACATCTACACCGAGATGCACGCGAGCGGCGGCGAGCCGGACAGGGTCGACCGCGTCAAGGCCACCATTCCCATGGGGCGCGGCGGCCAGCCGGAGGAAGTGGCGCGAGCCATCCTTTGGCTGGCAGGCGACGAGGCATCGTTCGTCACGGGTACGTTCCTCGACGCCACCGGCGGCAAATAGGACCTCGAGGGCCGGTCTCGGTTGACAGATCCCCCATCTTGTAACATCGTAAGTTACATGAAGAGAGATAGCCGCCTGTCGTCCGTCCTGCATGCGCTGTTGCACATGACCGAACAGGACGGCCCCGTCACCTCGGAGGCCCTGGCCGAATGCATGGGCACCCATCCCGTGGTCGTCCGTCGCACCATGGGATACCTGCGCGATGCGGGCATCGTCACGTCCGGACGAGGGCATGCGGGCGGGTGGCGCATCCAGGCCGACCTCGACGCCGTCACGCTACGACAGTTGCACGAAGCCCTCGGTGAACCGGCCATGTTCGCCATCGGCCACCACGACGAAGCGCCCGACTGCCTGGTCGAGCAGGCGGTGAATGCCGCTCTCGAAGGCACGCTGGCCGAAGCGGAAGCCCTCCTGCTCCAGCGATTCTCGGAAATCACCCTCGCCGACCTGGCTGCCGACTTCGCGCGCCGTCACGCGGCATCACGGCGCAAGAGGACATGAGCATGCATCACGACGTCATCGTCATCGGTGGGAGCTACTCGGGCATGGCGGCCGCCCTGCAACTCGTGCGGTCCCATAAATCCGTGCTGGTGATCGACGCGGGCGAAAGACGCAACCGTTTCGCGAGGCATTCGCACGGTTTCCTCAGCCGGGACGGCGCGGATGCCGCCGACATCGCTGCCACGGCACGACGCCAGCTCGAGGCGTATCCGACCCTGTCCTGGATCGACGGGCGCGTCGAAGCCATCGACGGAACGCCGGGCGATTTCACCGTCACCCTGGCGGGAGGCGGCATGCGCCAAGGGCGCCGTGTCCTGCTGGCCACGGGCGTGATCGATCAATTGCCACCCGTTGCCGGGCTTGCCGAACGATGGGGCAAGTCGGTGTTTCATTGCCCGTATTGCCATGGCTACGAGCTCGGCAGGAGCCGTCTCGGCGTGATCGCCACCGGCCCGGTGTCGCTGCACCAGGCGCATTTCCTCACCGAATGGGGCGAGGTCACGCTGCTGGTGAACCAGGCCTTGTCGCTGGGCGCGGAGGATCGATCGACGCTGGAACACGCGGGCGTGACGATCGAGGACGCGCCGATCACGACGCTCGAGGGACATGCCGACGTGCGAACG
This sequence comes from Luteibacter aegosomatis, assembly GCF_023078455.1. GTDB lineage: Bacteria > Pseudomonadota > Gammaproteobacteria > Xanthomonadales > Rhodanobacteraceae > Luteibacter > Luteibacter aegosomatis. The sequence goes on along the minus strand of NZ_CP095740.1, from coordinate 1,898,024 downwards.
GTCGACGGTCGGCTTTTGCGCTTTGCGGGTCTCTTCGTCGCTGCGCGTTGCACGCCTTCCGGTTCACTCGCCGAGGCCGCGGGTTGTGCACTTGAAGACATGCCCATGGGCATGGGCCGGCAGATTCGCATCGATGCGGAACACAAGACCTCCGTACCCGGTGTCTTCGCGTGCGGCGACGTGGCACGCTTTCCCCATTCGGTATCGCTCGCCGTGGCCCACGGTGCCTGGGCCGGTGCCCAGATCCACCGCTCGCTGTTCGAATCGAGGATCGCCGAGGCCGTGCGAGAGGACATCGCCTCCCCATGAACGTGTTTTCCGACCGGACCGCCGTATCGACGTATGCCCGCAACGCCGCGCGGATGGTGCCCGGCCTGAGCGACCTGCCGAAGATGGCCGGCGCGCTGTTGGCCGAGTACGCACCCGATGATGCGCGCATCCTGGTACTCGGCGCCGGCGGAGGACTCGAGTTGAAGGCATTTGCAGAGATGCAGCCCGGTTGGCGCTTCGACGGCGTGGATCCTTCGGCCGACATGCTCGATCTGGCCCGCACGACGCTCGGACCGCTCGCTTCCGCCGTACGCTGGCACGAGGGATACGTCGACACGGCGCCGTCCGGGCCGTTCGATGGCGCGACCAGTCTTCTGACGTTGCATTTTCTTCCTCGCACCCAACGCCTCGATACCCTCAAGCAACTGCATGCGCGGCTCAAGCCGGGCGCCCCGCTGGTCATCGTCCACCACAGTTTTTCCGATAGCGGCCCTGGGCAGGATACGTGGCTGAAGCGCAACGCCGCTTTTTCGGTCGCGTCCGGCATGTCCCCGGCGCAAGCCGGAAACATCCTCACGCTCAGGGAACGGCTACCCGTGCTTTCGCCTCAGCAGGATATCGAACTGATCCAGGAAGCAGGGTTTGCCGACGTGGACATGTTCTACTGCGCGTTTACCTTCAAGGGCTGGGTGGCATACAGGCGATAAGCCGTTCGCTCACCGTCGGCCGACTTCCATCGACGTATGCCTATCATCCTCCCATGAACAACAATCTGGCCTGCGCCCTCGATCGGCTCGCCGATGGCGAAAATGCGATTCCCCCACTGGAAATGGCCGCCCGGGAGGGTTCGGTGATGGCCGCGGCCATCCTCGACCATCTGGCGGGAGACGACGAACGACGGGCGTACGATACACCGCACGCGTTCGAGATCTTCATCCGCGCGGGAGGCAATCCGCCGCTCTATGAGTCGGTCAGCACGGCGCTGGCACGTCTTTATGAACGTTTCGCGCCACGCCGCCTGCTCGACATCGGCGCCGGCGACGGCATGGCCCTGCTACCCGCGCTGAACGCGACATCGCGCAGGCCGCATACCGTCGACGTGGTGGAACCCTCCGCCGAACTGCTTGCCCGCCTGCGGCCACAGCTTTCCGCCGGGACGGCAAGGCAACAGACCTTCCAGGCATTCGCGTCCCGCCTGGCGTCCGGACAGCCATGGGACATGGCGCAAGCGACGTTCTCGTTGCAATCCATACCATCGGTCGAGCGGCTCGAAGCCCTGAAGCGGCTACGCTCGCACGTCACGCGTCTCGTCGTCGTGGAATTCGACGTACCGGTCTTCGACGATGCCCGTGATCGCCATGCCTCGCTCGCCCGCCGCTACGAGCAGGCGGCACGGGAGTACCGCGAACAGGCGCCGCTCGTGGCCGGCGGCTTCCTCGCGCCCATGTTGCTGGGGCAGTTGCAGGCGACCACCCCGTCGAATTTCGAGCAACCCATCGCCGCCTGGCAAGACGAGATCACCCGGGCGGGCTATCGGATCGCGTCGGCGACCCACCTGCACGACTACAGCTGGGCGCCGGCCTGGCTCATCGTCGCGGAAGCCTGAGCCCTATCGCGAGGTCAGGGTGCCTTTCGCGCACGCGCCGACATGGCGGCAGATCGGACGGGCCACCTCGACGGGAGATTCCCTCGCCGGGACGTGGCCATACCAGGGATGCATCCCGCCGCCGTCGACCTGGGGATCATGCGCCAGGCGGCAGGATAGCGGTCCACCCTGGTCGTGGGAGGTGCACCGTGACGCCGCTGGACAAACCGCTCAAACGCGAACTGATCGTCAGCCGCCAGTCCTATACGCTGACGATCGATCCCGAGGGACTCAAACTGGTCGAAAAGGGCAAACGCAAGGGGCTGGAGCTGTCATGGAAAGACCTGCTTTCCGGCGATGCGGGCCTGGCGGCGGCACTGCAGGCGTCCGTCCCCCGCTGACATCCGCGGCGCATCCGCCATGAGCGTTCATCCCACGAACTGCTCGACCATCAGATCGATGAAGACCCTCACCTTCCGTGGCAGATGTTGGCCCTGCGGACGCACGACGAAGATGCCTACCGGCGGAAGCGAGTAGTTCGTCATGATGGGCACCAGCGCGCCGCGCGCGAGGTAGGGTTCGGCGGCGACGTCGCCCAGCGCGGCGATTCCGATGCCTGCCGCCGCCGCTTCGGCGAGGGCGAATGCACTGTCCGCCTTGAAGCGGCCTTGGGGGTGCACGGTGAAGGTGGTCTCCCCCTCGCGAAAATGCCAGGGATCCGTACCTGGCGTGATGGCCGCGTGCCTGGCCACGTCCCACGGGCCGTTCGGCTCGCCGTGTTCAGCGACATACGCGGGACTTGCATAAAGCCGGACCGGTACCTCGCCGACCTTTCTCGCCACGAGGCTGGAGTCGTGCAGGTATCCCACCCGCACGCCGCAATCGAATCCTTCGGCCACCAGATCGACGTAACGATCGTTGAAGCGCGTATGGACCTGCAAGGCCGCGTGCCGTCGCGCCAGTTCGGCAAGCGTCGGCGCGAGCTGGGCGGCGAACGACGCGGGAGCGGCGATGCGAAGCAATCCGTGCAGCTGGCCGCCGGGCGACATCTCCTCGCGCGCACCGTCGAGGATCGTGCATACGTTCGCCGCGTGCTCCAGGAAACGCGTGCCCGCTTCCGTCAAGGCCGCGCCCCGCGTGGTCCGGGCAAGGAGTTGTACCCCCAGTTGCTCCTCCAGACGCAGCAGACGGCGGCTGACGATCGACTTCGCCAGCCCGAGCCGACGCGCCGCCGAATTGACGCCTCCGGCGTTCGCTACCTCGACGAAGGCCCGCAGATCATCGATATCCATCGGCGCACCGTTCCGAAAAGAGGTACACCTTAGCAAACCGGGTGACTCACCCGCCGCGAGAAAGCCATCTTTCTGCCAGATCAGGCGCAGGGTGTTCCTCGTTCCGCGACACCGCGTGGCAAATTCGATGGCTAGTGAGAGCTCATTCCCCGGGGCATCTTTCTCCCATCCCGTCCCTTCCGCCGGACGCAACCATCGAGGAGCCCGCCATGACCACCCCCAACAAGCCCCGGATCGCCGTCATCATCGGATCCACCCGCGCCTCCCGCTTCGCGGACGTGCCGGCGCAATGGATGCTGCGTCAGGCGCAGGCCCGCCAGGACATGGATGTCGAACTGGTCGACCTGCGCGAGTTCGACCTTCCGTTTTTCGACGAGATCGCGTCCAACGCCTATGTGCCGAGCCAGAGCCCGCAGGCCATTCGCTGGCAGGAGACGATCGGCCGCTTCGACGGCTTCATCTTCGTCGTCGCCGAATACAACCACTCGATGACGGGAGCGCTGAAAAACGCACTCGACCAGGCCTACGCGGAATGGAATCGCAAGCCGTTCACCGCCATCGGCTACGGTGGCGTCGGCGCCGCGCGCGCCATCGAACACCTGCGCATGGTCGGCATCGAGATGCACATGGTGTCCACCCATGCCGCCGTCCACATCGGCGGCAGCGATTTCTTCACCATCTTCCCCGCGGTGGGCAACCAGCCCATCGAGTCGATCGAACAGAGCCTGCTGCCGTCGGCCACGGTCGCGCTCGACGAATTGGCGTGGTGGGCGAAGGCCACCATGGCAGCGAGAAAGGAAACGGCCTGACCACCCATGCGGTCGGCCCCCGTTACGAACGAATCCGGCTGCGCGGGCGCGGCGGCGTACCCCATGCCACCCGAACGCTGCACAATGCACCCGAAGGCTACCGCGACCGGATACGACGATGAACGACACCTACCCCATTGGCCACGTCCTGACGGGCCCCGTGGCACCGCTCGGCGACGGTGGGGCCATGAGCGGCATGCACAAGCGTCCCGTGCATGAAACCGTACGCGTTACGCCGACGGGGCTGGCGACGGATGCGCAGGCCGATCTGAAGGTGCACGGGGGACCGGAAAAGGCCATCCATCACTATCCCTTCGACCACTACGCGGCATGGCGCGACGAACTGCCTCCGCGCGCCCTGCTCGACCAAGCCGGCGCTTTCGGCGAAAACCTTTCCACCACCGGTCTGGTGGAAACGAACGTCGCCGTGGGCGACATCTTCCGGCTCGGCACCGCCGTGCTGCAGGTGAGCCAGGGAAGGCAGCCCTGCTGGAAGCTCAACCTGCGTTTCGATACGAAGGACATGGCGCTGCGGCTGCAGCAGTCGGGTCGCACGGGGTGGTACTACCGCGTACTCGAAGAAGGCGATGTACGTCCGGGCGACGCACTCGAACGGATCGACCGCGTCACGCCCGAATGGACCATCGAACGCATCTGGCGCATTTTCTACGTCGACCGGCTCGACTACGCGTCGCTCCTGGCGATGTCCGAATTGCCGACGCTCGCCGAAGGCTGGCGTCGGCACGCACGGCGACGCCTGGAATCGAAAAGCGTCGAAGACTGGAGCAAGCGACTGCATGGGCAAGCTCCGGCGCAAGACTGACGCCGGACGGCGAGAGATCATCAGGGGAAGCTCGTCGCCGTCGATACTTGATATCGACAAGGATGTTTGCGCGACCATGGCGCGAGCATGCCGCCGAATCGGCAAGCCGCGCGAACTGTGATACCTGTCGTGAAACCTTATTGAAATGAAATGATAAACGTTTTTCCTTGGGAGCCAGGGGGAACACGTACGTTCATTTCAACCTTCATCTAAGGGCAGATACATGAAGACGTTCGGAACGAAGTACCTCGTAATTTCTTGCGCCATCGCAGGCATCGGCGCCGCGGCGGCGATGCCTGTCGTCGCTTCGCAGGAATCGTTCGACATCGCCGCGGCCGCGCGCGCCCAGGCGCTGACGTCCTGGGAAGACACGATCAAGCAGCAGGCGCCTTCCGTCGAAGGCTGCTTCACCGCCTCGTTTCCGAGTGCGGGATGGCAGGCCGAACGCTGCGAAGCGCCACCGAGCTTCGTCTCGGTACCGCCCGCGACGAACGGCAACGGCCTGACCACGTCGGCTCGTTCCGTGAGCGCGGACAGCGTGTTCCAGGTCGGTAACGGCGTCGACTACGCCGCGCAGACCCGCAACCTCACCCGCTCGGCCGTCGGCACGTTCCCGACCGTGAGCGGCGTGACGACCGGCACCGCCGACTACTCGTTGCAGATCAACACCAACATCGGAAGCAATCCGACGACCTGCACCCAGTTCGGCTATTCGTCGTGCCAGACCTGGGAGCAGTTCATCTACTCCACCGACAGCGACGGCAGCCCGAGCAACGGTCGCACGCCGGTGGCCTTCATCCAGGACTGGTTCTTCGCCGGCAGCGCGTCGCAGTACAACTCGGTGGGCTGCCCATCCGGCTGGTACTCGTATCCGCAGCAGTACGCCTGCTACCGCAACAGCAACGCCGTCAGCGTGCCGCTGGTGCCCGTCAACCAGATCGGTACGATCAAGCTCACGGGCTCGGCCACGTCCGGTGGGGTGGACACGGTGACCTTCACGGTCAACGGAACCGCCCACAGCGTGAGCCAGAGTGCCACCACGCTGAACATCAACAAGATCTGGAAGCTGTCGGAGTTCAACATCTTCGGCAACGGCAGCGACAATCCGGTGGTGTCCTTCAACCGCGGCTCGAGCGTGACGGTGAACCTGGCCGTCAACGACGGCAGCACCAACGCCCCGAGCTGCCTCGGCAACGCCGGGCAGACGTACGAACAGAACAACCTCACGCTGGGATCCTGCACCGCCACCGGCGGTTCGACGCCGCACATCAGCTTCGTCGAAAGCAACTGATCGATCGACGACCGGCCCGGGAAGGACTCTCCTTCCCGGGCTTTTCATGGGCCGCCCGCCGGCGCGTTGACCGCCAACTGGGAGGCGAAGGCCCGACGGTAGGCCGGCCGCTCCTCACCGCGGGCGACATAACGCGCCAGGTTCGGGTATTCGTCCAGAACACCCGACATCCTCAGCCTCAACAACACCGACACCATCAGCAGGTCGCCGACGCTGAACGCGCCGTCCAGCCATTCGCCTTCTCCCAGCCGCGCGGAAAGCGGCGTGAGCCGGGCGCGGATGCGATCCATCACCAGCGGCAGGCGCTCGGGGCTCCAGGGTTTGTCGCCCTCGAACACCTTCACGGTGACGAGTTCGAGGATCGGCGGCTCCACCGTGTTCAGCGCGGCGAACATCCACGTGATCGCGCGCGCCCGCGCCGCGGCATCCTCCGGCAACAGGCCCGCGTGGCGCTGCGCGATGTGGAAGACGATCGACCCCGTCTCGAAAAGGGTCAGGTCGCCCTCCTCGTAGGTGGGAATCTGCCCGAACGGGTGACGTGCCAGATGCGCCGGCTTCTTCATGTCGGCAAAGGACACCAGCCTCACCTCATAAGGCTGCCCCGCCTCTTCGAGCGCCCAGCGAACGCGCGTATCCCGCGCCAGTCCCTTTCCACCGTCGGGGGAACGTTCAAAAGCGGTAATCGTGATGGTCATCGCGCATCTCCGTTGGGTCTTGGGGCGCCGTGCGGATCCCCTCGTCAGTACGTCGAACGAGCCGGTCGGGAATCGACATGGCCCGACACGACGGCCCGCTCCACGTCGTGTTCGGCGGGGCTCGTGGATCGTTCCTCCATCCCGAAGCGTTTTTACGGCAAAGCATGTCGGCTTGGACGTGACGCCCTGCGGAAAAATGGCCATCACGTACCTGTCGCCCGTGATGGCGGAGGGCCGTCGATCGCGACGAAAACCCCATGAAAAAAGGCCTCTTTTGTTGGGCACGGCGCCGATCCGGCGTGTCCGCCATGAAAGGCCTCATTGCTTTACCGTCCTTTAACGGACCTTGCCATCCACTCGCCCACGGCACGCGAATCGACGCGTGCCGCAACAGGGGAAATGTGCACTGCCGATCGCGTACCCGCTACGTCGCGGGTTCCGTGTCGCCGCTGGCTTATCGGGCAGGACATGCCACGCACGCTTCGCCTACGAGTGGTGACGCTCCGTCCGACGACGGGGCGGCCATGGTTTGCCAACCATTCAAGGACAGGGTCGATTGCGATGAAAGTCAAATACACGTTTTCTCCAACGCAACGCAAATATGGCATGTTCCCCCTGATCGCGGGCGTATCGCTTTTTTCGATGACGCAGATACTCGTCGCCGCCGACAACCGACCGTCGACGCCCACCGCCCTGCCGACGCTGACGCCGCAGATTCCCCTGGAAGTCACCTCCACCAAAAATCCTCCCACGCTCGATTCGCTGCAACACGACTTCGACGTCTTCTCCTGGCAGTCGTTCATCGCGCTCAATTGGCCGGCCAATGCCGACGGCACGCCCAACACGGGCGTCACCATCGGGCAGGCCACCAATAGCCCGGTGGTATGGGAAAGCTACCGGGAAAGCCGGGACATTTTCCTTCCCGGCGGCGCCCCACCCGCACCCTGGGGGCAGGAAAGCCCGCTTCCCCCGGTCTGCAAGAACATCGATGCCAAGCATCTCCCGCCCGGGACGATGCACCTGACCCAGGTCGGAAAAACTCCCAACGTGCTCGACGAGAGCGGCGAGCCGTTCAAGACCGGGCCATTGATCGACCAGAACGGCCAGTACGCACGCTTCGCCATCCTCACCAACGAGCAGATGTTCGACTACATCGACACCAACAAGCTCTATTCCAAGAGTGGGCAGAAGGCCTTCGACGCGAATGCCGACTTCCCGTCGAGCAACACGAAGAGCAACCAGGTCGGCTCCATCATGATCAAGACGTCGTGGGTGAAGATGGGCGGCAAGTTCGACCCCGCGAAGTTCTACACCACCTACGCCCTGGTCTACGACAACCCGGCGGAGGAACCCGGCGTCAAGCCTTCGTGCGTGCTTACCCAGGTGGGCCTGGTCGGATTCCACATCGCCCACAAGACGGCGAGTGAACCCCAATGGGTGTGGTCCACGTTCGAACACGTGAACAACGCGCCTACCGCGGGGCAGAAGCCGACGTTGCCGGCATACAACTTCTTCAATGCGACCTGCACCTCCTGCAAGGTCAACGAACCGCCGCCGCGCCCCTGGAACCCCGGCACCGCCTATACCCAGCCCACGCAGATCGAGCGAGTGATCGCCATCACGCCCGATGCCCAGCAGCTCAACGCCGCGTATCACCAGGCGCTGGCGGCGGTCTCCGCCGATTCGGTCTGGCTCAATTACGAGCTGGTCAGCACGCAGTGGCCGACCAACGCGAAGAGCAAGACCGACCCCACCGGGGTGCCGGCACCGTCCTTCCTCGCCAACACCACGCTGGAATCGTACATCCAGGGCCACGTCAAGCAGACCTCGAGCAGTTGCATGGCCTGCCACAACAACGCCACGACGACGACGGGGAATTTCTCCGACTTCACCTACCTGCTTCAACGCGCCCAGTAGTCTCGAGGAGACATGCCATGAGCAACGATATGGACAACTTCGTCGGCCTCAGCGTCGTGCTGACGGGGTTCAGCCGGGAGGTGCTTGCACCCGACCTGGATCCGGTGGACATCAAATCCGAATACCTGCCGGTCTTCACGGCGAACGTCACGAAAGAAAGCGGCGATCCGTCGCTGGTCGCCGACATCTTCCAGAAGTACGCCATGCTTCAGTCCCAGACGCTCACGCCGCAGCAGATCGGCGAAGCCATGCTCGACCCGGCCAACGGCGAGGCCTTCGTGCTGGCCTGCCGCAAGCTGATCTTCATGTGGTACGCGGGCGCGTGGCCGACCATCGTTCCGGCGTCGGCCACTGCCCAGGCAAGCACGGTGAGCGACCTGATTTCAGCGAAGGCATATACGGCGAGCCTGGTCTGGCAGGTCATGCAATCCCATCCGATGGGCGATTCCAATTACCGCTACGGCTATTGGAACAAGCCACCGGTTCCGCTCAGCGATTACACGGGCCAATGAGGAGATCACCCATGACTACCCAGACTTACGACCTCGTGATCGTCGGTTCAGGCATCTCCGGTTCCATCGTCGCCTACGAGTTGGGCCGCCAGGGAAAGAAGGTGCTGATCCTGGAAGCCGGCCAGGAAGTTCCCGTCGATCGCAGCGGCTACATGCGGACCTTCTTCAAAGCGAACGCCAAGACGCCGGAATCGCCCTATCCGCCCACCACGCAGGATCCCAAGGCATCCACGCCGGACAATCCGCTCGGCCTGCCCGATCCCGCCCTGGAGAACGTACCGCGCTACACCGTCCTGCAGATCAACTCCTGGCGCAATCCCGCGCAGTGCTATTTCACCTATCCACCCCAGGCCCCCGGCCTCACGGGCGACAGCCCGGAAGTCGTGTTCGCCTTCGCCAGTTCGTACGAGCGGATCGGCGGCGGCACCACCTGGCATTGGCTGGGCACCAGCCTGAGGCACTTCTGGCACGATTTCGAACTCAAGACGCTTTATGGCCACGGCGTGGACTGGCCCGGCGGCCAGCAGTTCTACCAGGCCCTGGTGCCGTACTACGAGAAGGCCACCAAGGAGATCGGCGTCTCGGGCGACAAGGCCGCGATGGACAAGATCTACACACAGTTCGACGTGGAGCCTTCAGGCAAGTACGGCCCCGACTACGACTACCCGATGCCGCCGATCGTGGCGTCGCTGGTCGACAACCTGTTCGCCACGGTCACCGACATGACCGTCGACGGCAACCCCGTGTACAGTTCGCCCACCCCGCAAGGGCGAAACTCCCTGCCGGGCGATCGCCGCCAGTGTGCGGGCAACACCAACTGCATCCCCATCTGCCCGATCCAGGCCAAGTACGATGCGACCGTCACGCTCGCCAACGCGCTGCAGACGGGCAACGTCGACATCCTCTACCGCACGGTGGCGAGCAACATCCAGGTCGACGCCGCCACCGGCGAGGTCACGGGCATCGACTACATCACCTACGACGATCACCTCGGCCCTCCATCGGGCACCGGTACGGCGGTCGGCACGAAGTACCTGCTCGCGGCGCACGCCATCGAAACGCCACGACTCCTGCTGATGTCCAACAAGAACGCGAAGTTCCCCGACGGTGTCGCCAACTCCAGCGGCCAGGTCGGGCGCAACCTGATGGACCACATCATGTACCTGGCCTGGGGTCTGGCCAAGGACCCCGTCTACGCCTACCGCGGCCCCCTGTCCACGTCGGGCTACGAGTCGCTGCGCGATGGCGCCTTCCGCAAGAACCGGTCCGCGTATCGCATCGAGATAGGCAACGAGGGCTGGCAGTGGGCGGCCAACGACCCGTACACCACGCTCGCGGATTTCGTGTTCGGCCAGAACGCGAGCCAGCTCAACGGCAACTCGGTCAACCAGCAAGGGCAGCCCTTGCGCTTCAATCCGTCGCTGCCGGCGAACAGCCAGCTCTTCGGGCAGCAGCTGGTCGACACGCTCAACGGGGTATACATCCGGCAGATTCGCCTGGGTTACCTGATCGAGCAGCTTCCCGATCCGGACAACCGGGTGCAGCTGTCGCCGACGGAAACCGACCATCTCGGACTGCCCCGCCCCCTGGTGACGTATCGCATACGCAACGATTACGAGCGCGAGGCGTTCGTTTCCGCCAAGGCCGTCTCGACGGAGATCTTCAACGCCATCGGAGCCACCGAATACACCATCCCGCCGCCCGACCCGGTGCTCTACGGCGCACCGAACGAAGTCACCGCGACCAACTTTCAGTACAAGGGAAACAACTTCACCTTCTACGGCGCGGGGCACATCGTCGGCACGTATCGTATCGGCGACGAGAAGACCAACTCCGTGCTGAACCCGAGGCAGCAATCCTGGGATCACGCCAACCTGTACATGGTGGGCAGCGGCGTCTTCCCGACGGTCGCCACCGGCAATCCCACGCTGACCATCGCCGCGCTCGCCTTCCAGGCGGCGGACAACATCCTGCAGGACCTCAAGCAATCCAGTGAGGAGGAAGCCGAAGCCATGGCGAGCTCATCCTGAGCAAGCCGAAGGAGGAAAAGGTCGCCCCGGGTCGACCCCGGGGCGACGTCGAAACGACACATGACCAATGACTCATGGCAAGCGACGCCGCATTCCCTAACGTCGGCCAAGCAACGACCTCCATCGAGGAAATGCCATGAAAGCCCTTTGCTTGCGGACCTGCGCAACGCTCGCCCTGGCCTCGGCGGGAGTTCATGCCGAACAGCCGGGCCAAAAAGCGAAAGAGGACCCGGCCAACCTCTTTCACACCGTCACGGCGTTGGATACCGAGTTCTTCGGGGCCTTCAACCGTTGCGACGTCGCCGGGCAACTGGAAAAGCACGCCAGCTTCATGGATGCCGACGTCGAGTTCTACCACGACAAGGGCGGCGTCAGCTGGACCCGGAAGGACTACATCGACAAGACCCGCCAGAACGTCTGCGGACATTACCGCCGAAAGCTCATCCCCGGCACGATGGAGGTCTATCCCATCGAAGGGTACGGTGCGATCGAAGAGGGCCAGCAGGATTTCTGCGATCTGCGATCCGACACGTGCTTCGGCCAGGCGAAATTCATGATCGTCTGGCACCGAACGCCCGACGGCTGGCGCGCGACGCGAATATTCAGTTATGGACACCGTGCCATCGACGACGCGGGGACGCGCCCGGGTTCGACGCCTCCGGCGGCGCCAGGACGTTGAGTGGCGGTCGATGGGCCCGTGACCGCTTCAATCGACGCGGTATTGGATCGGCTTGAAACGGAAGTTGTTCGACAGGCCCGCGGAACAGGCCGTCAACGCGACCACAAGATCCATCTGCGCCACGAACGTGGTGCTGTCGCCCGGCTTGCTCAAAGGTGGCTCCACCGACAACCGGCCGCTTTGTCCATCGACCTGCACGTTCATGAAGACGTTGAATGCCGTCGGGATGTGGTCTGGATCGATGCCAAAGGGGCCCAGCGCCTCCGCGAGGTTGCCGAAGCAGCCCCGATGGGGCTCGGCATGTCCGTAAAGCTTCGCGAACATTTCTTTCGAACACGGCGCCAGGAGGAAGTCGTGCCGCCCCACGTCGTCGCGTTCGATGACGAGCATCGGGGAACTGCGGTTGGAGTACAGAACGTCACCGGTGGTCAAGAACAGCTTCGACGCATAGTCGAGCGAACGTCCGCTGGATAGCCATTCTTTGGAGTCGTGGGCATGAAACGCGACGAGGTCGCTGACCTGCTCACCCTCCGGATCGATCACCGTCAATCGTTGGCCTTCCTTCAACCGGAAGGCGACACCGCTACGCGGTGGGATGGTCTTCAGGTTCATGCAGCCTTCTCCCGATGGGGTCGGAAGGGGCAATGCCACTCGCCGACGACGTGACGCCCACTGTACTGGATCGCTTCCGAACTGGAGCCATGCACGGCGAGCATGGGGTTGGCTGAGCCGTTCAGCGCGATATCGCGCTCGACGATAGCGCTTTTCAGGCGTTCGTATCGTCCTTGCGAGCGGAGGTACTCGAACTGTTCGTGCAAGTTGAAGACCAGCGCCGGATGGGCGAGACGCCGGGCGGGCCGCGATGCGCCCGGATGCAGCCCCACCACATAGAACGCCTTGCCGCCCACGCTCATGCTGAAGCTCGGATCTTCCGGATCGTCGCTGACCTTCGGGTCCCATGCATGATGCGGTGCATCGGCGTCGTGAATACCCTGCAGCCGGGCGAACAACAATCGCTCGAAACTCTCCTCGGGCATGGCGGCGGTATCGGTGAAGTGCACCACGAGGCTTGCGAACGTATGCTCGGCCTTGTCGCGTCCCGCGAAGGCGGCGATGGCCTTCGCAGCCTTTGCGTCATCCGCGGGGCAAACCATCGGCCCGGCGAACACGTGGGTCACGAGGTCGCGCTGAAGTGCCGTCTGTCCCGCAAAGCATGGAAATGACGGCCCGGACAGATGGGCCTCGAACTCGTCGAGTGCTTTTTTCTCGGAATCGGAATACATGGTGTCTCCTTTTGGGACACCATGGCCGTGCAAGCGTGAACACGCGTGCCACGCGGCCTCAAGACGTGTTGACGTCCGTGAGCGGTAACTGAAGTATTCCTTCGCCTTACCGTTGCGGGTCGCGAATCATGAAGCCCGCGACCAACGAAGACAGCAGCGCCAGCGCGGCCGACAACAGCATGACCCGCCGGAATCCCGCCACGAACGCGTGGTCGACGATCCCCCTGGCTACTTCGGCCCCATGCGGCAGCTCGATGCCGGCCAACCGGGCTTTCTGGTCGACGATACTCTGTACCACCTCATGTGGAAGCGACAAGCCGTGCAGCCCTGCCTGCAACCGTGCATCGAAACCCTGCGTCAGTACGACGCCGAACGCCGCGATGGCGATGAGTCCCGCCACGCGCGACACGGCGTTGTTCACGCCCGACGCGGTTCCCGCCAGGCCCGGCTCGAGGGCGTTCATCACCGTGGTGGTCAGGGGCGCGATGGTGATGCTCATGCCCAGCCCCAGCACCGCGGCGGCCGGAAAGAACGTCGTCCAATACGACCCGCCGACCCCGGGCACCGCGTACAACGCAAAACCGCCGGCGGCCATCGCCGGGCCGACGACAAGCGGCAAGCGTGCACCCACCCGATCGACGAGTTGGCCCGTCCAGCGCGACAGCACGAACATGATCACGATGAAGGGAAGAAGCGATGCGCCGGCCCCGGTCGCACCATAGCCCTGCACCTGGATGAGGTTGAGCGGCACGAAGAACAGGCTGCCGCCGAGCGCCGCGTAGAGCAGCAAGGTGAGCAGGTTGGCGCCGGCGAAAGTGCGGTCGCGAAAGAGGCCCAGCGGGAGCATGGGTGCCGCGATTCGTCGCTCGACGACGGCGAAGGCGATCGATGCCGATACGCCCAAGGCGGCGGCGATGCCCACGCCCGGCGACAGCCAGCCTTGCTGAGGCGCTTCGATGAGCGCGTACACCACGCCGGACAAACCGAGCGTCGCCAGGAGGGCACCCGCCACGTCGATACCGCCGGCACGGGCGCCGCGGCTCTCGGGTACCTGCCAACGGCAGATGGCGATCAACGCGAGCCCCAGCGGCAGGTTGATGAGGAAGGCCCAGTGCCACGACAGGTGCTCGACGAGAAAGCCGCCCAGCACCGGTCCTATTGCGGCAGTGACGCCGCTGAATGCCGACCATGTGCCGATAGCCCTGCCCCGTCGCTCTTTCGGGTACGCCGAGGTGATCAGCGAAAGGCTTCCCGGTACCAGCAAGGCGGCACCGAGGCCCTGCAACCCTCGCGCGACTACCAGCCAGCCGATGCCGGGCGCCGCCGCGCATCCGAGCGACGATACGGTGAACACGAGGGCGCCCAGCGCGAAGACGCGACGCCGGCCGAAGCGGTCGCCCAGCACACCGCCGACCAGGAGCAACGCGGAGAGCAGCAACGCGTAGGACTCCATGACCCACTGCGCGCCCGCCGTGGTCGCCTGCATGGCGTGCTGGATGGCCGGCAGCGCCACGTTGACGATGGTGCCGTCGACGAAGGCCATGCCGGAACCGAGAATGGCGGCGACGAGGGTCCAGCGCCGGGCCGCCTCACTGCAGTCGACGGCAGGCGTGTCTGTGGAGGCGGGCGGCAGGGCTCGGGACATGGACGCAGCTTAGCCCTTCGTGCCCGCGGGGGCATGGCCCTGGTAAGTCGCGCCGCGGGTTCCCGCGCGCGCCTAAGATGATGACCTCACCCAAACGCCCGTCCTTGGGCACCGGATCGCGATGCTATCTCCCGGCAGGTGACGCCGCGTCCACGACGGCCTTGCCCAGCTTCGCGAAGAGCGCGTCCCTGGCGGGCTTGTCCGCCTTCGATGCGGTGAGGAAGGCGGCCACGACGACGGTATGGCCATCGGGCCAGGTGACGATGCCGATGTCGTTGTAAGCCGCCGTTTCGCCCTCCAGCGAGTACGAGGTGCCACACTTGTCGGCAAATCGCACGTCGGACGGAAGGCCCGCACGCATGCGGTTGGGCGTGGTCTGGCGATACATGAGGTCGAGAAGACGCTTCGTCGACTCGCTGGACAGCAGTTCGCCCGCCCAGAGCTTTTCGAGGAAGACCGCCGCCGCGTCGGGTGTGGTGCGGTTGCGTGGATCCTTCAGGTACGCAGCATAACCTCGCTCGAGCCGTGCCTTTTCGGCGGCTTCGGACTCGTCGCGGGGAATGGACCCGCCGCTCGCCGTGCCGTCGAAGATCCTGCTGACGTCCCCTTCGCTCAGGTCGATGCGCATGCCGTCCACATGGTGCGCATGCAGGTAGGTCATCACGTTCCGTGGACCGCCGAGCCGCCTCAATAGGGCGTCGACGGCCGTGTTGTCGCTATCGGCCACGGCGGCTTCGAGCAGTTGCTCAACGGTGAAACGCATGCGGTCGCCGACGAACCGGGCGCCAATGGACGGTACGGCTGAACCGTCCACCACCTCGCCGCGCGTGATCGTGATTTCCTCGTCCAGGGAGATATGCCCCGCATCCACCTGCGCGAGCACGGCCGCGGCGACGGGGGGCTTGAAGACGCTCATCATGGGGTACGCCCGGCCGGCATTGACGCGCGTGCGGGCATGCGTATCCAGATCCATCACCGTGATACCCAGCACGCCGGGCTTCGCCTCGTCGGCAAGGCGTTCGAGCGTCTCTTGCAAGCGAGGCCGGGGCGCCTCGGCAGCGATGGCCTGGGTCGTCCCCAGCATGACGGCAATCAAGGCGGTGGCCACGTACGGCCGGAGGGGTGCAATCATGGGCGTCCTTCACGATACGGTGACCGCATCTTATCGCGTAGGGGCCAGCCCCCCCATATGCAAGACGCCGTGCGAGCGGAGTACGCATCGTTTTTGCCGAACGTTCACGAGTGCAACATTCCCGACCGGCCACCATGGCGATTGACCTTTGCCGTGGAGCCCCATGATGAGCAAGACAGTCGGCGACTTCCTTCTCGACCAATTGACCGAATGGCACGTCGAGCGCATCTATGGCTATCCCGGGGATGGCATCAACGGCATCATGGGCGCGATGGGCCGCGCCTCGGACCGGTTCGACTACATTCGCGTGCGGCACGAGGAAATGGCCGCCTTCATGGCGGCGGGCCATGCGAAGTTCACCGGTGAGGTGGGCGTCTGTCTCGCCACCTCCGGCCCCGGCGCGATCCACCTGTTGAACGGCCTGTACGATGCGCGCATGGACCACGTGCCGGTCGTGGCGATCGTCGGCCAGCAGGCGCGTACGTCCCTCGGCAGCGATTACCAGCAGGAAGTCGACCTGCAGGCCCTGTTCAAGGACGTCTGCGCCTACGTCGAGACCGTCGTCGCGCCGGAGCAGATGCGCCACGTGGTGAACCGCGCGTTCCGCATCGCCAAGGCGGAGCGTGCGGTGTGTTGCATCATCGTGCCGAACGACCTCCAGCAGATGCCCGCCGTGCCGCATCCGCCACGCGCGCACGGAAACGTGTATTCCAGCGCCAGCGACGCCATCGTGCGTCCTTCGCCCTCGGACGAGGAATTGCGACGCGCCGCCGACATCCTCAACGCGGGCAAGCGACCGGCCATCCTGGTCGGCGCGGGCGCGCTGGGGGCCGGTGCCGAGGTGGCCGCCGTTGCCGACAAACTTCAATGCGGTGTCGCGAAGGCCTTGCTCGGCAAGGCGGTGCTGCCCGACGCGCTACCTTATGTCACCGGGTCCATCGGCCTGCTCGGCACGAAGCCGAGCTGGTCGATGATGGACCACTGCGACACGTTGCTGATGGTGGGAACCACCTTCCCTTACTCCGAATTCCTGCCCGAAGACGGCCAGGCGCGCGCCGTGCAGATCGACCTGTCGCCACGCAACGTGTCGATACGCTATCCCACCGAGGTCAACCTCATCGGCGACAGCGCCGAGGTATTGCGCCGGCTCCTGCCCCTGCTCGAACGGAAAACCGACACCGACTGGCGCGAGCGCATCGAGGTGAACGTGCGCAAGTGGTGGCGGTCGCTGGAGTTGAAGGCGATGGAGCCGGCGTCGCCGATCAATCCCCAGCGCGTGTTCTGGGAGCTGTCGTCCGCCCTTCCCGACCGGACCATCATCGCCGGAGATAGCGGTTCGCACACGAACTGGTTCGCCCGCGACATGAAGATTCGCGAAGGCATGATGGCGTCGGTCTCCGGCAAGCTCGCCACGATGGGCAGCGCGGTGCCCTACGCCATCGCCGCGAAAATGGCCCATCCGGACAGGCCCGTGCTCGCCATCGTCGGGGACGGCGCGATGCAGATGAACGGCAATGCCGAACTCGTGACCGTCAAGCAGTACTGCAAGCGCTGGGCCGATCCCAACTTCGTGGTGATGGTGCTGGTCAATCGCGACCTCAACCAGGTGACCTGGGAGCAGCGCGCGCTCGCCGGCGATCCGAAGTTCGCGCCGGCGCAGGACGTGGAGGATTTCCCCTATGCGGAATACGCCCGCCTGCTCGGCTTCAAGGGCATCCGTGTCGAACGTCCGGACGACATCCTCGACGCCTGGCGTGAAGCGTTCGCCACGCCCGGACCCGTGGTGATCGAATTCGTGACCGATCCGGACGTGCCTCCGCTACCGCCGCACATCACCCTCGAACAGGCGAAGGCGTTCATGAGTTCGTTGACGAAGGACCCGGACGCCGCGCGAATGATCCGGCAGGCGTGGCGCGAGGTTCGCTCGGGGTTGGGGGCCTGACGGATCGCGGACCGCCGCGGCCTCAACCGGCCGCGGTCGCCTGCTCCAGTACCTCGGACAGACGTGACCGGTCGAACGGCTTGCCGAGCCGGTGGAGGTCGGGAAAGTCCTTCAACGATATCTCGGCGTAACCCGTCGCCAGGACGATCGGCAGGTCCGGTCGCAGCTTCTTCGCGTCCTTTGCCAACTCGACCCCGCTCTTGCCGGGCATGGCGTAGTCGGTCATGAGCACGTCGTACGATGCGCCGGCCTCGAGCAGGGTCAATGCTTCCCGCGCCGACGACACCGCCGTGACCTCGTGACCGAGGTCCTCCAGCAGGGCTTCGAGCGTCGTCAGCACCAGGGCGTCGTCATCCACGGTCAGCACGCGAAGCCGGGACGCGCCATGGCGCTTCGCCGGTTCGGGCAGGGCCGATTCCACGATGCGCTCCACGTGTTCCGCGGCCGGTAGCCACAGATCGGCCCGTGTACCGGTGCCCGGCTTGCTTTGCAGCGATAGCCGCCCGTGCGATTGCGCGGCAAGACCATGCACCATGGACAGGCCCAGGCCCGTACCCTTGCCCACGCCCTTGGTGGTGAAGAAGGGGTCGGTGGAGCGGGCCAGCGTGTCGACGTCCATGCCCTGGCCGCTGTCGATGACCGACAGACGCACGTAGCGGCCGGGACCGAGTTCCGGCGCGTCGACATGCGGCGGCTCCATCACGTCGGCCTCGATGACGATGCGCCCGCCATGCTCGGCATACGCATCGCGCGCGTTCACCACAAGGTTGAGCAAGGCCAGTTCGAGCTGGTGCGGATCCACCAGCGCATCGCAGAGTCGCGGGGCAAACCGCGTAGCGATCTCGAAGCGGTCGCCTACCGTACGCTCCAGCAACCTGGACATGCCCCGCACGAGGTCGACGACGCTCACCGCGCGCGGCTCCAGTTCCTGTCGTCGCGCGAAGGCGAGCATGCGCTGCGTCAGGCTCGCCCCGCGTTCCACCCCCGCCAGGGCCGTACCGTAGATGTTGCGTGTCCGTTCGTCGGTGGGAAGGCGCGGTCCCAACAGATCGAGCGCGCTCTGGATCGCCATGAGCAGATTGTTGAAATCATGGGCCATGCCGCCGGTGAGCTGGCCGATGGCTTCCATCTTCTGGGACTGGAAGAGCGCCATGCGCGCTTCTTCGAGGTCGCGTTCGGCGGCACGTTGCTCGGTCACGTCACGCGTCACCTTGGCAAACCCCACGAGTCGCCCTTGGTCGTCCCGGATGCGGTCGATGATGACGTGCGCCCAGAAACGGGTGCCATCCTTGCGCACCCGCCAGCCTTCGGCTTCGACGCGCCCCTCGGAAGCCGCCCTCGCCAGATTGCGCTCGGGTTCGCCCGCCGCCTGGTCGGCGGGCGTATAGAACCTGCGGTAGTGCGATCCGATGATGTCGTGGGGAGCGTACCCCTTGATCCGCTGCGCGCCGGAATTCCAGCTCACCACGTGTCCGTTGGGATCGAGCATGTAGATCGCATAGTCCGCCACGCCATCGACCAGCAGTCGAAACTGGGTTTCGCTTTTCGAGAGCGTCGCCGACGCGTGTGGCTCCGTGTCCGTCATCTTCCCGTTGCCTTGCCAGTCCCGCCAGCGGCGGGGATGTAACGGCGGCGAGCCACCCGGCCCGCCACCAGCCGGCGAGATTATGAACGAAAAAGTCAAGGTTTCGTGGAAAGCGCATGACGGGCCGGTCATGGATCACGGCAGGGGATTTCCGCCGGTCACCCCGTAGATCTCGCCCGTGACGAAGCTCGATTCCTTCGACGCCAGCAATACGTAGAGCGGCGCGCATTCCACCGGTTGCCCGGGGCGCTTCATCGGCACGCTCGCGCCGAAGTCCCTCACCTTTTCCATCGGCTGGCCGCCGGACGGTTGCAAGGCGGTCCAGACAGGACCCGGAGCGACCGCGTTCACCCGGATGCCCTTCTCGGCGACCTGCTTGGCCAGCGACTTGGTGAACGCCACGATGGCGGCTTTCGTCGAGGCGTAATCCAGAAGGATGTCCGACGGCTGGTAGGCCTGGATGGATGCGGTGTTGACGATGGTCGACCCCGCGGGCATCCGTTCCAGGGCGGCCTTGCAGAGCCAGAACAGGCCGTACACGTTGGCCTTGAAGGTCTCGTCGAACTGGGCCGTCGACAGGTTCTCGATGCTTTCCTGGTGGGTCTGCCGTCCGGCGACGTTGACAAGGATGTCCAGGCCACCGAGCGCGTCGTACGCGTCGTTCACCAGCGACCGGCAAAACGCCTCGTCCTTGAGGTCGCCCGCGATGGAACGCACGGTGGCGCCCTCGCCCTCCAGCAACGTCACCACGTCGTCGGCGTCTTTCTGCTCGTCGGGCAGATGGGTGATGACCACCGAGGCACCTTCCCGCGCGAAAGCGATGGCGACCGCGCGGCCGATGCCGCTGTCGCCGCCGGTGACGAGCGCCTTGCGTCCGGCCAGCCGCCCATGGCCACGGTAGCTGGTTTCGCCGTGATCGGCCGGCGGATGGAGCTTTGCCACCGTGCCCGGCGCGGATTGCTTGGGCGTGTCGAACGGCGGCCCGGGATATTGTTTGGTGGGGTCGACGAGAACGGGCGATGCATTCGCCATGGTGGGCTCCTCTCGGGGTTGGGGAAGCCCTACTCTGGCGGGTGGGTCCGTGATCCTTCGTGACGAAAGACGGCGCAGGCGTACACGAAATCGCCAGCGACGTGAACGTCCGCGCCATCACTTGGCCTGCACTCGCCCGACGCGACATTCGCGCCATGAAGATCGCCACGTTCAACGTCAACGGCATCACGGCGCGTCTGCCCCACCTGCTGGAATGGCTGGAGCGGGAGGCACCCGACGTGGCCTGCCTGCAGGAATTGAAAGCGACCGACATCGGCTTCCCGGTACAGGCGATCCGCGAGGTGGGTTACGGCGCCCTCTGGGCCGGGCAGGCATCCTGGAACGGCGTCGCCATACTGTCGCGTGGCGCGGACCCCGAGGTTATCCGCCGTGGCCTGCCCGGCGATCCCAAGGACACGCAAAGCCGCTATATCGAAGCGCGGGCCCATGGCGTGCGCGTCGGCTGCCTTTACCTTCCCAACGGCAATCCCTGGCCGGGTCCCCGGTTCGAGTACAAACTGAAGTGGTTCGCACGCCTGCTTCGCCACGCGAAGAAGCTGCAGGCCAGCGGAGAGCCCGTCGTACTCGCCGGCGACTTCAACGTGGTGCCGACGGACGCGGACATCTACGACCCGAAGCACTGGCGGCGCGACGCGTTGCTCCAGCCGGAAAGCCGCGCAGCCTACGCGAAACTGCTCGCGCAGGGATGGACCGACGCATTGCGCGCGATCCATCCCGACGAAACGATCTTCACCTTCTGGGACTACTTCCGCCAGCACTGGCCCCGCGACCGCGGCCTGCGCATCGATCACCTGCTGCTCTCGCCGGATCTCGCCCCACGCCTGAAGGCCGCGGGCGTCGACCGCTGGGTACGCGACCTGCCCAAGGCCAGCGACCATGCGCCGACATGGATCGAACTCGGAAAACCCAGCGGAAAGCGAACGACCGCCCGCAAGGCGGCGACGAAGCGGACGTCCCGGAAGAAAGCGCCCGAACGCG
This sequence comes from Luteibacter aegosomatis, assembly GCF_023078455.1. GTDB lineage: Bacteria > Pseudomonadota > Gammaproteobacteria > Xanthomonadales > Rhodanobacteraceae > Luteibacter > Luteibacter aegosomatis. The sequence continues at coordinate 1,876,503 of NZ_CP095740.1, read as the reverse complement.
ACTGAGCGGCCTTAGTGCGGCCGCGGCCCATCGCCCTGGAAGAAGCCCAGATAGCGCAAGCCGCCGGCATCACCGTCCGGAGCCGCCGCCGAATCCGTGCCCGCGGAACGCAACATGTCCAGTGTGGCCGAGCGGTTGGACAGCACTTGCCACGAATGGATGGGTTCTTCGTCGCTCGCCCCTGGGTCGATGGCGTCTTCCAGGACCGCCAACAGGCGTTCGCGCGACGGCGACAGGATGACGATGCCTTCGTTGGAGAGACCGGCGACCGCATGCCCGAGTCGCTCGCATACCCGCGCCTTGGTCGCCGCATCGATCCTATCCGCGTCGCGGGCGGCCGCGATCGCGGCCACCGTGTCCGGATCGGTCCATCGACCCGCCTCGTCGCGGAGCACTTCCTCGCTTTGCCAGGCCTCGGGCGGACACAGCTTGCCGGCGGGCTCGAGTTCGACGAAGGGATTCAGTTCGGCCGGATAGATGCGGCACACGCGCGGACGACGGTCATAGATGCCGCAACGCATGTCCGGCAGCAGGTTCGGGCAGGCACCGTCGAACGAGGCCATCAACACCACGATCACCCGCACGGGCAGGCTTCCGCTTCGCGCGGCGAACGAACGGCGACGCTTATGCTGCGCGGGCAGGTTGTCTTCGGGCAGATCCTCGGGCCATGGGATCGCTTCGCTGAAAAGCTGTACCTCGCCGCCGTCGCGTAGCCAGGTGATGGCCTCGCGCACGCTCAACGGCAGGCGAAGGCCATGGCAGCAGCGGCCGCATTGGGTACAGGAAAAATGGACGGTCATCGGGGCACGTTCGGCGGGCGGGTATCCGCCTATTCGGCCACCGGAACCGAAAAGTTACAAACGGTCGGTTCCCGACGCCTCGCCGGATCGCCCCCGGCTCACCCGGGCGGCGATCCGGCGCCAAGCCCGTTTACTGAACCGCGAGGCCCTGGGTGCCCGTGCCGGCGCCGAAGACCTGCGTTTCGCCCAACGGAACGAGGCTACCGTCGGCATGCACCTGGAACGCCTTGACGGTACCCGTGCCCGGCGCGTTCACGTACAACGATTTGCCGTCGCGCGAGAACTTGACATCGGTCGTGGCGTGACCGGTGCCGAGGTCCGCCGCGGCGCCATCGAGCAAGGTGAGCCGTCCCGCGCCATCCACGCGATAGCTGCTGAGCGTGTTCGTTCCCGCCGACGCCGTATAGACGAGGTGGCCGTTCGCATCCAGCCAGCACGTGGCCTTTTGCCCGTCCGCCACGGGCGACGAGATGGCGGTGAGGTCGCCCCGAGGACCGATGGAGAACGACGAAACCGCATTGAGGGCTCCGTCGGCGAGCAACAGGTGATTCTGCGCGTCGAAGGTGAATCCGAAGGCGGCGGCATCGTCGGTGGGCGTGATGGCCGGATCCTTCGCGAGGTTGCCCGACCGGTCGACGCCGAAGGTTTCCACGTAACCGCGATCGCGCGAATCCTTCACCGACACTGCCAGCCAGCGGCCGGTACGGTCGAACTGCAACTGGCTCGCCGTGTTGCCGACGTTGGGCTGGCCGTTGACCAGGGGCTCGTCGGTGCCGATGACCCGCGATCCGCCGGGCACCTTCGAGAGGTTGCCGAACAGACCGATGCGGAACGCCGTGACGTTGGCCTGCTCGGCGCTATTGAGCACGAAGAGGCGATCGCCCCGCTGCGCGATGCTCACCGGGTAGGTACCGCCCGAGTCGGTCACGTCCACCAGTTCGAGGTAATCGCCCAGGACGAGGAACGTGGATACCTGGTGGCTGCCCGCGTTCACCGCGAATAGGAGATGGCCGTCGTCGCTGAGCAGCAACGCATTCTGCGAACCGAGCGGATCGGGCGGCGGTGCGGTGGTGCCGACGCCGACACCCTTGCCGCCCGTGCGATAGGTGCCGACCTTGTCCAGGCTACCGGAACGGTTGCGGCGCAGTACGGCCACGGCATTTCCGTCGATGCCGTTGGACATGACGTAGACATGTTGCTGCCCGAGCCCGAAGAGATCGGGCTGGATCACCTGGGCACCGGCAACGGTGGACACCGACAAGGCCGCCAGCGCGGCGACCGCAAGAACGTGCTTCTTTTGCATGGCATATCTCCGGCGTAAGCCCCCTGGGACAGGAGGCACACCGTCGATTCGCCGTTCCGGCCGTCCCGGTTACAACCGGCCCGGGCAACGCGCCGAATCAGTGATCGGGTTCACCTTCGTCGGTGCCGAGGCTACCGACGATGGCGCGATGCATCGCGTGGCTCACGTCTTCGATGAGCAGCGCCGCGGCGAGAATCTCGCCGCGTGGTGCCCGCGATTCGCGCCAGGGGGCGAGCGTATCCACCAGGCGCGTGGCGACCGCATGCAGCTCATCCAGGCCCATGTCCCTGGCGGTGAGGCAGATGAGATGGCAACGAAAACCCGCTTCGTCGAAGTCCGCGCCGCGAAACGCCTCGATGAGGGCGCTCGTGTCGTCGTGAAGCCTTTCCAGTTGCCGATGCGAGACGTCGACCGGTGTCGTCATGGTCACCGTCGTTTCCCTGTTGCCTGACCAACCTGAAGCTTGACGGTCTTCCTGGCTGGATTATGCCGACCGGTGCACATTTGGACGATCTGACCCGCCCGGGATCGTGGACGCGACGTGAATGGGCGACGCCCCGGCCACTCGCCGTGATGCCGAATCCTCAGGCCTGGGGCGCCTCTCGATCGTTCATCGCTTCGATTTCCTGCAGATCGAGGTCGCGCTCGATGTAATGCAGGAGATCGTCGTGGATCTTCCCCGCGCGATGCAATCGCAACATCTCAGCGCGCCCCGCGGCGACGGCGGCGAGGATCACGTCGTAGTGTTCCTGTCGTCCACGGATATCGCGATCCGGCGGTGAAGCCGCCGAGCGCTCGGTGACGCTGAGCCGGTAGGTGTATTGCTCGAGCAGGCGCGGGTGGATGAGCGCGCCCTGCGCGTCATAGGCCAAGGCCCGGACGGCGTCCAGTTGCGCCTTGTCGATCAGCGCCGAGGCCTGGCCTTCGTTGAGGTAGTGGGTCGGCTCATGCGCGGAGCGATCCAGGCCCAGCCAGCGGATCACGGGCGCCATGGTGCCACCCTGGATCACGACGGTGACCAGGATCACGACGAAGGACGCGGCGAGGGTGAGATCGCGTCCCGGCATCGATTCGGGCAGCGAGAGCGCGATGGCCAGCGTGACCACGCCGCGCATGCCCGCCCAACTGAGCAGGAACGACGCACGGGGCGAAGGCGGCGGCGGCTTCCGCCCCACGAGTCGGGCTAGCGGAATCCGCAGGTAGTCGGTGGCGTAAACCCAGACGAACCGCGAGAGGATCACCGCACCCAGCACCGCGAGGATCGGCAGGCCCAGCGCGTGGACGGTGGCGTCCAGGCCGCCCAGGCGATCCACCACCCCGCGCAGGGAAAAGCCGATGAGGATGAAGACCAGCGCCTCGAGCAGGAAGATCATCACCTTCCAGAACGACGTGCCGCGCACGCGCACGTGCGCCGAGAACACGTCGTGCTGGTACCAGCCGAAAATGATGCCCGCGGTCACCGTGGAGATGACGCCCGAGACGTGCAGCGCCTCGCCGCCGATGTAGGCCGCCCATGGGGTCAGGCAAGAGGCGATGATCGCCAGGAACACGTGCTCGACGATGCGGCGGAGCGTGAACACCACGACGAAGCCGATCACCACGCCCACGGCGACTCCGCCCAACGCCAGCCCGAAGAAGCTGAATACGGCATCCTGCATGCTGAAGGCGCCGGTGAGCGTCGCGGCGACGGCGAAGCGGAACAGCACCAGGCCGGTCGCATCGTTAAGCAGGCTCTCCCCTTCCAGCAGCACGTTGAGCCGCCTGGGCAGGCGCACCTTGCCCAGCACGGCCTTGGCCGCCACCGCGTCGGGAGGCGAAACGACGGCGCCCAGGGCGAAGCAGGCGCCCCACGGCAGCGACGGAAGCACCGCGTGGACGACGGCGCCCACCGCGAAGGTGGTGAAGATCACGGCGCCGACGGCCAGCCACAGGATGCCGCCGAGATAACGGCGAAAATCGGACCAGACCGTGTAGTAGGCACCGTCCTGCAGTAGCGGCGGCAGAAACAGGATGAGCACGAGTTCCGGATCGAACGTGACCGGCGGGATGCCCGGAATGAAGGCGATGCCGATGCCGCCGGCAAGCAACGCGGCCGCCGTGGGCAGGCGCAACCGCCGCGCGATCAGCTCCAGCGCGACCAGCGCCACGAGCAGGATGAGGACGAACTTGAAGGTTTCGGTGGACGACATGGCTATCTCTGGACGCAGTGCGCTGCAAGCATAGCGGCCGCGGCCCGCGGCCGGTGTCCAGCGCATGGGACGCTGCGGCCCCTCGACCCAGGTCGGGCGCCATGGCGGTACCCGCACGCCGTATACGCCGTACGAACATGGGGTCAGGCTAGTCTGCGCCCATGAGCCACCGTGACGACCTTGAGCGCATGCTGGGACGCCTCGACACCGAGGTGGAGCGCGACCTGCGCCATAACCCGGACCCCGACGCGTTCTGGCCCGCCTTCGCCGAGAAATCGAACGCCGTCCTCGAAGCCGCGGGGCCGGAGCACTTCGACTGGGTGAGCTCGGAGGTCTCGGCGATCCTGCATCGCCACGGCGTGGCGGTGCCCGAGGCCTGAGGCCTGAGGCGTCCAGGCACGCCGATTCGCCGATGCGATCGGCTGCCCACCGTGCCACAAGTCACGATTTACCTGCCCTGACGGGTTTGCCAGACTCGAAAGATCGTCCCGGTCAAAGGCCACCAGCCCATGCGTCGTGCCCCTCTCTCCTTCCGCACCGTATCGTCGGTGGCCCTCGGAAGCGTATGCCTTGCCCTCGCCGCCGGGCCCGTCGCCGCGCAGGATGCTCCCCTGACGCGCGAGCAGAAGCAGCTGATCGACAAGCGCGAGTCCATCGAGAAGCAATTGCAGGACATCGCGGTGGTCGATCGCAAGGTAATGGTGAAGATGCGCGACGGCAAGCGCATGGCCGCGGACATCTACCGGCCGAAGAACGCGAGCGGCAAGGTGCCGACGATCTTCGTGCGCACCCCGTACAACTTCAACTTCTGGGACGTTAAGCTCGGCGCGCCGCGCGACATGACCCACGAGCTCGACGCCGTGAAACGCGGTTACGCGTTCGTCGAGATGAACGAGCGCGGCCATTATTTTTCCGAGGGTAACTACGAGATCCTCGGCGCCCCCCTTTCCGACGGCGTGGACGCCGTCCGCTGGATCACCTCGCAACCCTGGTCGAGCGGCAAGGTGGGCACCACCGGCTGCTCGTCCACGGCGGAATGGCAGATGGCCGTGGTCGCGCAGGATGAACCCGGCCTGGCCACGTTCAACGTGCAGGGCTTCGGCGCCGGCGTGGGCCGCGTGGGTCCCTACTACGAGCAGGGCAACTGGTATCGCGGCGGCGCGGTGCAGATGCTCTTCATCGATTGGCTCTACAAGGAACAGAACCAGGTGCGGCCGCAGTTCCCGGCGAACATGTCGCAGGCCGACCTCATCCGCGCGTCGAAGATGTTCGACCTGGATTCCGCGCCGCCGCGCGCCGACTGGGACACCGCCTTCTGGGTGCTTCCCGAGAAGGACATCATGAAATCGGTGGACGGCCCCAAGGGCATCTTCGCCGACGCGATGGACGTGCCGACCGGCGGCAACATGATCGCACGCACGCCGAACAGCCCCGCCTGGTACAAGGGCGGCCTGTGGCACGACGACATGAAGATCGCCAAGCCCGGCCTGTGGTTCATGAGCTGGTTCGACGTCTCCGTGTCGCCCAACCTCGCCGCCTACAACCACGTGCGCGCCACCGCACCGAAGGCGGTGGCCGACCAGCAATACGCGGTGATCGCGCCGGTGCTGCATTGCGCCTACACGCGCGCCACCGAGCACACGATGATCGGCGACCTCGACGTGGGCGACGCGCGCTACGATTACGACAGCCTCGTGTTCGGCTGGTTCGACAAGTGGCTCAAGGGCGTGGACAGCCCCGTCGTCGACAAGCAGGCCAAGGTCATGTACTACGTGATGGGCGAAAACAAGTGGCACGACTCCGCCACCTGGCCGCCGGCCGGCGCCGTCACGCGCGACCTCTACTTCACCAGCGGCGGCAAGGCCAATACGCTCTACGGCGACGGCAAGCTCTCGACCGACGCACCGAGCGGCCCCGACCAACCCGACCGCTTCGTCTACGACCCGATGAATCCCGTCACCACGCTGGGAGGCGGCGGTTGCTGCCAGGGCACGGCGGTCAAGTTCGGTTCGTTCGACCAGAACGGCCAGCTCGCCCGCAACGATATCCTCGTGTACGACTCGGAGGCCTTCAAGGAAGGCACGGAAGTCAGCGGACCGATCACCGTGACGCTGTACGTTTCCTCGGACGCGAAGGACACCGATTTCACCTTCAAGGTGATGGACGTCATGCCCGACGGCAAGTCGTTCAACATTACCGAGAACATCCAGCGCATGCGTTACCGCGAAGGCTACGACAAGCCGCCCGTTTGGATGAAGGACGGCGAGGTGTACAAGGTGACGTTCCAGCCGATCGACACCAGCTACTTCTTCAAGCCGGGGCACAAGCTGCGCGTGGCGATCGCCAGCAGCAACTTCCCGCGTTTCGACCGCAACCTCAACACCGGCGGCAACAACTACGACGAGGCCAAGGGCGTGATCGCGCATAACGCGGTACACCACGACGCGGCGCACCCGTCGAAGATTACCTATACGGTGGTACCGCGCGGATCGAACTGATGCCGAAAACGCGTAGGCGTGCCCTTACATCGGATGTCGCGGCACGCCTACAGCTTTTCTCGCACCGCTGCCGATAACGTGCCCGTTGCAGGATTCGCCTGCATTCAAGGGGTACGTCGCATGAAAGCCATGCTCATGGGAATCGCTCTCGCGGCCGTCGCCACCGCCGGCTTCAGCGGTGCGGCCAAGGCGGTCCCACCCGCTTCACGCTCGGTGAAATACTTCGACGAGTTCGGCAACCTGGTCGGCCAGCAATACCTGCTCTGCAGCGGCATCGCCAAGCACGGCGGCAACATCCATACCGCTTATCACATCGAGGAAGCCACCAGTTGCCCGAGCGGCGGCGATGAGGGGTGGATCGTTCCGGGCAAGATCGTGGTGGCCTATACGCTTCCATCCAGCCTCACCATCGACGCCGCTTGCAGCATCGCGAGTTGTCAGGGCAGCTACGTTCCCGAGGTCAACGTACTGGGCCTGTGGCCCTATTCGGTCGGTTACCAGTGATCGCCTGACGTTCCGCCCTTCGTCATCGCGTGCCGGAGGTCCCTCGGCCTCCGGCACGGCACCTCAGAGCGGACGACACGAGGGCGACATGCGGGAGGGCTCGGCACCCACGCATTGCTCGAACCCCGCGGGAAGCCCGTCGAGACGACGCCGCTCCGCCACGCTCAGTACGAAGGTGCGGATTTCCTTCCCCTCGTAGAACACGGCGTAATAGCAGTGCCCGCTTCGGCTCGCGTTGCACGTGAATTCCGCGCGACCCAGGTCGACGTCGGTGCGCGCGTCGAGTACGGTCGTGCCGTTCTCGGACGACGACACCCGCATGCTGCGGTTCTGCGCATCCGTGCAGCCGACGAGGTTGAGGAAACCGTAGACGATCGCCAAAAACATACGCATGGAAGTTCTCCTTTCGTCACATGGCCCGGAAGATCGCCATGAACGGCTGGCTGACGCTCAGCGTCTCCGGACGTCCGCGCAGGCGCAGGCAGCCCTTGCCGCTGTCGTCGCGCTCCACCGAGGCGACCTGGCGCAGGTTGACGATGGTCGATCGGTGGATCTGCCGGAACGTTCGCGGATCGAGTTGCCTGAGAAGGTCGCGGATGGGGCGAGTGAGCAAGGCGTCGCCATCGCCCGTGGCGACCAGGGTGTACTTGTTGTCGGCGCGAAAATAGATCACGTCGTCGACGAGGATCAGCCGCGTGCCGCGCCCCGCGCTCGCGGTGATCCAGGTGAGGGGCTCGTCCGGCCTGTCGTCGAAGCGCTCGAGCATGTCGCGCGCCAGGCGCGAGGTGCGTTCGGCGTGCCGACCGGCCTCCGCCAGGCGGCCACGCAGGCGGGCGACGGTATGCGCCAGGCGCTCGGCCGTGACCGGCTTGAGCAGGTAATCGATGGCTCCGCGCTCGAACGCGTCCACCGCGTACTGGTCGTAGGCGGTGATGAATACCACCAGGGTCGACGGACTGGCGTCGGCCGCCGCGGCCGCCACTTCCATGCCGGTCAGTCCCGGCATGCGGATGTCGAGGAAGGCCACGTCGGGACGATGGCTGGCGATGGCTTCCAGTGCCGCGCCACCGTCCTCGGCCACTTCCACGATGTCCAGTTCCGGCCACGCCACGGCCAGCTCGCGTTGCAGTGCCGCGCTCAGCAGTCGTTCGTCTTCGGCCACGATGCACTTAGGCATGACCGGCTCCTTCGGTGGCCGGCAACGTGATCGTCGCGGCCACGCCATTCGGGAAATTGTTGCCGATGGTGAAGCTTGCCGCGCCACCATAGGTGAGGCGCAGGCGTTCGCGAAGGTTCTTCAGGCCGATGCCGGTACCCGCGCCGTCGCTGCGAAAGCCCATGCCGTCGTCGGCCACCGTGAGCGAAAGCGCGGAAGCGTCCACGCCGGCACGGATCCAGATGCCGCCACCGCCGGGCTTGGGTTCGAGACCGTGCTTGATCGCGTTTTCCACCAGCGTCTGCAGCATCATCGACGGCATCGGTACGCCCAGCGCCGCGGCCGGTACGTCGGTATGCACGATCAGCCGCTCGCCCATGCGCAGGCGCATGATCTCCAGCCACGCGGTCGAGCGCTCCAGTTCCTGGCCCAGGGTGGAGAGCGAGCCATCCACGCGCGGCAACGACCTGCGCAGGTAGTCGATCAGGTGACCCAGCATCTTGTCGGCGCGCGCCGGATCGGTGCGCACCAGTTCCTGCGCGCTGGCGAGCGTGTTGTAGAGGAAGTGCGGCTCGACCTGCGCCTGCAAAAGGCCGAGCTGGGCCGCCGTCAGCTCCTTTTCCATCGCCGTCTGGCGTACGTCGGCCCGCTCCCGGTTGCGTCGCCCGGCGAGCTTCTGCGCGATGGCGCGTACCAACGATTCGACGTATTCGAGCGAGGTGCCGGTATCGGGATTGAACCAGTCGGCCCAGGCGCCGATGTCGGGCTCGCAAACGAACATCACGCTGGACGAGCCGTCGGACGGTGTCAGGGTCGCGGTGACCTGGGTATGCCGGTCGAAGGACGCGAACCAGGCACGCCAGCGACGCCGCGACGCCTCCGTCCGCGGCAGGCGGACGGTGGCATGCAGTTGGAGGCTGCCCCGCCGGGCGACCACGTCGTGAACGTTGGGAAGCTCGCGCACCGCCTCTTCGACGAGTCCGAAGGCCTCGTCGGCACCGTAAGGCACTTCGACGCGCCTGCGCTGGCGGTTGGAAAGGGTTTCGGCATCCACGCGGCCGGCGATGGTGCGCACGCGATACAGGTGCGTGACGCCGCGGGCGAGCGAGGCGAGCAGGCCGACGAACCAGGCCATGCTGAATACCCACGGCAGGTCGCCACGATTCCAGCCGGTGACGTTCCACACGACCAGCAGCACGCACCAGGCGGCAAACCATGCCACGAGGATACGTCCTAGAAACTTGATGCTCGCCATGTTCCGCCCCTTCCGGCTTCGAATGCGGACGGAGCATACGACGCAGCTGCGGGGCCGGGCGGGGAATTCCGACGAAACGGCCCAGGAGCCGACGAAACGCGCGCTCCCCGACATGGCCGACCTGGGGTTTTTTCCTATCGCGCCGCAGCATGACGTGGGCGCCCTCATGCGCCATCCTCGACGGAACGACTCTCGCGGTGGGGACCGCACCAGTCACGACAAAGGGGTTATTGCATGGCCTTGCTGCTCGTCGTTTTTGCTGTCGTCGTTCTTGCTATCTATCTCGGCATCCAGCTTCTTCCGAAGCACCATCCGTCCAACTGGCTCCTCGGCATCGTCGGCGGCGCCTGCCTCGTGCTGGCCTGGTACGCGATCTTCCATCCCTTGCTGCTGGCCTCCGGCGGCGGCGATCCCTCGCTGCTGGCCCTGGGACTCACCGCCGCGGGCATCGTGTCGTGCGTGCTCGGCGTGGTCTGCCTGGGCGTGTCCACGTGGCGCGACCCGAGCCGGTTCTGGATGCTTCCGGTGGTGTTCATCGCGGTGATCGGCGCGACGCAGGTCAACGTGCTGTCCTGACGGTCATCGCACGACGCGAATCGTTTCGTCGCCGATCGTCACGACCTGCCCCGCGCGCACCTTGAAGGTCTTGCGCAGCTCCACCACGCCGTCGACCTTCACCAGCCCTTCGGCCACCAGGTGCTTGCCCTCGCCTCCGCTGCCGGCGATGCCGGTGAGCTTGAGCAGGATGTTGAGTTCGACGTAGTCGCCCTCGAGCTGGAATTCGTGCGACGACATGGCGATCCGGCGTGATGTGAAAGCCGCCATTAGACCGCAGACGGGCCGGTTCGAAAACCGGCCCGTCGCGCTTCACTGCCTCGGCACCACGCGGTCGAGGAAGCGATGGATCTCGGCACCGATCTCCGGCCCGTTCGATTCCAGGGCGAAGTGACCCGTGTCGTAGAAGCGCACCTCGGCCTTGGGGATGTCCCGCCTGAACGCGTCGGCCCCCGGCGGGAGGAAGAACGGATCGTTCTTGCCCCATGCCGCGAGCAGCGGCGGCTGGTACTTGCGGAAATAGGCCTGGAACTCCGGGTACTTCTTTATGTTGTTCGCGTAGTCGAGGAACAGGTCGAGCTGGATGTCGGCGTTGCCCGGCCGCGATACCTGCGAGTAGTCCAGCGCCCAGGTCTCCGGCGCCACGCGTTCCACGAGCGCCTCCGGCACGCCGTGCGTGTATTGCCATTTGATCGCTTCTTCCGACAGGAACGACCTCAGTGCTTCGCGATGGGCCGGCGTCGGCTCCTTCCAGTAGGTCTGGATGGGATTCCAGCCCTCGCTCAGGCCCTCCTCATAGGCATTGCCGTTCTGCGTGACGATGGCCGTGATCCGTTCCGGATGCGCCACGGCCAGGCGCCAGCCCACCGGCGCGCCGTAATCGAACACCTCCATGGCGTAACGCTTCAGGCCCAGGGTCTCGGTGAACGCTTCGATCGTCTGCGCAAGGCGGTCGAAGGTATAGGCGTAGTGCGCGCGATCCGGCGCTTCGGTGAGGCCGAATCCCGGCAGGTCGGGCGCGATGACGTGGTAGCGATCGGCCAGGAGCGGGATCAGGTTGCGATACATGAACGACGACGTGGGGAAGCCGTGGAGCAGCAACACGGTGGGCGCCTTCGGATCGCCCGCTTCGCGATAGAACACCTTGACCCCGTCCGCCGTCGCGTAGCGGTAATGCACTACCGGCTCGCCGGTCGTCGGCGCGGCCGGCGCGGGCGCGCAGACGGCGGTCATGGAAACGACGGCGCCTGCAAAGAGATTCTTGAGAAACATGGGCATGTCCTTCGAAAAGAGGATGAGTTGCCGCCGTAACCTGTAAAGCAGCAACTACATGGTTACATTGCCCATGTAACTAGTCAACATGTTTTTTAAGGGTTACTAGGATCCTCCATCCGAGGCCTCCCCACGCCCGGCGACAGCACGCTGGCGCGGTCGCCCCCCTCAGGACGGCACATCGTGTGGGGCACGGTGGTCCACCCTGCCCCATCCCGTCCTGGCAACGCCCGGTCGCGTCAGTCCACTTCGACGCGACGCACCTGCGCCAGCCAGTCCTCGAGGTTGTAATAGTTGGTGACGCGCGCGATGCGGCCGTTGCGCACCTCGAAGAACGCGCCGCCGGGCAACACGTAGCTCTGCCCCTGCGCCAGGGGCAGGCCATCGTCGGTGGCCTTGTATTCGCCATGCACCACGTACTCGGCGGCGGCGCGGTCGCCCGCCTCGTTGGCCATGACCACGACGTTCTTCAACGCTTCGCTGTAGCTCGTGTTCATGCGCTCCAGGAAGGCGGCGAAACGATCGCGGCCGGTTTCACGGCCGCCCTGGTTCACGTCGTGATGCACGTTCTCGTCGAGCAGGTCGAGCATGCCCTTCCAGTCGCCGCGATTGAAGGCGGCGTAGTAACGGCGGATCAGGTCGATCGTATCGTTCATCGGGATACTCAGTAGAGGATGACGGAACGGATGGACTTGCCCTCGTGCATGAGGTCGAAGGCGCGGTTGATGTCTTCCAGACCCATCGTGTACGTGATCATGGGGTCGATCTTGATCTCGCCGCCCATGTAACGCTCGACGTAACCCGGCAGTTCGCTGCGGCCTTTCACGCCGCCGAACGCGGAGCCACGCCAGACGCGGCCGGTCACCAGCTGGAACGGGCGAGTGCGGATTTCCTGGCCCGCGCCCGCCACGCCGATGATGATCGATTCGCCCCAGCCCTTGTGGCAGCACTCCAGCGCCGCGCGCATCACGTCGACGTTGCCGATGCACTCGAACGAGTAATCGACGCCGCCGTCGGTGAGATCGACGATCACCTGCTGGATCGGGGTATCGGGATAATCGCGCGGATTCACGAAATCGGTGGCGCCGAGCATCTTCGCCATCTCGAACTTCGCCGGGTTGGTGTCCACGCAGACGATACGCGAGGCCTTGGCCATCACCGCGCCCTGCACCACCGACAGGCCGATGCCGCCCATGCCGAACACGGCCACCGTCGCCCCCGGCTCGACCTTCGCCGTATTGAGCACCGCACCGATGCCCGTGGTGATGCCGCAGCCGAGCAGGCATACCTTGTCCAGCGGGGCATCCTTGTTGATCTTCGCCAGGGATATCTCCGGCAGGACGGTGTATTCGCTGAACGTGCTGGTGCCCATGTAGTGCAGCAGCGGCTTGCCGCCGATGGAGAAACGCGAGGTGCCGTCGGGCATCAGACCCTTGCCCTGGGTGACGCGGATCTTCTGGCAGAGGTTGGTCTTGCCCGAACGGCAGAATTTGCACTCGCCACACTCGGGCGTATAGAGCGGAATCACGTGGTCGCCGGGCTTGAGCGAGGTGACGCCCTCGCCCACCTCCTCCACGATGCCACCGCCCTCATGGCCCAGGATCACCGGGAAGGCTCCCTCCGAATCGTCACCGGACAGGGTGAACGCGTCGGTATGGCACACGCCCGTGGCCACGATCCGCACCAGCACCTCCCCGGCCTTGGGGCCCTGGACATCGACTTCCTCGATGGAGAGCGGCTTTCCTGCTTCCCAGGCGACGGCGGCACGAGACTTCATGGATGGTTTCCTCAGACGTTGGACCGGGGATTCTAGACCCTCCCCGACCCCGGGTTGAACGCCCGCCAACGGATGGGGTGGCGTCAAACGTCCGTTCGAGTTAAACTAGGGTTAACGAATCCGATCCGTTCGGCGAACGAAAGGCTCAGGCAAGGCACTCCGCAGATGCCGTGAAAGCATCGATCGGAAATTTCCTTGAACTTTTTGCTTACAACCGCTGTCCAACGATTTAATGCTTGGCGGCCCTTGTAAAGCCACAAGGTGCCCCTACTAAGGGTTCGTAGCTAAACTCGTTGGTTCAGAAATTCGGCCTATGGCCCGATGACGAAAGCCTAACGAACCCATTGTTCACAGAATCGAACGAACCGAGACGACAAACCGTCCAGGGGTTCACCGCCACGCCAGAGACCGGCGACGTGGCGACCGTTTTTTGAAGCATCCGGTCCTGACACAGACTGGGAGACACGACGATGAACGAACTGCGCAACGAATACGGCATCACCACTTTCGAATACTCGGCCGGCTACCGCGCCACCGAGGCGACCAACGGTCTCGACCTCTTCGGCGGCGAGATGGATGGTTACGACTGGCTCGGCGAAGTGGCCAGCCGCCTGAGTGGCGAATCGCTCTAAGCCATCGTCCACCTGTTGTCATGAAGAAGGCCCGCCATGAAGCGGGCCTTCTTTCGTCAGGACGCCTTGCGCGTCCTTGTCCGGGCTGCCTTTTTCGCCGCCGACTTTCGCCCGGCGGCACCCTTGGTACGGGCAGCCTTCTTCGCGGCCGCCGAACGGCTGGCCGCCGTGCGCTTGGACGCGCTCTTCCGCGCTTGGGTCGCAAGGGCCCGCTTGGATGCGGCGGCATGCCCTTCACGCTTGAGCGCGGACGTCGAGGCACGCGAACGCGTGGCCGACTTGGCTGTGGACTTGCTCGCGGCCTTCCTCGCTGTCTTGGTCGCCGGGCGCTTACGCGCGCTGGTTTTCTTGGCCGCCGTACCCGACGACCGCCGGGAAGCGGCGGTGTCCTGGGCGGCTTTTTTCTTCGTCGCCTTGCTGGCCGTCTTCGACGGCTTGGCCTTCACGCCCGCGCGCCTCGCCTTGGACAGCCCGATGGCGATGGCCTGCTTCGCCGAGCGAGCACCATGCTTGCCCTCACGGACGTGCTCGATCTCTTCCCTCACGAATTCGCCGGCCTGGGTGGAGGCCGATTTTCCTTCCCGTTTGTCCTTGCGTGCCCTGGCAGTGGTTTTCTTCTCAGGCATGTTGGGTCCTCCGGCAGGAGTGGATCAGGGAATGCGTATGGCGAGTGCTTCGGGCATCTCGCCGGGCGACGGCCGCCCTTCGCCCTCGGGGTCATCGGGGTGCGGTGGCGTTTCCTGGGGAGGCTGTTTGCGCGGGCCCGGTCCGGGCGTCTCGGGAGACGGATCGACCGGAATCTCTTCCGGTATATGCCTCGGCTTGCCGGGTATCTCCGGCGAAGGTGTGGTGTGCATCGCGCAAGAGCCCTCGTGTCGTCGCCGAATGAGATTGCGCGGACGATCGTGATGCCCGCGTGGGCGCCACGTCATACCAATCCGAACACCTGCACGACAAGCCACGCGTTGGCGGCGGAAATCACCACGAAGAGAAACCACGCGGCCAGCGACGTGACACGGCTGTTGGCGAACCCGCCCATCAGGCCGCGGTCGTCGGTGAAGCGGATCAGCGGATACATGGCGAACGGCAACTGGATGCTCAGCACCACCTGGCTGGCGACCAGCAATTCGCCGATCGCCCGATCGCCCAGCGTCACCACGCCGATGAAGGCGGGGACGATCGCCAGCCCACGGGTGATCAGGCGTCGCTGCCAGCATGGAATCTTCAGCCGAAGGAACCCGTCCATGATCACCTGCCCGGCGATGGTGCCGGTAAAGGTGGAGCTTTGACCGGAGGCGAACAGGCCGATGGCGAAGGCGATGGCGGCCACGGTCGTGCCCGCGATCGGTGCCAGCAGCTGGTAGGCGTCGCCGATGTCGGCCACGTCGTTGCGCCCCGTGCCGTGGAACGCCGACGCGGCAACGACCAGGATCGACGCGTTGATGAGCAGCGCCAGGCCCAGAGAGCCGATGGTGTCCACGCGCGTTAGCCGGATGGCCGCGAGCTTTCCGGCCTCCCCCGACACCGATCGGGTCTGCACGATGGACGAATGCAGGTAGAGGTTGTGCGGCATGATCGTGGCGCCGAGGATGCCGATGGCCAGATAGAGCGGCTCGGTGGACGACAGCGCATGCAGCGACGGCACGAAGCCCGCGGCCACCGCGCCCCAGTCGGGCCCGAGCAGGAACAACTGCACGACGAAACAGATGCCGACGGTGCCCACCAGGCCGAGGATGATGGCTTCGACGCGCCGGAATCCCCTGCCCTGCAGGCCCAGCACCAGGAACGTATCGAGTGCGGTGAGCGCCACGCCGACGGGTAGCGACACGCCGAACAGCAACTTGAAGGCCAGCGCGCTGCCCAGCACTTCGGCCAGGTCGCAGGAAATGATCGAAATCTCGGCCAGCACCCATTGCACGCGTCCCACCGCCTTCGGATAGCGCTCGCTCGACAGTCGCGCGAGATCCTTGCCGGTGGCGATGCCCAGCCGTGCCGCCAGGCATTGCAACACGATGGCGGCCAGGCTCGAAAGCAGCACCACGAAGAGCAGGCGGTAGCCGAAACGCGAGCCGGCCTCGATGTCGGTGGCCCAGTTGCCGGGGTCCATGTAGCCCACGGAGACGAGCAGGCCCGGACCGGCGAATCGCAGGGCCTTCTTCCACCAGGGAAGATTTGCCGCGACCACGATCGAACCAGCCACCTCGGACGGGCAGAACGGCGCCGTGGCCGTTTTGGGAAGGGGAAACATGTCGTCCATCGTAACGAAAGAACACCGTGTGGCGCATGCACGTCGTGACGACGCGGGATGGACGCGTCGCGTAGCAGGTTCGTGGTTTGCCAAGGAGAACCGCCATGACACTCAAAGCCCTCGGCCTGAACTGCACCCTCACCCGCTCACCCAAGCCCTCGTCTACGCAGAAGCTGCTCGACCAGTTGCTGGAATCGTTGCGTAACCATGGGGTAGAGGTCGACGCCCAGCGCGTGGTCGATCTCGACATCAAGCCCGGGGTGAGCCACGACGAGGGTCCCGGCGACGAATGGCCTGGCCTGCGCCGACGTCTCATGGAGGCGGACATTCTGGCCATCGCCACGCCCATCTGGCTGGGCCAGCCCTCGAGCATCGCCAAGCGCGTGCTCGAACGCATGGATGCGATCCTCGGCGACATCGGCGAGGACGGGCGCTATCCCACCTCGGGCAAGGTCGCCGTGGTCGCGGTCGTGGGCAACGAGGATGGCGCGCACCACGTCAGCGCGGAGATCTACCAGGCGCTGGCCGACCTGGGTTTCACCATCCCCGCCGGCAGCCCGGTGTACTGGGTCGGCGAAGCCATGGGCTCGACCGACTACGTCGACCTGGAGCGGACGCCCGATGCCGTCACCCGTAGCCTGCGCACCCTCTCGACCAACGCCGCCCATCTGGCCGGCGTGCTGAAGGCGTCGAATTATCCCGCCCCGAAGTGAAAGCCGTCCCACGCGCGCTTCACGGGCCGCTTATGCCTCCGCGCGGTACACCCATGCCACTGCGAACGGCGCAGTGCCACAGGAAACCACCATGGACAAGAATCGTACCGAAGGCACGAAACACGAGATCAAGGGTGCCATGAAGGAAGCCGCCGGCAAGATCACCGGCAACCACGCCAAGCAGGCGGCCGGCAACATCGAAAAGAACGCCGGCAAGGTGCAGAAGGAAGTCGGCAAGGCCGCCGACGAGTCGCGCAAGGATCGTCATCACTGACGGATCTACGGCATGCTCCCCCGGCGCGGGCGCCCTTGCGGCGCCCGCGCGTCGTTCGGTCAACGCTTACGTACAACCTCGCACGAGGAAGATGAGGATCAGCACGGGAATCGGCACGCCGAGAATCCACAACAGTACGTAGCCGATACCCCCCTTCTGGCCTCGCGGGGCGGGAATATGTTCGTCGCTCATGGGACATCCTCCTCGTGTCGTCCGGCCCAACGCTCACAGCAAACGCGTGGATTGGACGTGAGAATCCCGCCATCGGCCTCTTCGCAACGACATCGTCGCGGCGCATCGTGCATTATGGCGCCGGGAACCCGAGGAACGTCCACGCCTCCATGTCGCGCACCGCCGATCCGTTCGATTTCCTCCCCCGCGACTCGCCCGCCGCCGACGAGGTCCGCGCGTTCGACTGGTCGACCTCGGCCATCGGCCCGCCCGACCGGTGGCCGTTGGCGTTGCGGGCGATGCTTTCCACCGTGTTCCACACGCCGCGACCGATGTTCGTCGCGGCAGGGCGCGGCCGCGTCCTCTTCTTCAACGACAGCTTTCGTCCCATGCTGGGGCCCCGCCTGGCGGGCGCCTCGGGCAAGGCCATCGCCGAACTGTGGACCGACGTCCACTCCGACGCGGCGGCGCACGTCGAACGCGCGTTTTCCGGCGAAAGCTCGGTACACCGTGACATGCCCCTGCGGCTGGCCCGCCACGGCTTCGCCGAAGAAACCTGGTGGACGTTCTCGTACATGCCGCTGCGCGACGAGCACGGCACCATCATCGGCATCCACGCGGTCACCCACGAAACCACGCGAGCCGTGCGCTCGTCCATGGCGCTGCGCGAACTCAACACGTCGCTGGAACGCGAGATCGACCTGCGCACGCGCGAACGCGACCAGATATGGGGCATCTCGCGCGACCTCTACGTGGTGTCGACGCGCGACGGCCACTATCGCAACGTGAATCCGGCGTGGCGGCACGAGATGGGCTACGACACGAGCGAGCTGGTGGGCACCGGGTTCGAGGAACTGGTCCATCCCGACGACGTCGATCGCGCCCGCGACGCCATCACCCAGCTCATGGACGGCGACGTGGTGGTCGACCTCGAACTGCGCGTGCGCGCGAAGAGCGGCGACTACGTCTGGTTCGCGTGGACCTGCGTGCCCGACGGCGATGTCGTCTACGCCATGGGACGCAATACGCAGCGGCGCCGCGACATGGAAGACCAGCTGCGGCACGCGCAGAAGCTCGAAGCGATCGGCCGCCTCACCGGCGGCATCGCGCACGATTTCAACAATATCCTCGGCGGCATCGGCGGTGCCATCGAAGTGGTGAGCGATCGTCTCGACAGCGGACGCCTCGACGGAACACGCCGCCTGCTGGACGCCGCCGGCGGTGCGGTGAAACGGGCGGCGGGGCTCACCCATCGCCTGCTGGCCTACTCGCGACAGCAGGCGCTGTCGCTCTCGGACGTCGACGCCAACGCCATCGTACGCGGTCTCGACCTGCTGCTGCGCCCCCTGCTCGGCGAACGGCTCGAACTGAACCTGCGCATGCAGCCCGACCTGTGGCGCACGCTGTCCGACGCCAGCCAATTGGAAAGCGCCGTGCTCAACCTCGCGATCAACGCGCGCGATGCGATGCCCCAGGGAGGCACGCTCACCATCCGCACGCACAACGCGCCATCGAGCGACATCGGCTCGGGCCGCGCCGACTACGTCGTCATCTCGGTGACCGATACCGGCACCGGCATGTCGCGCGCCGTCATCGAGAAAGCGTTCGACCCCTTCTTCACCACCAAGGCGATCGGCCAGGGCACCGGCCTGGGGCTGTCGATGGTGGACGGATTCGCACGACAGACCGGCGGTCGCGCGGTGATCGAATCGGCGCCCGGCAAGGGCACCACGGTGAGCCTCTGGCTACCGCGCCACATCGGCGAGACCGACACGCAGCACGCCCATGTCGCGGACATGAAGCATCCCGGCCAGGGTGAACACCTGTTGCTCGTCGAGGACGAACACATGCTGCGCTCGCTCGCGCGCGAGGTGCTCGAAGAGGCAGGCTACGTGGTGAGTGCCTGCGAAGACGCCCACGAGGCGCTCGGCGTGCTGCGCGGCGAGAACCCGCCGGACCTGCTGGTGACCGACATCGGCCTGCCCGGCATGGACGGCCGGCAACTTCTGCTCAGCGCACGCGAGACGCGGCCCGATCTGCCGGTTCTCTTCATCACCGGCTACGCGTGGGAGGCCTTCGCGGATTCTCCCCGCCTTCCCGAGCGAGCGAACCTGTTGACCAAGCCTTTTTCGGTACGCGCGCTGGTCGACGCGGTGGCGGAGCTGCTCGACGCGACGCGACGCTGACGCCCCGTTGACGGTACTCCCGGACACTGGGCGAAAGGCCACCACGGAGGGCCCGATCATGAACCGTACGCGCTATTACGCCTTGCTCGCGCTGATCGCCGCGCTGGTGGCCATTTTCATCGTCGGCGCGATCCGCAAGGGCGGCCCCGCCGGGGACATCCCCGACGACGGCCATCGCGCGCCGGCCGCCTCGCGGCCGACCGAGCGATGATCAGGCCGGCTCGGCTTCCGCCTCGTCGCGTGCGCCTTCCACGGCGGCGCGCCGCATCGCCCTGAGGAAATCGGTGCCGTAGCGCATCACGAACGGAGCCACGTGCACGGGGACGTAGCCGTCGGGCAGGCTGCTGTTGGTCACCGGCGCGTCGCCGGGGTCGGGGCGCGTCATGCGTGGCGCTCCCGGCAACGAACGTGGGTCGAACGGAACAACGTGAATCGACGTGCCATGGCCTGTGCGGCCCCCTATCGGTATTCCCCCAGGGGCCTTTACTAAGGGAAAAAAACGGCCGCGTCAATATTCGGCGCAGGGCATCCATCGGCCGATCTCCCATGAACCCATGCGGCATTTGCGCACAGTCGCCCGACATCGCCCGTCGGGGCGTCGCCTTCGACCTAAAATCGACACCGCGCAGGCAGCACCGCACGGAGGTTCAGACATGCACCACGCCCGGCCAACTCCATCGCTCCGCAAGCCCCGTTCCCCCGGGATCGCCTGCAGCGCGTCGTGCCGGCACGCATCGTCCTGCGAGGCCACGCGCGGGGGCGATCCGGCCCTGCTCGACGTGCGCAGCGTGGTGGAACGCGTGGGCCCGTTTTCCGACGGCGATCGGCTGGTGCAGCCGGGCGCGCCTCACCTCGCCGCCTTCTCGGTGCTTTCGGGCATGGCCAAGACGATGCATGGCGAACGCGTGGTGGCCTTTCACCTGCCTGGCGAACTGTTCGCGCTGGGCGTTTCGCGCACGCACGTGCACGACGCCTCCGTGGTGGCGATAGGCAAGACGTGGTTCTGTCGCTTTCCCCGCGACGCGACGCACGCTTTGTGCTGCGAAAGCGAAGACATCGCGCGGCATCTGAACGTGCTGCGCCGGCGCGAACATCGCGCCACGAACGCATCCACCTTCGAGGGTGACGCCCTGCGGCGCGTTCGTGGCTTTCTCGCGGACCTTTTCCGGCGGCACCGCGCCATCGAAAAAGAAAACTGCTTCCTCGCCCTGCCCATGATGCGCGAAGACATCGGCAATCATCTCGGCATGAGCGCGGCGGCGGTGACGCGCATGCTGGCGAGGCTACGCGACGCCGGTACGTTGATCATTCGGCCCGGCGGCGTCGACATACTCGACGAGGCAGCGCTCCGCGCTCCTTAACGCCTCACGTTTCGCCCTCGCCCGGATCGAACCCTTCGCGCTCCTTCATCAGCTGACGAGCCGCGGCGATTCCCAGGCGCATGCCTTCCTCGCACGCGTCCGCCTCGTTGTCGTGCAACGTGACGCACAGCTTTTCCTTCAACTCCTCGCCGTCTTCGCTGATGACGTACTTGCCTCGCCAGCGGCCGGGCTTGGCAACGTAACAACTACCTTCGACGTCGAAGTAACCGATTTTTCGATGGGACATGGACAAGGCGACCCTCCTTTGGCCGCCATCGTCGGCCAAGAAGGGTCAAGGCGGTGTGCATCCGCCGCCGTCAGTGCAATTGCGAAATAGGTCGCTTGGCGCTGGATTCGAATTCGCGCCAGATCCCGTCGGCGCCTTCCACGCTCACCAGTACCTGGGTGCCGTGCTGCGCGCCGACCAGCTTCGACTGCTGTATGGCGTAAGCGATGGCTTCGACCCGGCTGGAAAAGTTTTCCGTGGGCACGCAGTTCACCTGCACGTGCCACAGGCCCGCGATATCGGGTTTGAACGGAATGTCGTAGATGACCAGGGCCATGGACCTGCGAAGCGACGGCGCGGGGATACAGAGCGTATTCCCTTGCCGGTTGGGTCACAACGTAAGGCGGCACGACGAAAGGTTCACGCCGCCGTCACGTCGTCAGCGCGGCGCGTCGAACGAGCCGGGGCTCGCGTCGGATGCACGCCACTCGGGACGACGCTCCCTCGTCGCGTCGAGCAGGCCCTGGCGCACGCCTTCGAGATCGCGATCGGCGGTGTAAACCGGCGTGCCCGGTTGCTGGCGCCACGACTCCGCCAGCGTTCCCGCGTCCACGCCGTCGAAGCCCAGCGCGTCGACGAGCCGGAGCACCTTCGCCTTGGCATTGGGATCGTCGCCGGCGACGGGGAGCGCTATCCGCGTATCCGCCGTGGAGGGCCGTCCGAGTTTGCCCAGATGCTCGGCGTAGATGTTGTTGAACGCCTTGATGACGGGGCGACCCAACTGGTCGGATACCCACTGGCTCTCCGGCACGCCGTCCTCGATCGAAGCGATGCGGCCGTCGCGTTGGCGCGGATAATAGTTGCCCGTATCGACCACCACCGTATCGTCAGGCACGCCTTCGAAAAGATCGGACGGCAGGTCGGGGATGCGCGATTCGGGAATGGTGACGATCACCACTTCACCTCCTCGAGCCGCCTCATGGGCGGTGACCGCGACGGCCCCGGTCTCGCGCTCGAGCTGGGATAGCGTTTCGGGGCCGCGCGAATTGGCGATGAGCACGTCGTGGCCCACTTCACGGAACCGCCTTGCCAGTACGGACCCGATATTTCCTGCGCCGATGATGCCTATTTTCATGCGGGGAACTCCGCCTCGGGGAAAGCATCCATCTTGCCCGAACCACGTGAACAGGGGGCGAGCGGCCGGTGATCGCCCCCGTACCCGCGCCACCGCACTTGGATAGACTTTGCCGATGAACCCGCCCCGCCGCTCCCTCCTCCTGACGCTATGCCTGGCTTTGGCATCCACCCCCTTGGCCGCGCAGACGGCCCCTCCGCCCCCCCTCCCCGCCTCGGCGGCCAGCGCCCCCCTGCTGGAAGCGGTGACGGTCAGCGGCGAGCAGCCCGGCCCAGGGCTCTGGAAGGTCACGCGCGGCGACCACACCCTGCTGATCCTCGGCACGCTCTCGCCCATTCCGCGCGACGTCACCTGGAAAACCGATCAGATCGAGGATGCCCTGGCCCACGCCGGTGAGCTGATCCTGCCGCCGAAGGTCGAGATCAAGCCCAATGTCGGCTTCTTTGGCCGGCTTGCCCTGCTGCCCTCCCTGATCGGCGTGCGCAACGCGCCCGACGGCGCCACGTTGCAGGAGGCCGTGCCCGCCGACGTGTACCAACGATGGCTCGCGGTGAAGGCGCGCTATATCGGCGACGAACGCAAGGTCGAACGCTACCGCCCGATCTTCGCGGCGGTGGAGCTCTACAAGCAGGCCGTGAAAAAGGCGGGCCTGCGCAAGTCGGGCGACATCACGCGCACGGTGATCGACCTGGCGGCCCGGCACGGGGTCAAACAGGTACCGGTACCCTACACGTTGCTGGTCGACGACCCGCGCTCGGTGGTGAAGGAGTTCAAGCGCTCGACCCTCGACGATGTCTCGTGCTTTACCCAAAGCGTCGACAACATCGATGCCCAGCTCGCCGACATGACCCGTCGCGCCAACGCCTGGGCCACGGGCGACATCGACGGCCTGCGCGACGATCGCCGCGCGAAGCAGCTTCGCACCTGCCTGGATGCCATCACCGAGGGCGGCGCGGCGCAGCGCGCGGGCATCGCCGACGTGCCTCGCGAAGTGCGCACGCGCTGGCTCGCCGCGGTCGACGACGCCATGGCGTCCACCCCGCAGAGCGTGGCCATCGTGCCTATCGACGATCTCCTGGGCGACGACGGTTATCTCGCCGCGCTCAAGGCCAAGGGCTACACGGTGGAATCCCCCGACGGCGACTAGCAGGCGCGCAATGCGCTGTTCGCTTCGCGAATGGCGTTTTCGAGCTGATGGGCGCTGTATGGCTTGCGCACCGTCGGCGCGCGATATCGGGTGGGAATGTCGACCGGTATGACACCGGTCGCGAGCACATAGGGAATGCCGCGCCGCTTGAGTTCGTCCAGGGCCGGATAGGCCATCACGCCCTGCAGGTCGAGGTCGACCACGGCGACGTCGAACCGCTCCACGTGGGCGACGCGAATGGCTTCCTCGATGCACCCCGCGCACGCCGCCACGTCGTAACCCAGGCGCTCGACGAGCAAGTCGGAAAGCGCGGAGGCGAGCCCCGCGTGGTCTTCGAATACGATGGCGCGGGGCACCGCGGCAGTGGTGTTGCTCATGGTTTCCTCGGGCGAAAAGCCGGGCAGGACTCCCTGGAACCGAACCTACTACCGAATTTGCATGGTGAACATAGACCAGTAGACAGATCCACGGCCTTTGCCGGATTCGTTCTTCACGAATGCGAAATCGCGAGGACGATTGGCTCGATTGAAAAACGAATTCGTCATTTATTGCCGGGGATGGCGTCGTCCGGCTCGACGATGAAGGGCGGTGCGCCACCGTCGGTTCGACCGTCACGGCCATGATCGTCACCCGCGCGCGCGATGCGCTGGGCCATGCGCGCGCCATCGCGGCGCAGGGAGTCGCCCGGCGGACTGGCTTCGGCGCTCGACAGCAGGGCGGCCTGGGCCTGTTTCAGGCGCACCACGCCGAGGTTGTAGAGCGCGCGGGCATGACGCGGATCCAGCTGCACGGCCCGGTCGTAGGCGGTAACCGCGGCATCGGACTGCTGCAGGCGGAAACGGGCGTTGCCGAGGCGATACCACGCATCGGCATCGTCGGGCAGCGCTCCGACGACCGCCTCGTAGAGCTTCGCGGCGCGGGCGATGTCGCCCGAGGCATAAGCGCGGTCGGCATCGGCCCGCTCCGTGGCTACGTCCGCCGGTGCCGGCACCGCCGGCGGCAAGGTGCCCTGGGATGCGCATCCGGCAAGCCACGCCATCCCCGCTACCGCCGACCATCGAGCCCATCCCATCGCCATGGCGGCACTCCCTCGAAGAACAAGGGGACGACATTGCCGCGCCGGGCGTGGGTACGTCAATCGGCGAAAGAGCCGATGGCACACCGTGGCCTTATCGGCCGATTCAGATCAGGTCCGCGTCCTTCAGCGCCTTGCGGATCCGCCCCATCGCGATGTCCATCAGTTTCCCCCGCGCGTAGGTCCGCCAGGCCAGCCAGGTAAGGATCTTGTCCGTCCAGTTCTTCGTGCCGACGCGATACAGGGCCTGCAGCCGATCGCGCAGGGGTTTTTCCAGCGTGCCCGGATCGAACGCGCCCTTGGGCCACTCGGGCGCCATCTCTTCGCGGTCGGCCGGATGACAGGCCTCGAGAAGCGGGATCACCGGCGCGTAGGTCACGCCGTCGCGCTGCCTGAGGTAACAGGCCAGCGCCGGATCGCGAGCCCATCCCGCCACGAGGGGATTGTCCACCGGCACCACGAAATGCTCGGCGAGGAACCACTGGCAATTGCGCCGGCCGAGCAGGAAATCGTGACGGCGATACGCCTTGCTGAAGAAACCCGCGAAGCCGCCCAATCCGCCGGCCGCCAGCGCCTTGCCGCCGACGAAGGCATTCCCGTCGGCCGCGTGGCGCGTGGGCGCGATGAGAAACCGGCTGTACACGCTGTCGTCCATCGCCAGGGCCACTTCCTCCGGCTTGAAGCGGGCCTGCTGCTTCCACGACGAAAACAGCGCCGTCATCGATTCGACGATGTTGATCCGGCTCGCATCGGCCGGTCCGAGCTCGTCCGGTTCGGGAAACGGATCGATCATGACCACGATGCGGTTCACCTCGTTGCCCAGGCGCGGATTGCGGCCGAGCGATCCAGCCAACTCCGTGCGCGCCAGTTCGAACGGCTCGTTGTCCATCGCGCCGCCATCGACGCCCACGAAGCGGTAGCCCGCCCCGTGATCGGACGGCGCCCGCTCGGCCGGCGCGACCGAGACCATGCGCACCTGCCCGTGCGCGTCGGGCACGGCCACGCTGCGCTGCGCGTAATCGCTCCAGCGCCGTTCGATCTCGCGATAGCGCAATCCTCCCGGGAAAGCCGCCGAGGCGAGCGCGGCCTCGCGCATGGCGTTCCACGCGCGGTCCGGCATCCGCCTGGGAAAACCCACGTAGAGGTCGTCGGGGTATTCCCAGGCGCGGTCATAGGCGCCGTTACCCGTATCCACCGCGAAACGCAGGTAGTCCGCATGCGCCACCATGTGATGCGCGGCGCTCGGCGTGGAACCCGCGAACGGCACCTTGTAGGGCACGCCGCGCAGGTTGGTCACGGTATAGATGCATTTGAAGGGGCTGGCGACGTAAGGACGCGTCATCGCCGGCGCGTCGAAACGCATCACCCGTTCGGCGATGCGATCGAGTTCGTTCGAATCGAGCAACGACACCAGCGATGCGTCGGGCCCCTCCAGGTCGCCGGTGCGCAACAACCCCTCGATGTCCAGACGTTCCACCCAGGTGTCGTAGAAGGGATTGTCCGCCGGCGACGCCGTGGACGCATGCACGTGGGGAAACGCATGCGGCAGCGCCAGCGACGATATCAGGCCGTTGACGCTGCCGGCCGATGCGCCGGAGATCACTCTCAGCAACACGTCGTGGTCGGGCACTTTCTCCTTGCGGTCGCGAGCCGCGTACCAGCGCTCCAGCGCCTCGTAGAGGAAATCCAGCACGCCCGCGGCGTAGGCCCCGCCGGATACGGCGCCGGCCAGGGCGAGGCCGAGCTCGAACGTGCCGGGCCGGCAGGGAGGCGTCTTCTCGGGCCGGGCCAAGGGAAGTTCGGTGTCGGTCATGTGGCCACCTCGCGCGGAAAAAACGTGAGATAGCACGGGACGGGGTGGTCATACCGCGGCGCATGCCACATCATCGGCGCATCGCACGAAAAGGATGCACCATGTCTCCCGATCCCACCGCCCCGCCGATGCCGGAAACGCCCGACCGCGTGGTGGCCTTCTGGCGCGATGCGGGTTACACGCGCTGGTTCGGCAGCGACGATCGGTTCGATCGCGTATTCCGCGAGCATTTCCTCGGCGCGCACATGGCCGCGGCCCGACGCGAACTCGACGCGTGGCTGGACGATGCGCAAGGCTGCCTGGCGTTGGTCCTGCTGCTCGACCAGTTTCCGCGCAACGCCTTCCGCGGCACGGCGCACATGTACGCCACCGATCCGCTGGCCCGCTTCGTCGCCCGCCACATGATCGAACGCGGCTTCGACGCGATGGTCGATCGCGACATGCGCACGTTCTGCTACCTGCCCTTCGAGCACTCCGAAGACATGGCCGACCAGCGCACGTCGTTGGCGCTGATCGAACCGCTGGGCGAACCGTACGTCGGTTATGCGAAAGTGCATTTCGACATCGTCGAACGATTCCACCGCTTCCCCCACCGCAACCGCGAGCTCGGTCGCGAGACCACGCCGGACGAACAGGCGTTCCTCGATGGCGGCGGCTTTTCAGGATAACTCCATGAGCGAAGAGATCACCTGGGCCGACTTCGAGAAAGTGCAACTCGTGGCCGGCACCGTCACCCGTGTCGAACCCTTCCCCGAAGCGCGACGCCCCGCGTACAAGCTCTGGGTCGACTTCGGCCCCCACGGCGAGCGCAAGACCAGCGCGCAGGTCACCGGCGTCTACCGGCCCGAAGACCTGGTGGGCAAGCAGATCGTCGGCGTCATCAACTTTCCGGAGAAGCAGGTGGGGCCTTTCCGCTCGCAGTTCCTCCTGACGGGCTTCCATACCGACGAGGGCGTGGTGGTGACCACCGTGGAGCGCCCGGTACCCAACGGCAGCCGCCTCGCCTGATAGCATCGCAACGACCTTCCGGCGAGGAAAGACACCGATGAACGAGAAAATCCAGGGTATCGATCCGAGCGTGCCGCCCAGCGGCACCGGCTGCGTGGAGTGCCTGGCCAGCGATAGCTGGTGGCTTCACCTGCGCCGTTGCGCGCAGTGCGGGCATATCGGCTGCTGCGACGATTCGCTGAACAAGCACGCGACGAAGCATTTCGAAGCCACCGGGCATGCCGTCATCCAGAGCTTCGAACCGGGCGAAGACTGGTTCTATAACTACGTGACCGAAGCGGTGTTCGAAGGGCCCGTGCTCGCCCCGCCGCACAGCCATCCCGACGACCAGCCCGTGCCCGGCCCCGAGGGAAAGGTACCCAGGCGCTGGCAGCGCCTCCTGTCGTAGGCGTCAGTTCGCCTTCGCCAGCGCGACGCTTTGCATGAGCCGCTCGGGCGGTACCGGCGGACCGAGCAGGTAGCCCTGCAACGCATCGCAGCCCAGGCGCGTGAGCATGGCTTGCTGTTCGGGCGTCTCGACGCCCTCGGCCACGATGTTGAGGCCGAGCGTCTTGCCCAGCGCGACGATGGCCGACACGATGGCCTCGTCGTCGTTGCCCTTGGTCAGCTCGGTGACGAAGCCGCGGTCGATCTTCAATTCGTCGGCAGGCAATTGCTTGAGATAGAGCAGGCTCGAATACCCGGTACCGAAGTCGTCGATGGCGATGCCCACGCCGAGGTCCGCCACCTGGTTGAGGATGGCCAGGCTCGCCTCCGCGTCGCGCATCGCCGTGGACTCGGTCACTTCCAGCACGAGGTGACGGCCTTCGAGCCCGTGGTGTCCGAGCGCCGTGCGCACCACCTCGATGAGCCCCGGATGGGAGAGCTGCACCGTGGACAGGTTCACGGCGACCGTCCACGTGGCGTGTCCTTCGTCGAGCCAGGCACGCATCTGGCGGCAGGCTTCGTCGATCACCCAGTTGCCGATCGGCACGATGAGTCCCGTACGCTCGGCGACGGGCAGGAAGCCGTCCGGCGCGACCATGCCATGACCTGGGCGGTTCCAGCGCAACAATGCCTCGACGCCGACCATCGGCCCTTCCGGCGAAATCATCTTCGGCTGGTAATGCAGCACGAACTCCTTGCGGTCGATGGCGCGTCGCAGGTCCTGCTGGAGCATCAACTGAAGGTGCACGTTCGCGTTCATCGCGCTTTCGAAGAAACGGTAGCCGTTACGCCCCTGCTCTTTCGCGTGGTACATCGCCGCATCGGCATTCACCAGAAGGTCGTGTTCGACCAGCCCGTTTTCCGGGAACAAGGCGATGCCGATGCTGACCGACACGTGCATCGACGTACCGTGGATCACGTACGGGGCACCCAGTTCCTCCACGAGCCGCTGGGCCGCTTCGGCGGCCTCTTCCGGGCGAGTCACGTCCATGACCATCACGAATTCGTCGCCGCCGAGACGGGCCACGGTGTCTTCGTCGCGCGCACCGTCCTGGATGCGCCGCGCGACGTCCCTAAGCAACAAATCGCCGGCATGGTGACCGAACACGTCGTTCACGGCCTTGAAGCCGTCCAGGTCCATGAACAGCACGGCGAAGGCCCCTCGCCCACGCGTCGCCTTATGGATGGCCTGTTCGATGCGATCGCCCAGCAACATGCGGTTCGGCAACCGGGTGAGGTTGTCGTGCAACGCCAACTGCATCAGCTCGCTGTTGGCCTTGTCGAGCGATTTGGCGAGCATGTTGGCGCGCACGTCGAGCATGGACACCACGAGGGCTACCGCGAGCACGGCCACGGTCACGCCGATCACCACCACCGCGAGCCATCGCGTCTCGATACCGGTGAAGGCGGCGCCGCAGAAACTGCCGACGGGAAAGCGCGCCGCCGCCATGCCGGTGTAATGCATGCCGACGATGGCGCAGCCCATCACCAGCGAAGCGACCAGCCGCGCGAGCATCACGCGCTCGCCGTCGCTGCGCAGACGGAAAGCAATCCACAAAGCCGCGCCGGAGGCCAGCACCGCAATGACCACCGAGGCGGTGAACGGCACCACGTCGTACGACACCTCAGGGGTCATCCGCATCGCGGCCATGCCGGTGTAGTGCATTGCCGCGATGCCGGCGCCCATCAGAACGGCGCCGATGCCGAGGCGCGACCAAGGCAGCTCTTTCTGGAACACCAGCCACAACGCGAAGGCCGACGACACGACCGCGATCACCAGGGAGAGCAAGGTCAGGTCGAGGTCGTAACCCAGCGCGATGGGTAAACGGAAGGCCAGCATGCCGATGAAGTGCATCGACCAGATGCCGAAACCCATGGCGAACGAGCCGCCCGCCAGCCAGAGCCCCGCCGCCACGCCACGGGCATGGGCCAACCGCGCCGCCATGGTCAGCGCCGTATACGAAGCCAGCACCGCCACGAGCAACGACACCACCACCAGCGACGTGCTGTAGGTACCGGGAAGCGACGGAAACGCCGCATCGAAGAGAATGTTGGGCACGTGGTCCGGGCCTGCAGGATGAGTGCCGGCGGTCGATCGGTGCCCGGCTGTCCGAGCATTATCGGCAACGACACGAATTTCTTGAAACACCTTGAAATCCGGATGGAAAGCACATTCCGGAATCCTGCTTCCGGGCACAAAAAAACCCGCTTTCGCGGGTTGTTTTGCGATCCGGTTGAGGCTGTCCGGATCTGTGTTGGTGCCCAAGGGGGGACTCGAACCCCCACGACCTAAGCCGCTACCACCTCAAGGTAGTGCGTCTACCAATTCCGCCACCTGGGCATAACTCTGAAACTGTGGTGTTGCCTTACCTCTTGGCCGGTTCGGCAGGCGCCTTCGGGGCGTTCTGCGTCGCGGCCGGAACCTCGTTGTTTGCCGCCGGCGCCGTAGCGGCCGGGACATCGCCGCCGGCCGGGGCCTTCGGCACGTCCGTCGCCGGGGCGACCGGAGCGTTGTTGGCGGGAGCGGCCGGCGTGACCGCACCGGACATGACGCCAAGATCCGCAGCCGGCTGGGGGGTGCCCGAATGGCTGAGGTAGATACCCATTCCCAGGCTAAGCACGAAGAACAGTGCCGCCAGGATCGCGGTGGCGCGAGTCATGAAGCTCGACGAACCACGCGCACCGAACACCGTGGCCGAAGCACCGCCACCGAATCCGGAACCTGCATCCGCACCGGCGCCGCGCTGCATGAGAATCAGCACGATCATCGCCGCGGCGATCAGGATATAAAAAACGCTGAAGAGAATGAACATGTCTTCTCAGTTTACCGTGTCGCGCTAATCAACGCGCCGCGGCGCATATATCCAGGAAATCGGGAGCCACCAGGGCGGCACCTCCGACCAATCCCCCATCGACGTCCGGCTGGGCGAAAAGTTCGGCCGCATTGGCCGGCTTGACGCTTCCACCGTAGAGCACCCGGGTGAGGAGCGAGATATTAGCATCCTTTTTTGCCAGTTGGCTACGGATCGACGAATGAATTTTTTGCGCCTGCGCTGGGGTGGCCGTGAGGCCCGTGCCGATCGCCCAGACGGGTTCGTAGGCGACCGCGGCCTGGCGAAAGGCCTCGATGCCGACGTGGTCGACCACCGCGAGCAACTGGCGGTGGATCACCTCCTCGGCCCGGCCCGCTTCGTGTTCTTCCTTCGTCTCGCCCACGCAGAGGATCGGCTTCAGTCCACCCGCCTGCGCGGCCTCGAACTTGCGGGCCACCAGGTGGTCGGACTCGCCCTGGTACTGGCGGCGCTCGGAGTGGCCCACCAGCACCCAATCGGCGCCCACGTCGCGCAGCATCGGGGCGGAGACCTCGCCGGTATAGGCGCCCTGCGCGTGGTGTTCGGACACGTCCTGTCCGCCGAACAGCAGGCCGCGGTCCCGATAGCGCCCAGCCAGTTCGGGCAGGTAGACGTCGGGCGGCATCACCATCACGTCGACGCCGTCGGGCAGGTTTTCGACGATCTCGCGCACGAGGGCGTCGGCCATGGCGCGGGAGCCATGCATCTTCCAGTTTCCGGCTACGAGCTTCTTGCGCATGGTCGGTTTCCGGCTCGATGAAAAGGGGGCGCAGGATAACGGCGGCCTTCCCGGCCGCAAAGCTGCAATGCCGCATACCTGGCATTCATCCCGGGTAACGCATAGCTACGGCAATTGACCTGTTCCGGCCTGCCTTCGATCATCCTCGCATGCGCTCCTTAAGAATAATCCTAACCGCCCTGCTCCTGGCCCTGACCGGCGTCGCGTTCGCCCAAGGCACCGGCGACGCCACCCCCGCCCAGCAGATCGACGACCTGCGGGGCCAGCTCGACCAGGTCGAGAAGGCGATGAAGGCCGACAACATCGACGATGCCACCATCGACGACCTGCGCGGGAACGCGACCGATATCGCCGGGAAAGCGCAGAAGGTATCCGCGGCGCTGCAGCCGAATCGTGATGCCGCCAAGGCGCGGCTCGACCAGCTCGGCCCCCCGCCCGCCGCCGGGGCTCATGAGGCACCCGAACTGGCGGCCGCGCGCAAGGACGCCCAGAAGGCCTTCGACGCCGTCGACGCGCAGATCAAGCAGATCGACGGTATCGCGCTGGAGGCCCAGCAGACCGGCAACCAGCTCTCCGACCTGCGCCGCATCCGTTTCCAGGAGCTGATCGCCAAGCGCACGCACTCGCCGCTGTCGCGCGCGTTCTGGTCGGAGCCGGCCACGGCCTTCCCCCGCGATTACGCCAACATGCGCGACCTCGTTCAGGGCGTACGCGACGACATCGCCGCCAGTTGGGCACGCGGCAGCCGTACGGCGCTGGTGGCCTGCGCGATCTTCGGCCTGCTGCTGATGACCGGGGTGCGCTTCTACCTGGAGCATCGCGCCCGGGAGCTCACCGCCAATCGCATGCCCCCGGGCCGCCTGCGCCGTTCGGCACTGATCGTGGGCATCGCGCTCACCTCCACGCTCACCACCGGGCTGGGCACGCAACTCATCTACCTTGGCCTGAACTGGAACGACACCTTCAGCGACGACACCAACGCGCTTGCGCTGGGCATCGTGCGGCAGGTGTTCTTCGGCGCCTTCATCGCCGGCCTCGGACGCGCGCTGATTTCCGCGAAACGGCCGTCATGGCGGCTGCCGCCGCTCTCGGACGAGACCGCGCTGCACCTGCGCCGCTTCCCGATGCTGTTGTCGCTGTCCGTGGTGCTGTTCCAGTTCCTGCACACGTTCGACCGCACCGCGGGGTCCAGCCTCGCCGCGACGGTCGCCACCAGCAGCCTGCAGGCGGTGGTGCTCACGGTGATCATGGCCGTGGCCCTGGCCCGTTTGAGCCGCTCGCATCGCCACGCCACCGACGGCACCCCGCCGCCACCGCGACCGGTCTGGGCCAGCCTGTTCATCGTGGCCGCCTGGATCGCCATCGTCACGTCGTGGCTGGCCCTGCTGACCGGTTACATCGCATTCGCCGCCTTCCTTGCCACCCGCGTCGTCTGGACCGTGATCGTGATCGCGGCCACGTACCTCGCCATGCGACTGGTCGACGATCTCTTCGAAACGCTACTGTCGGAAAAGGGGCCCATGAGCGCCCGCGCGCAAGCCGTGTTCGGCATGGATCCGAAGCTGCTCGACCAGGCCGGCGTGCTGCTGTCCGGCGTGTCGCGGCTGGCCCTGTTCCTGTTCGGCCTCACCGCCGTGATGAAGGGCATCGGCGCGGATGCCACCGACGTGATCGCCCTGGGCGGCAAGCTGCAATCGTTGGAAATCTACGGCGTGAAGATGCAGCCCGAACGCGTGCTCACCGCGATCGGCATGTTCTTCCTCGGCCTGCTCGCCGTGCGCGTGGTGAAGAACTGGATGTCCGACCAGTACCTGCCGCGCACGGACCTCGATCCGGGCATGCGCAGTTCGCTCACCACCCTGCTCGGTTACGTGGGCGTGGTGATCGTGGTGGCGATCGCGCTGCTCGCGATGGGCCTTTCCGTGCAGAACATCGCCTGGGTGGCCTCGGCCCTGTCCGTGGGTATCGGTTTCGGTTTGCAGGCGATCGTGCAGAACTTCATTTCGGGCCTGATCCTGTTGGCGGAGCGGCCGGTGAAGGTCGGCGACTGGGTGGTGCTCGACGATGCCGAGGGCGACATCCGCCGAATCAACGTGCGTGCCACCGAGATCCAGGTATCCGACCGCTCGACGATCATCGTGCCGAACTCGTCGTTCATCACCAAGCCCGTGCGCAACATGACCATGTCCAATCCGCAGGGGCGCGTGCTGATCAAGCTGCCGATGCCGCTGGATACCGATCCGGTGGTGGCCCGCGAGCATATGCTGGCGGCGATGCACGACCACGCGTCGGTGGCGGATGCGCCGGCGCCGTTGGTGATGCTCGACAACATCGACCACACGGCGATGACCTTCCTGGCGATCTGCTATGTGGGCAGCCCGCGCGACGCGGGCGGAGTGAAGAGCGACCTGCTGTTCGACATCATCGCGCGGCTGCGCGGTGCGAACATTCCCTTGTTGCGTCCGCAGGACCTGGTGTTGCGGTCGGTGCCTTCGGAAGGGGAAGCGCCGGGGGCTTCGACGGAACCGGACAGTTCGCACTGAGGCTAGCCCCATCGCGGACAGGGTCCGCTCCCGCCCTCCGGTAGGAACATTGCTACCGGAGGGTGGGAGCGGACCCTGTCCGCGATAGGGGTGACTAGTTTGAAGCCTCGACCGGTGCCAGGCGCAGGTCCTGGAAGTCGAAGCTGAAATCCGTCAGCGGCGAGACCGGTTCCATGCGTACCTCGCGCACCTTGCCGTCGGGATCGAGCGCGAAGTTCACGAAGGCGTCGCCGTTGAGCGAGCGGTCGTTCCAGTGCGCGATGAAGGTGTCGTGCTGCCACGGGTCGAGCGTGCCGGTGAGCTGGGCCGTCTTCGCGAAGCGCATCGTCAGCTTGCCGCCCTGCTTCTCCACCACCACGTCGCCGTACCACGGATCGCGATAGGTGCCCACGTAGCCGTCGAGCGGCAACGACGGCTTGGCACCCTTCGCGCGGGCCGCCTCGTGCTTCTTCATGCTGTCGTCGGCGTTGGCCTGGGACTTCTTCACGGCCGCCGCATAGGCGGCGATCCAGTCGGTCTTCGGCGCGTCCATGTACGCATCGAGCGCGCGCATCGTCACCGCCTGGAAGGCGGCGCCGGTTTCCTGGTTGGTGAGCACCACGATGCCGAGCTTGAGGTCGGGCACGAGGGTCAGGCGCGACACCATGCCGGGCCAACCGCCGGTATGCCACACCAGCTTGTGGCCGCGGTAGTCGGACACGAACCAGCCTTCGCCGTAGCCCGAGAAGTTGGGCTTGGTCGCCTTGAGCTCGGGCACGCTCGGCTCGGGGATATGGATGGGCGTGAGCAGCGACCACATCTCGTTCTGGCGCGCCGCCGAGAACAGGTGCTGCTCCTTGCCGGCCGCGTCGGTATAGGTGCCGCCCGCCAGCTGCGCGTTCATCCATTTGGCCAGGTCGTGCACGCTGGCGTAGATGCCGCCGGCGGCTTCGTTGTTGCTCCACGACATCGGCTCGACGGGCTTCAGGTCCTTGAAGTCGAACTTGGCGTGGCCGATGGCCACGTCGTCGCTCGGGCCGATGCGGGCCGGGGCGTTGATGCGCGATTCGGTCATGCCCAGCGGGGTGAAGATGCGCTGGCGCACGAACTCGGCATAGGGCAGGCCCGAGACCTTCTCGATGACCAGCCCGGCCACCGCGAACAGGATGTTGTCGTAGGCGTATTCGGCGCGAAAGCTGTTGGCGAGCGGCACGTGACGCAGGCGCTGCACGACCTCCTCGGTGGTATAGGTGGTGGCGGGCCAGTACAGCAGGTCGCCCGCCCCCAGGCTCAGGCCGCTGCGATGGGCCAACAGGTCGCGGATGCGCATTTCGCGGGTGACGTAAGGGTCGGACATCTGGAACCACGGCAGCCGGTCGACCACGCGGTCGTTCATGTCGAGCTTCTTCTCGTCGGCGAGGATCGCCAGCGAGGCCGCGGTGAATGCCTTGGTATTCGACGCGATGGCGAACTGCGTATGCGCATCCACCTTCGCCGGATCGCCCAGCTTGCGCACCCCCGAGCCCATCTCCATCACCACGCGCCCGTCCTTGACGATGGCCACGGCGATGCCCGGCACGTCGAACTGCTGGCGGGTGGCATCCACGTAGGCCGCGAAATCGGCCAGTGCCGCGGAGCTTGCCGCCGTCGCCGCGGGCGGTGTCGCGGGCGCTTCCTGGGCTTGCGCGGCCAGGCCGAACACGAAGCTGGTGACGCCGAAGGCGAGGAGGTGGCGGAGTCGCGTCATGGATGTCCCCTGTGCGGAGCAACGGAAGCGGCGACTATTCCACGCCACGCCCGCAGGGGAAAGAGCTCTCTCAGCCCTTGCTTTTCTGGCTGAAGATGACGCTGCCGAGGATGATGGCCCCGGCCAGGGCCATGCTGGGCGTCAACGCCTCACCGAGGAACATCCAGGCCCAAGCCACGCCGAACAGCGGCACGAGGTAGGTGGCCGTCGCCGCGCGCGAGGCGCCGATGCGCTGGATGAGCCGAAAATAGAAGGCGTAAGCCAAGCCCGTGGAAAGCACGCCCAGCGCCACCACGCAGGCCCACGACTTCGCCGGGATCGGCGCCTCGGGCCAGGTCAGCGCGGCCAGCGGCGCAGTGAGGATCGTGGCACCGAGCAGGCATCCGGCCGCCACCGCCGTGGGGGCGATGTCGGCGAGGTATTTCCTGATGAGGTTGGCGGCGAGGCCGTAGCAGAACGACGCGGCGGCACCGGCCAGCGCGGCCAGTGCCACGTTGTCGCCCGAGGTACGGCCGCTGGCGAGGATCACCACGCCGACGAAACCGGCGACGAGGGCGATGGCCTTGCGCGTGCCGATCTTCTCGCCGAAACCCACGAAAGCCACCAACGCCGCGAAAAGCACGGTCATGCTGTTGGCGATGGCACCGATACCGGCCGGTGCGCGTTCGGCACCCCAGGCGAACAGGGTGAACGGGATGGCCGCGCTCAAGGCGCCCAGTGCCAGCATCTTCCACAAGTGCGATACGCGGATGCTCGCCCGCGCGCGCCACAGCAGCGGCAGCAGGATCACCGAACCGAACAGCAGCCGCGTGGCCACCATGGGAAACGGACCGAAATCGTTTGCGGCGACGCGCATGAAAAGGAACGACCCGCCCCAGATGGCACCCAGGGCCACCAGCTCGGCGCCGGTGCGCCAGTCACGCGCGGGGGTCTGGAGAATGGGATCGGCGGGGACCGTGGACATGCGAACCTCGTTTGTGGCTGACCGTCATTGTGGCTGGAACCTTGCGCTTCACAAGCGCATTCTTTGCAAGCCAGCCTCTCATTCCATTCATCCCTCCCATGCGTTCCGCCCTCCTTCCCGCCCTCGCCGCCTTCACCTCGGCCGCCCGCCACCAGAACTTCGCGCACGCCGCCGAAGAGCTGCACCTCACGGCCAGCGCCGTGAGCCACCACGTGCGCAAACTGGAGGCCGCCCTGGGCGTCAGCCTGTTCCAGCGTCATGCCCGCGGTGTCGCGCTGACTCCCGAGGGTCGCCTGCTGGCCGATGCCGCCGGCTCGGCCCTGGCCGAGGTGGAATCGGTGCTCGACAGCCTGCGCCAGCACCGTCGCGCCAACGGCGTGCGCATCAGCGTGCTGCCTTCGTTCGGAGCCAACTGGCTCACGCCGCGGCTACGGCGTTTCACCGAGGCCCATCCCACGGTAAGACTGTCCATCGACACCGACCGCTCGCTCATCCGTTTCGAGGAAGGCGGCCCCGACCTCGGCATCCGCTACGGGCTCGGCCAGTGGGCCGGGCTCACCTCGCGTTTTCTCATGGACGATTCGCTGCAACCGGTGGCGTCGCCGGAACTCGCCGCCGGGGTGGACACCGAGGACGACGTGAGCAAGCTGCCGCTGCTCGCCGACATTTCCCCGGAAGGGTGGCGCGAATGGTTTCGCGCCGCGGGCGTGCGCTATCCGCGCGGC
This sequence comes from Luteibacter aegosomatis, assembly GCF_023078455.1. Taxonomy (GTDB): domain Bacteria; phylum Pseudomonadota; class Gammaproteobacteria; order Xanthomonadales; family Rhodanobacteraceae; genus Luteibacter; species Luteibacter aegosomatis. The sequence goes on along the minus strand of NZ_CP095740.1, from coordinate 1,839,230 downwards.
GGCACGGTGCACACGCTGAGCGACTCGGCGGATAGCCTCAACGCCGCGGCGGTCGGGCTGGGCGCCGTGTTGGCGCGTACGCGCCTGTCGGCCGCGCACCTGGCCGATGGGCGACTGGTTCGCCTGCCGGGGCCGACGTTGCCGACGCGGTACGCGTATTACGTGGTGCACCCGTCCAACAGGCAGCCGACCGCGGCGGCCCAGGCGTTCATCGGGTGGATCGAGCGGGAGGCGAGCCACCCGTAGCGAGACGCACGTCCGTTCGCGGACAGGGTCCGCTCCCGCCCTTCGGCAGGAAGGCCGCTACCGGAGGATGGGAGCGAACCCTGTCCGCGATGCCCGCGAAGCGATCACTCCACCCCGACGAATCCACCCGTCTGGTGCGCCCACAGTCGCGCATACAGCCCACCGTGCTCGATCAGCTCGGCATGGGTGCCGGTCTCCACGATGGCGCCCTTCTCCATCACCACCAGACGATCCATGCGCGCGATCGTGGAAAGGCGATGCGCGATGGCGATCACCGTCTTGCCCTGCATGAGCGTTTCGAGGCTTTCCTGGATGGCGGCCTCGGCTTCGGAATCCAGCGCCGAGGTCGCTTCGTCGAGGACGAGGATCGGCGCGTCCTTCAACAGCACGCGCGCGATGGCGATGCGCTGGCGCTGGCCCCCGGAGAGCTTCACCCCGCGCTCCCCCGCATGGGCATCGAACCCCCTGCGCCCCTCGCCGTCGGACAGGCCGGGGATGAATTCGTCGGCACGCGCCTTGCGCACGGCTTCGAGCAGATCGGCCTCGCTCGCGTCGGGACGGCCATAAAGCAGGTTGTCGCGAATGGACCGGTGCAGCAGCGAGGTGTCCTGAGTGACCACGCCGATCCGCGAGCGCAACGACTCCTGGGTGACCTCGGCGATATCCTGGCCGTCGATGCGGATATGGCCGCCCTCGAGGTCGTACAGGCGCAGCATCACGTTCACCAGCGTGGACTTACCCGCGCCCGACGGACCCACAAGCCCTATCTTCTCCCCCGGCCGCACCACGAGGTCGAGCCCGCCGATGACGCCGCCGGCCTTGCCGTAGTGGAAGTGGATGTCTTCGAAACGAACCTCTCCCTTCGTCACCCGCAACGGCTGCGCATCGGCACGGTCGACCACGGTGCGCTCGCGCGAAATCGTGGTGATGCCGTCCTGCACGGTGCCCACGTTGTCGAAGATGCCGTTCACCACCCACATGATCCAGCCGGACATGTTGTTGATGCGGATCACCAGGCCCACGGCCAGCGCCACCTGGCCCGTGGATACCGTGCCACGCACCCACAGCCACAGCGCCAGCGCGCTCGTCCCGGCGATGAGCAGGCCGTTGAGCGAGGTGATGGACACGTCCATCGAGGTGATCATGCGGTTCTGCACGCGCACCTTGCCGGTCTGTTCGCTCATGGCTTCCCGCGCATAGGCTTCCTCGCGATTCGTGTGCGCGAAGAGCTTCAGCGTCATGATGTTGCTGTACCCGTCGACGATGCGTCCCATCAGCTTGGAGCGGGCCTCGGAAGCGTGCCAGGAACGCTCTTTCACGCGTGGCACGAAGAACGCCAGCATCGCGACGTAACCCGCGATCCACAGCACCAGCGGCAGGGCCAGCCAAAGGTCGGCCTTGGCGAAGAGATACACCGACGTGCCCGCGTACACGCTCACGTACCACATCGCATCCACTACCTGCACCGCCGATTCGCGCAGGGAGGGCGCGGTCTGCATGATGCGGTTGGCGATGCGGCCGGCGAAGTCGTTCTGGAAGAACGCCAGGCTCTGCTTCAGCACGTAGCGATGGTGCTGCCAGCGCACCAGGTTGGTCATGCCCGGCGCCAGCGTCTGGTTGACCAGCAGATCGTGCAGACCGATGAAAAAGGGCCGCAGCACCACCACCACGAACGCCATCCACGCGAGGGTTTTCCAGTGCGTGGAAAAAAACACGGCGGCGGGCGTCTTCTGCGCCATGTCCACCACGCGGCCGAGGAAGTCGAACAGCGCCACCTCGATCAGGGCCACCGCGAGCCCCACCAGCAGTGCCGCCGCGAAGATCTTCCAGACCTGGCGAAGGTAATAGGCGTAGAAACGGACGACGCTTGTCGGCGGGGTGCTGTCGGGCGCCTCGCGGAAGATGTCGATGAGGGATTCGAACCAGCGATAGATCATGCGGGCATTCTATGCCCGCCCGATGCCCTACGGTATGTCCCGGCGTCCCAGCCGGCGGTCGAGCGCCACGTAAACGGCGCCCAGCAGCACGAACAGCGCGCCCACCACCAGCGAATGGATCAGCACCTGGCCGTAGCCGAACTCGTCGACGTTCATGAAGGGATACGGGTATTCGTGCACCACGGCGCCGCGCGCCAGCGTCCAGACGGCGAACGCCAGCGGAAAGGCCAGCCAGCGGCGCACGTCGCTCCAGCCCAGCGTGCCGTGATCCTGCAGCGCCATCCACCAGAACACGTAGAGCGCCGGCACGACGTAATGCACGGCGCGGTCGGCGATCAGCTGCGGCCCCATCGGGTGCCATTGCGCCTGCAGGATCGCCATGTAGACCAGCCAGGTGACGGTGATCGACAGAGCGGCCAGGCCGCGTACGCGCGCCGAGCGCAACCATTTGAACGGACGCCAGTCGCCGCCCGTGGCCACCGCGGTGGCCACCAGTGCCACCAGCAGGTTGGAAAGGATGGTAAAGAAACTGAAATACCGCACGGTCACCTGCAGCACGGGACCCGACCAGAGGATCAGCCAGTACTGCAACATGAGGGCCGGCCACGCCACCGCCGCGACGACGATGGCGAAGAGGTTGGACATCGCGGCGCGGCCGACCATCGGGGTCAGCGCGGCCAGGTGTTGTTGCCTCGATCGCGGTCGGGCACGCGGTGGTCCGGATCGATCGTCGCGGCCGCCACGTGCTTCCCGCCCGGCACGGTCACGTCGAAGCTCGTGTGCTGCTGCCAGGTTTCCACGGGGATGCGGATGTCGCGCGTGCTCTTGTCGTCGAAGGTGACGCGCAACGTGGCGGGCATCGGCAGGCGATCGAGATTGGCGACGGTCACCGTCGAACCGTCGATGCCGGTCACGGCGAGGTCCACTTGCCAGTTGTTGGCGTACCAGCCGCGCCAGAACCACGAGAGGTCTTCACCGGCCTGGCTTTCCATGAGGCGGAAGAAGTCCGACGGCGAGGGGTGCCTGTAGGCCCAGGTGGCGATGTACTTGCGGAACGCCGGATCGAACCGTTCCGGCCCGATGATTTCCTCGCGCAGCAGCACGAGGCCCAGCGCGCCCTTGAAGTAGGTGGCCGGATGACGGTACTTCTCCTTGACCATGTCGGCGCCCATCAGCAGCGGCGGCGCTTCCTGGTCGGCGAGCAGGGGCAGGATCTCGTCCACGGGATTGCCGCCCTTGGGCGCGTATTCGCCGTCGCGCTTGGGGGCGAACTCGCCGTGGTGGAAGGCGTCGGCCTCATACACGTCGATGAAGGTATTGAAGCCTTCGTCCATCCACGCGTCGCGACGCTCGTTCGAGCCCACGATCATCGGGAACCAGGTATGGCCGATCTCGTGCGCGGTGACCATGTGCAGGTCTTTCGGCGACGCCTTCATCGGATCGAACACGATGCCCGGGTATTCCATGCCGCTGGCGGCCGAACCGCCTTCGTTGACGGCCACCGGGTAAGGATACGGGTACCACTGGGTCGAGAAGTGCTCGACCGATGCCTTCAGGTATTCGGTGGAGCGATTCCACGATTCCTTGCCAGAGCTTTCCACCGGGTAGACGGACATCGCCAACGCCTTGCGGCCCTCCGGCAGGTTGATGCGCGCCGCGTCCCACACATAGGCCGTGGACGCGCCGAAAGCGACGTCGCGGCTGTTCTTCATGCGGAATTTCCAGGTGAGCGTGCCGCCCTTCTTCGGGCGGCTGGACGGATCGGTCACCTCGGCCGGCGTGCGGATCATCACCGTGGCGTCGCTCTCACGCGCCTTCGCCAGGCGCTCGCGCTGGGTCGCGGTGAGCACGTCTTCGGGATTCACCAGCTCACCCGAACCGGCGACGATCATGTCCGAGGGCACGGTGATCGCGTAATCGAAATCGCCGTACTCCAGGTAGAACTCGCTATTGAGATAGGGCGCGGTGTCCCAGCCGCGCAGGTCGTCGTAGACGCACATGCGGGGATACCACTGGGCCATCTCGTAGATGTTGCCGTTCTTCGAGGGCGCGAATCCGGTGCGGCCGCCGAAATCGCCGGGCAGGTCGTAGGCGTACTCGATGGTGAGCGACACCTTGCCACCGTGCGCGGACAGCGATTGCGGCAGGCGGACCTGCATGCGCGTGTCGCTTATCACGTAGCTGGCCTTGGCGGCGTGGCCGCCCTGCTCGACCGTGACCGTGGCGATGCGGTAGCCGTCGGTGTGCCGATCCGCCGCGTCGCCCTTGCGGCTGCGGTGTCCCGCGGTGAAGTTGCCGCGCGCGTCTTCGCGAAAACGGTTTTCGTCCAATTGCAGCCACAACACGTCGAGGTCGTCGGGGCTGTTGTTGGTGTAATGGATCGTCGCCTTGCCGACCAGGGTGTTCTTCACCGGGTCGAGCGTGGCGGCCAGGTCGTAATCCGCACGGTTCTGCCAATACATCGGACCGGGCATGCCGCTGCCCGAGCGGTACGCGTTGACCGGCTGGGGATAGTCGAACGGCGCAAAGGCCTGGCGCGGATCGTAATTTTCCGCGATGGCGGCGAACGAAGCGCTCAGCGCGAGGCTGGTCGCCAGCAGGCGAAGGGACGGTTTCATGGTGGCACTCGTGGGACGACAGCGCAGACTAACCTCCGCCGCGCCGCCGCCCCAACCGTGCCGAAAGTCAGGGGCGGGTGAAATCGACCTTGCGGTTCTCGCCGACGTCCGGCGTCTGACCGGTGATGCGCGCCTTCAGGTAGTCGAAGGCGATCACCATCTTCGACGACGGTGCGTCCCAATACTCGGCGGTGTCCACGTCGACCCGCAACAGGGCGAGGTCGGGATCGTCCTTGCCGTCGGGAAACCAAGTCTTGATCCACTCGTTCCAGTGTTCGTCGATGGCGGCCCGGTCGTCCACCATCACCGCGGCGCCGGACAGCGAAACGTAGCTGTTCTCGGACGCGTTGGCATAGGCGGCGTTGACCTGATGATGCCCCGCCACCTCGGCGACCTTCGGTGAACTCTTGCGCGTGAAGAACCACAGGCTGCCGTCGAAGCCTTTCTGGGAGGCAACCATCGGCCGGCTGTAAAGGCGTCCGTCACGCTCGCTGGTGAGCATGGCGACGCGTGCGTCCTTGATGAGGCTCCAGATCCTGTCGTAATCGTCCTGGCGACGTTCGGTCATGTCGGGCTCCGTTTTGCGGGAGCGGAGAGCCTCCCATGCCCCCGTTCAACGCCTTGTCAAGCCCGCATGACGATCCGGCCGGGCGATCGCGACGTTCGACTTCCCGGCCGCCAGAACGCACTATTAGCCCCCTGGCGGCCGTCGTGGGTCTCTCCCGCTTGCATCCCACGCCGGCAACCGCATATCTCCCCCGTCGAAATCACGAGGATCCACGCATGAAAATCGGTTTGATCGGTCTGGGCCGCATGGGCGGCAACATCGCCCGCCGGCTGATGAGGGACGGTCACCAGACCGTCGTCTACGACAACAACGCCGACGCCCGGGCCGCGCTGGCCAAGGATGGCGGCGAAGCGGTCGAATCCCTCCAGGCCCTCGTCGCCGCCCTGCCCTCGCCCAAGGCCGTGTGGGTGATGCTGCCCGCCGGCGAGATCACCGAGACCACCATCCAGACCCTGTCCGGCCTGCTGGGCAAGGACGACATCATCATCGACGGCGGCAACACCTTCTACAAGGACGACGCCCGTCGCGCCGAAGAGCTGGCGGCCAAGGGCATCCACTACGTCGACGTCGGCACCTCCGGCGGCGTGTGGGGCCTGGATCGCGGCTACTGCATGATGATCGGTGGCGACAAGCCCACCGTCGACCACCTCGACCCGATCTTCAAGACGCTCGCACCGGGCGCCGGCGACATTCCGCGCACCGAGGGGCGCGAAGGCCGCGATCCGCGTGTCGAGAACGGCTACATGCACGCCGGTCCGGCGGGCGCCGGCCACTTCGTGAAGATGATCCACAACGGCATCGAGTACGGCATGATGCAGTCGTTCGCCGAAGGCTTCGACATCCTCAAGAACCGTAACGGCACGCAGCTTCCCGAGCGCGAGCGTTACCAGCTCGACATGGCCGACATCGCCGAAGTGTGGCGTCGCGGCAGCGTGGTGTCGTCGTGGCTGCTCGATCTCACGGCCAGCGCGCTGGCCAAGGGTCCGGAGTTGGACAACTACTCCGGCTACGTCAACGATTCGGGCGAAGGGCGTTGGACGGTCAACGCCGCGATCGAGGAAGCCGTGCCGGCCGAGGTGCTCACCTCCGCCCTGTTCGCCCGCTTCCGCTCCCGCCAGGATCACACCTATGCCGAGCGCCTGCTTTCGGCCATGCGCATGGGCTTCGGCGGCCACATCGAAGGCCGCGGCACGCCGCCGAAGGAAGGCGAGCACTCGTGATGTAACGAAAGCCCGGGCCACGCCCGGGCTTTCCGCTTCTGGGGCAGCTCCGGGGTGGGAGCGGACCGTGTCCGCGAACCCTCGGCCTCGCCTGGAGCGAACGAGGCATTGCGGTGATCGGGCGGGCTTTGCCGCTCGCAAGATCACTGCATGGCCTCCTTCGCATCAGCTACCCCGAGGGTTCGCGGACACGGTCCGCTCCCACCCAGGTACGGTCATCCGGTGATGACCTAAGCCTCGTGGCCGTCGAGCTCCCTCAACCGCTCGCGCCAGCGCTCCGGCGTCTGCGGCTTCACGAACAAGGCCACGATCGGCAGCTTGGCGTCGCGGGCCGCCTGCTCCATCCGACGCACGCAGTCCTCGATCTCCACCGTGGTAAGCCCGTCCTCGAATTCGGTGGACACGGCGACCATGACCTGGTCGGGCCCCAGTTGATGCGTCAGCGAGCCGTTCACGCTGACCACGCCGGGCACCTTCGACACCACTGAGCACACCTTCTGCAGCAGATGTGGCTGGGCCGACTCACCGATGAGCAAGGCCTTGCTCTCGCGTGCCAGCAGCACCGAGGCCAGCGCCAGCACCACGGCGATGCCGACCGAGGCCCAGCCGTCGAAGCGGGCGTCGCCGGTCGCATGGGAAAGCCACACGCCCAACGCGGCCAGCGCCAGGCCCAAGAGCGCCGCGCTGTCCTCGAACAGCACGGTGAAGGTGGTCGGGTCCTTGGAGCCTCGAAACGCCTCGAAATACGTCATGCGCCCTTTCCGGCGACGCACGCTCTTGAGCGACAACCACCACGACGTGCCTTCGAACGCCGCGGCGATGCCGAGCACCAGGTAGTTCGTGGTGGCGTCCCCCAGCGGCTCGGGCTCGCGTATGCGATTCACGCCTTCGTACAACGAAAAGCCCGCGCCCAACGACAGCACCAGCAGGGCCACGATGAAGCTCCAGAAATACAGCTCGCGCCCGTATCCCAGGGGATGCTCGCGATCCGGCGGCTTGTGCGATCGGCGCAGGCCATACAGCAGCAGGATCTCGTTGACGCTATCGACCAGGGAGTGCACGCCTTCGGAAAGCATCGCGGCGCTGCCGGTGATCGCGGCCGCGATGAACTTCGCGACGGCGATGCCGACGTTGGCGGCCAGGGCGGCGTAGACGACGAGTTTGTTTTCGGAGGCCATGGGGGAATGGTTCATGGCATGGCGTCGTGGCGGGGTCAAGAGCCGTAGCAAGGCCCTCGCCAAAAGCCGCTTTACGGCGCTGGATTCCCGCGCTCGCAGGAATGACGAATAGCGCCGCTCCTGCGAACGCAGGAGCCCAGCGCGTCGGTCTTCGGCGTCGCGACGGCGCCCCCTACGAAAAAAGCCGCGCCTCGCGGCGCGGCCTTTTCCGGATGAAACCCTTCCGCCCGATTACTTGGCGAACAGGTGCTCCACGCCCGCGCGCTCTTCGCGCAGTTCCTTGTTGGTCGCGTCGATGCGCGCCTGCGAGAACGCGTTGATCTCCAGGCCCTGAACGATGGCGTACTTGCCGTCCTTCACCGTCACCGGATAGCCGAAGATCACGCCCGGCTCGATGCCGTAGGAACCGTCGGACGGGATGGCCATCGAGACCCAGTCGCCCTCGGCGGTGCCCAGGGTCCAGTCGCGCATGTGGTCGATGGCGGCCGAGGCGGCCGAGGCGGCCGACGAGGCGCCGCGGGCCTTGATGATGGCCGCGCCGCGCTGCTGCACGGTGGGGATGAAGTCGCCCTCGTACCAGGCCTGGTCGACCTGCTCCAGCGCCGGCTTGCCCTTGACCGTGGTCGTGTGCAGGTCGGGATACTGGGTGGAGCTGTGGTTGCCCCAGATGGTGAGCTTCTTGATGTCGGTGGAGTGCGTGCCGGTCTTCTCGGCCAGCTGCGACAGCGCGCGGTTGTGGTCGAGGCGGACCATCGCGGTGAAGCACTTCGGATCGAGGTCCGGGGCGTTCTGCTGGGCGATGAGGGCGTTGGTGTTGGCCGGGTTGCCCACCACCAGCACGCGCACGTCGCGCTTGGCGTGGTCGTTGAGGGCCTTGCCCTGCGGGCCGAAGATGGCGCCGTTGGCCTCGAGCAGGTCCTTGCGTTCCATGCCCGGGCCGCGCGGACGCGCGCCGACGAGCAGCGCGTAGTCGACGTCCTTGAACGCGACGTTGACGTCATCGGTGGCGACCACGCCGGCCAGCGTCGGGAAGGCGCAGTCGTTGAGTTCCATCACCACGCCCTGGAGGGCCGGCAGCGCCGGGGTGATTTCGAGCAGGTGCAGGATCACCGGCTGGTCGGGGCCGAGCATGTCGCCGGCGGCGATACGGAACAGGAGGGCATAGCCGATCTGGCCGGCTGCGCCGGTCACGGCAACGCGAACGGGTGCTTTCATGGTGCGACTCCTCGGGGATCTGTCTGGGGGCTTGCGATCAGGAAAGCTCGGCGAAGAACTCGACGATGCGGGCCATGCCCTTGTCGAGCGCCTCGTCCGGGCACGAATAGGAAATGCGCAGCGCGCGCGGCTCGCCGAAGGCCGAGCCCGGCACGCAGGCCACGCCCTTGGCCTCGAGCAGCACGGCGCAGAAATCGACGTCGCTGGTGATCTCGATGCCGTTGTGCTTCTTGCCGAAGGCGACGGAAATATCGGGGAACGCGTAGAACGCGCCCTGCGGACGCGGACAGACCACGCCGGGGATGGAGACGAGCGCGTCGTACACGCGATCTCGCTTGACCGCGAATTCCTTGCAGCGCGCGGCGGGAACGTCCTGCGGGCCGGCCAGCGCGGCGACGGCCGCGGCGGTGACCACTTCGGGCAAGCTGGTGATGTGGTTGGAGTTGAGCGTGGTGACCGCCTTGGCGACCTCTTCGGGCGCGGCGATGAAACCCACGCGCCAGCCGGGCATGCCGTAGGTCTTCGACAGCGAGTCGGTGAAGATCACGCGGTCTTTCAGTTCCGGACGCAGCTGCACGAAATTGTGGTAGCCGACATCGTCGAACACCATCGTGTTGTAGATGTCGTCGGTGACGATCCAGGTGTCGGGGTACTTCACCAGCACGTCGGCCAGCGCGGCGATTTCCTCGCGCGTGTAGACCATGCCGGTGGGATTGGACGGATTATTGAAGAGGAACACGCGCGGCTTGCGCTTCAGGGCCTCTTCGAGCTGCGCCGGGGTGAGCTTGTAGTGCTGCTCGGGCGGGCACGGCAGGATGTTGATCTTGGCGCCGACGATCTCGGCGATGTCGAGGTAGCTCGTCCAGTACGGCGCCGGGAAGACGATTTCGTCGCCTTCGTCGAGCAGGGCCTCGGCGAGGTTGTAGAGCACGTGCTTGGCGCCGATGCCGGTGGACACGTTGGCACGGCCATAGCCGGTGAGCCCCAGCGCTTCGATGTGCCGGAGGAAGGCGTCCACCAGCGCGTCGGCGCCGCGGTTGCTGCCGTACTGGCCCGAATCCTTCGCCAGCGCCTCGCGGGCGGCGGCGTAGACGTGCTCGCCGGGGAGGAAGTTCGGAACACCGATGGAAAAGCTCACGATGTCGCGACCTTCGGCCTTGAGGCGCTTGGCCTTTTCGGCAATGACCATGATCGCACTGGGCTTGGCGCGGCCCATTCGCGTGGCGAGCTTCGGCATCGGTTCCTCGGCGGGTTGGGGGACGGAGCAAAGGCCGTCATTTTAGCATGCGTGCCGCCGCTTCGCGGCGGATCGCGGACAGGGTCCGCTCCCACCCTCCGGCAGGAAGGCTTGCTACCGAAGGATGGGAGCGGACCCTGTCCGCGATCCGGGGATACGAAAACGCCGCCCGAAGGCGGCGCTTTCCTCACCGAACCGCCCGCCTCAGCGAGCGTCGAGCGTCTCGTTCCACTTGCTTACGTTGGCCGCCTGCTTCTCGAGCAGCGCGTCCACGTCGCCGGACACTTCCACCTTCTCGATGGTGTCGTCCTGGCGGATGGCATCGACCACCTTCTGGTCTTCCGGGCCGACGATTTCGCCGAACACGCTGTGCTTGCCATCCAGCCAGGGCGTGGGGCCGTGGGTGATGAAGAACTGCGAACCGTTGGTGCCCGGGCCGGCATTGGCCATGGACAGGACGCCCGGCTTGTCGTGCTTGAGGCTGGCGTCGAATTCGTCGCCGAAGCGGTAGCCCGGACCGCCGCGGCCCGAACCCTCGGGGCAGCCGCCCTGGATCATGAAGTCGGCGATGACGCGGTGGAACGAGAGGCCGTCGTAGTAGCCACGCTTGGCCAGGTTGACGAAGTTGGCCACCGTCATCGGGGTCTTCTCGTCGTGCAGGCGCAGGTGGATATCGCCTTTGTTGGTCTTCATGGTGACGTTGATGGTCATCTCGATTCCTGTAACTCGTTGAAAATCAGGCCGATCGCCTTCGGCGGCCGGTCCAGGGGACCGCAAAGGCTACCGAAGATGGCGCCCCTCCCCCAAGAGTTCAAGCGGAATCTCGTGAGGACGGGGTCACGGACCGGGCAATGCCAGGGTATCGAGCGTCAACGGCCCGGGTCCGCGCGGGCGCGTGTCGCGGACGGCGGCGTCCTCGGGCAGTGCCCGCCCTTCGCTCAGGTGGTTCCAGGCCCGGTCCAGGGCGGCGAAGCCGAAGGGCAGCAGCGGGGCGTGCCGGTCCGAAAAATCCTGGAACGAGAGAAAGGCATCGAAATGCTGCGCATAAGGCACCTTCCAGAACACGGGCCGACGGCCCGACGCGCGCAGCCACTTCACGTAGGGCTCGGAGCTGAAAGCGGCCGGGATCATGCCGTCCTGCGCGCCATGCACCACCAGCACCGGCAGTTCGACGCGCGGTAGCGCGACGGCCGTGGCGTGCACGGCCTCGCGCAAGCGGAGCGCATCGCTCCCCTGTCCCAGCCAGAGGTCGCGCAGGCAGAGAAGGCCCGGCAGGGTCGGATCCAGCGACAGATCGGCACCACCGGCCAGGGCGATGCCCGGGCCCGGCGGCACGCCCGACCCCTCGGCCCACCATGCCGAACGAACCGCGGCGGCGCCACCGACCGGCTGCACCCGGTAAGCGAAGCCGCAGGGCATGTCGCCCGCGGCGCGACGCAGGTAGGCGGACGCGTAGGACACGTTCACCGTGCGCCAGAGATCGAGGGAAGTCGTCGATGCGGCCACCTTCAGCGCATCGTCCTGCCAACCGCCTTCGCGCAACGCCGCCAGTGCTTCACGGGCCTGCCCCTGGGGCGTGTTCGCCGTGAGTCGCCCGTGCGCGCGCAAGGCGGCGCCGCGGAGCGCCCACGCGGGTGGCTGGGCCATGCCGATACGGGCGAACGGCACGCCATCGAACTCGGGCGCCGCCAACGCGGCAGGCAACAACACGCCCGCTTCGGTGGCGTAGTCGTAGAAGGGACGCCCGTGCCCTTCCACGTGGATGTTCGGCGCCAGGACCACCGCCGCGTCGAGCATGCCGTCGACATCGTCGCCCGCCGCGCGCAACACGGCGCCGCCGCCGTTCGACAGACCGGTGGCGATGATGGTGGTGTTGTCCGCGGTGAAAGGCGCTTCGTCGGGAAAGGCGCGATCAAGCATGGCGAGGCCGAAACGCGCGGCCTGCAACACGTGGCGGCCCCATTCGGCTTCCGGGTTATCGCCCGAATGCGCGTGTTTCGCCGCGAGACCGGTGTCGGCGGATAGATTCTTCGGCTCGAACTCGAGCGGCGCATCGCCGACCCTCGCGCGCGTGCCGTCGAGCATGACACCCGTGCCGTCCGCCGGGTCGAAATAGCCCGAACCCGCGGCCTTGTCGGTATACGCCACGGCGAAGCCCTTCGGCAGGCCCCAACTGCCCGCCAGCGCAATGGCGCCGTAGATGCCGCGCGTGCCCGACGATGCGGCCACCACGAGCACGCGTTTCGCCTTGTCGAACGCGTCGGGCACCTGCGCGAGCACGCGATGCGACGCGCGGGCACCGGGCAGGTAAGCGAAGGTGGTGAATTCGCGGCCGGGCACGTCCGGCACCTCGCCGTAGACACTGCCGAAGCCACCCAGCGGGCCGAGGTCGGCGATGCCTTTCCAGTTCGACTGGACAGCGCGGCGGCGCAGTTCCGCGGCCGTCGGCGAGAGCGGGTTGGCGAAGGGTGCCGCCAGGCCGGCGAGGCCGCGCAGGCCGAGGCCCGCGCTGAGGAGGTCGTCGCCGTTGCGGTGGGTGGTGACTCGTACTTCGCCGAAGGTATCCATGCACGGAAGATGCGCGACTCGACCCTCGGTGCGCAAGCAAGCGATTCATTCGCTGGCGCGAAACGCGGCGCATCACCGTCGGGCGAAAACCGGCCTCAAGGCGCTGGGCTCCTGCTTTCGCAGGAGCGACGAGCTACAAGATTTACTGTTGCGCATAAAACCCCTCACGTCGCTCCTGCGAAAGCAGGAGCCCAGCGCCTCGCATTCGGTTATCGCATGGCAGTGGTGCGCCGCTCTTCGCGCCGAAAGGCGCACAGGCACATGCATTCGCGCCAGCGAATGAACCGGTCGTCTGCGCGCGGTTGGCCGCGCGCAGGTACACTCCGAATCCAGGGAAAACCACCAGGGGAAAACGCGCAATGATTGCCCGTCGCACCGTCCTGCTCGCCACCGCCATCTCGGTAGCGATCGGACTCGCTGCCTGCCACTCGAAAGACGACACGCCCGCCACCGATCCCAAGGCCGTCGCCGCCGCGCAGACGGCGATCTCCTCCGCCGCATGGCTACGCCAGCACCTGCCCGCGCATACGGTGGCCTACCTGCGCATTCCCTCGCCCTGGAGCATGCTCGGCGGTGTGCCGAACGGTCGCCCGCTCGACGCGGCGCTGTCGACCAAAGCGCATCTCGATGCCGTGGCGGCCATTCGCGACGGCATCGGCAAGGACAAGGTCCTGGCGGACCTCAAGCTCACGCCCGCGCTGAGCCTGCTGCTGTCCGACCTGCGCTCGCCGGTGGAAGTGGCGCTGATCGATCCCGTGGGCATTCCCTCCCCTGCCTCGCGCGCCGTGGCGACGATGACGCTCGACTTCGCCAGCGTGGAGGCTTTCAACGCGCGCATCGCTTCGCTCGACAAGGGCGATACACCGATCCTTCCCGCGCCGCTGGATACCGAAGGTCGCGGCCGGCTCGCCTCTGGCGCCGTCCTCCGCTACGACGTAGCGCAGCATCGCCTCTGGATTTCGCAGGCGATGCGCGAATCCCCGGGCCAGCAGAGCCTCGACCAGATCGTGGCCGACGCCGCCAAGCCCTCGCAGGCTGCGGCCCCGGATACCCTCGTGGCCCTGGAATCGCGCATCGACACCTCCGGCGAAGGCCTGTTCGGCTGGGCCAACGTGCGCGGCCTGGGCGGCGTCGCCGCGGCACAGGCGGGCGACGCCTCGCTGGGCAAGCTGCCCGGCGACTTCGCCAGCAAGGCCGACGCCGTCGCCTTCGGCGGCGGCACGGTCGATGGGCGCGGCACCTTCCGCATCGTCGTGCACGCGCCGCAGGCGCGCGCGCTGGCCTACCTCACGCCCACCGCGTTCGCACCCACGCTCAAGAGCGCCGGCGAGCCGCGTTGGGCAATGACGCTCAGCCTGCCCAGCGCCGACCACTACAAGACCTTCGAGAACAACCTCACGCTGGACTTCGGCGCCAACGCGGCCAAGACCTACCACGAGGCGCTGGCCCGCCTCGGCAAGCGGTATCACGTCGATCCGATCCGCTACCTGTCGTGGTTCGGCCCGGAGATGCTGGTGTTCTCCGACGACGCGGGACTGTTCTTCGCCCTGCACTCGCCCGACCGCAAGGCCTGGTACGACTTCATCAAGAGCAACGCGTCCATCGGCTGGAAAACCGGCGAGGCCGACATCGGCGGCACCTCGGTGCATTGGCTGACCGTGCCCGGCGGTGCATCGGACACCCTTCCGCCCGATGCGGACCAGGGCACGCGCGGTCTGTTGCAACTGATCGACCGCATGGGCAGCAAGACGTGGTGGATCGAGGACGGCGACTGGATCGTGATGGCGAAGGTGCCGCAGGCCCTGGCCGACCGCGTGGCCGCGAAGCCCGACGTGGCCCTCGACGGCTGGTTCAAGCAGCGCGCCTACCCTGGCGCCCGCACCCTGCTGGGATTCACCGCCACCTCGCACGGCGCGCAGCGCGATGCCTATTACACGTACATCGAGTTCCTCCAGGCGCTCGGCGCCGCGACCGGGTCGGACGTGAACATCGCCGCCCTGCCCGCAGCGCATACGCTGGGCCTGCCCGACAAGGGCGTGCTCGGGGCGGCGCTGGAAGTGGACGCCGACACCCTCGGCATCTCGTTCACCTACGAACAGAGTCCGGTCGAGCTGGTCGGCCAGGCCGGCGGCACCGGAGCCGTGGCCACCGCGGCGATCCTGGCGGCCGTCGCCGTGCCGCAGTACCAGAACTACACCCTGCGCTCCCAGGTCGCCGGCGCCCTTACCGCCGCCGACCCGGTGAAGGATGCCGTGGCTCGCAAGCGCCTCGCCAGCGGCCGCTTCCCGGCCAACAACGTGGCGGCGGGCCTGGGCAAGCCGGAGACGCTGGGCAACGACTACGCGGGCGCGGTCACGGTCGGCCAGGGCGGCGAGATCGTGGTGTCGCTGGACGGCACCCCGCCGCACAAGGCCGATCCCAAGCTCGACATGGGCGAACTCGTGCTCACCCCGCGGGTGGAGGAAGGCCGGGTCGACTGGAGCTGTTCGGGCGAGGGCATCGACCCGAAGTACCTGCCGGCGAGCTGCCGCGACCAGCCGCTGGAGCCGTAGGAAAACCCCTCGGGCGGGGCCCGCCGTCGCGCGCCCCGCCGGTCATGCGAACGTCGCCAAAATCCTTTATAATCGGCGGCTTCCCAAACCAAAGAGGCGATCCGGCTGCACGCCGGCGCATAACGCATGTCGATCGAATTCCTGCGCAACATCGCCATCGTCGCTCACGTCGACCATGGCAAGACCACCCTCGTCGATCAGCTTCTGAAGCAGTCCGGCACGCTCAACGAGCGCACCGTGCTCGCCGAGCGCGTCATGGATTCGAACGACCAGGAAAAGGAACGTGGCATCACGATCCTGGCCAAGAACACGGCCATCACCTGGGAAGACAAGAAAACCGGCGTCAAGAACCGCATCAATATCGTCGATACCCCGGGACACGCCGACTTCGGCGGCGAGGTGGAGCGCGTGCTGTCGATGGTCGACACCGTGCTGATCCTGGTCGACGCGATGGACGGCCCGATGCCGCAGACGCGCTTCGTCACCCAGAAGGCCTTCGCGATGGGCTTCAAGCCCATCGTGGTCGTCAACAAGGTCGACCGCCCGGGCGCCCGTCCGGAGTGGGTGGTCGAGCAGGTGTGGGACCTCTTCGCCAAGCTCGGCGCCACCGACGAGCAGATGGAATTCCCCATCGTCTACGCCTCGGCGCTCAACGGCTACGCCTCGCTCGACGAGAATGCGCGCGAAGGTGACATGACCCCGCTCTACGAAGCGATCATGCAGCACGCGCCCAAGCCCGACGTGGATCCGGAAGGCCCATTCCAGATGCGTATCAGCCAGCTCGACTACAACAACTTCGTCGGCGTCATCGGCATCGGCCGCATCCAGCGCGGCACCCTGAAGAAGGGCATGCCGGTCGCCGTGATCGACCGCGAAGGCAAGAAGCGCCAGGGCAAGGTCGTGCAGGTGCTCGGCTTCCTCGGCCTGGAGCGCATCGAGCAGGATTCCGCCGAAGCGGGCGACATCGTCGCCATCGCCGGCATCCCCGAGCTGACCATCTCCGACACCGTCACCGACCTGAACACGCCCGAGGCGCTGCCGCCGCTGAGCGTCGACGAGCCGATGATCAGCATGACCTTCCAGGTGAACAACTCGCCGTTCGTCGGCCACAAGGATCTTTCCGGCGGCAAGTTCCTCACCAGCCGCCAGCTGCGCGAGCGCCTCGACCGCGAGAAGGTGCACAACGTGGCCCTGCGCGTGGAAGACGGCTCCGACGCCGACAAGTTCCTGGTCTCCGGCCGCGGCGAGCTCCACCTCTCGGTGCTGATCGAGAACATGCGCCGCGAGGGCTACGAGCTGGCCGTCTCGCGTCCCGAGGTCATCCTCAAGGAGATCGACGGCCAGAAGATGGAGCCGATCGAAGAGCTCGTGATCGACATCGAGGAGCAGCACCAGGGTGGCGTGATGGAGCGCCTGGGCATCCGCAAGGGCGATCTCAAGAACATGGTCTCCGACGGCAACGGTCGCGTGCGCCTCGAGTACGAGATCCCGGCCCGCGGCCTCATCGGCTTCCAGAACCAGTTCAAGACCCTCACCCAGGGTTCGGGCCTGCTGTTCCACGTGTTCAAGCACTACGGTCCGTACACCCCGGCGCCGATCGCCAAGCGCCAGAACGGCGTCATGATCGCGAACGCCGCGGGTACCACCCCGGCCTACTCGCTCGGCCCCCTGCAGGAGCGCGGCAAGCTGTTCGCCGCCGAGGGCGACTCGGTGTACGAAGGCCAGCTGATCGGCATCCACGCGAAGGACAACGACCTCACCGTCAACGCGATCAAGCCCAAGCCGCTCACCAACATGCGCGCCTCGGGCAAGGACGACGCGATCCAGCTGACGCCGGCCACGAAGTTCACGCTGGAGCAGGCGCTCGACTTCATCGACGACGACGAGCTGGTCGAGGTGACGCCGAAGGAAATCCGCCTTCGCAAGAAGCACCTCACCGAAAACGATCGCAAGAAGGCTTCGCGCGGTCAGTAAACAAAAAGCCCGGGAAACCGGGCTTTTTTTTGCGATGCCGATACGCGGCTCCCGCGGACGCGAGGCGCTCAGGAAGGCGACATCGCCCGGTCGGCTTTCCGCTCCTCCATCGGCACCTCCGCGCGCAACCGCGGCAAATACCCCGGAAACTCCTTCCGCACGAACGCGATCAATCCTTCGCGCACCTTGCAGCGCAGGTCGAACGACTTGCCCGAATCGGTCGAACTCACCAGCGCGCGCACCTGCATCGCCCGCTCGTCGCTGTCGACCACCTGCAACCCCATCACACGCCCGTCCCACTCCGGCGCCGCCTTGCACAGGCGTTCGAGTTCGGCGCGTAACGGCTCCAGCGGCAGGCCGTAGTCGAACCAGAGCAGCACCGAGCCCAGGATCTGCGAACTCGTGCGCGTCCAGTTCTGGAAGGGATGCTCGATGAAATACTGCAACGGTACGATCATCCGCCGCTCGTCCCAGATCGCCACCACGACGTAGGTGCTCGTGATTTCCTCCACGCGTCCCCACTCGCCTTCCACGATCACGACGTCATCGATGCGGATGGGCTGGGTGAGGGCGATCTGCATGCCGGCGATGAGGTTGCCCAGCACGGGCTTGGCGGCCAGGCCCACCGCGAGGCCGGCGAGGCCCGCCGAAGCGAGCAGGCTCGCCCCGAATTGGCGCACGCCCGGAAAGGTCATCAGCACCACGGCGATGCCCAGCAGCACGATGAGCACCATCGCCGTGCGCCCGAGCACGCGCACCTGGGTCTGCAGGCGGCGGGCACGCAGGTTGTCTTCCAGGTCGATGGGATTGAATCGCGCCACCGCGGCTTCCAGGGCGCTCACGCAACGCACCGCGAACCAGGTGCAGGCCAGGATGAAGCCCACGCCCACGAGGTGCTCCAGGCCGTCCACGAGTCGCGCGGGTTCGTCGGGCGCGGCGCGGAAGGCAAGCAGCAACATCGCCAGGGGCAGCATGGCTTCGATCGGCGCGTTGGCACGCATGATGATCGACGCGCCCATCGGGTGACGGACGGCGAACCGGCGTAACAGGGCGTGCATCACGCGGCGGAGGATACCCGCGACGGCCAGCGCGACCACGACGATCAGCGCAAAGCGCGTCCACGGATGCGTGATATCTGGCATCCAGTCGGAAGGGCTCATTCGGCATAGCCTAGGACAAGCGATGTCCACGTTCGGTAAAGTGCGGTTCCAGCCCCGTCCTGCGATCGAACGATGACCTCCATCCAGACGCTCACCGTGCTCGTGCCCGCATACAACGAGGCGGAGGCGATCGGCACCTTCCATCGCCGGCTGTCGGCCGTGCTCGACGCCCTGCCCCTGTCCAGCCGCGTGCTCTACGTGGACGACGGCAGCCGCGACGATACCTGGGCGCTCATCGCCGCGCTGGCCGCCGACGATGCGCGGGTTCAGGCGCTACGGTTGTCGCGCAACTTCGGCAAGGAGGCGGCGATGACCGCGGGGCTCGATCACGTCGACGGCGATGCCGTGGTGCTGATCGATGCCGACCTGCAAGACCCGCCCGAACTCATCCCCGCCCTCCTCGAGCGCGCCGCGGAGGGCTTCGACGTGGTCTACGCCACGCGCGCCCGGCGCGACGGCGAAACCTGGTTCAAGAAATTCACCTCGGCGTCGTTCTACCGTGCGATGGAGCGCCTCTCCGACACGCCGGTGCCGCGCGATACCGGCGACTTCCGGCTGATGAATCGCCGCGCCGTGCAGGCCGTCAACGCCTTGCGCGAGCGCCAGCGTTTCATGAAGGGGTTGTTCGCCTGGATCGGCTACCGGCAGAGTTCGCTCGTCTACGATCGCGACGCGCGTACGGCCGGCACCACGAAGTGGAACTACTGGCGCCTGCTCAACCTCGCCCTCGAAGGCGTCACCTCGTTTTCCACGGCGCCGCTACGCGTGGCGTCGTGGACGGGCCTCGCCGCTGCCCTGCTCTCGTTCGGCTACGCGCTATGGGTGTTCCTCAAGGCACTGATCTGGGGCGACCCCGTGCGCGGTTACCCCACCCTGATGGTGGTGATCCTCTTCCTCGGCGGCGCGCAGCTGCTGGCCATCGGCTTGATCGGCGAATACGTCGGCCGCACCTATGCGGAAACCAAACGGCGTCCGCTCTACTACGTTGAAGACCGCAAAGGCGACCTCCCTGCCTCCCCGCGCGAATGACCACGTGCTGCCCGACCTGCTGCAACCCGGCCTGTCGGTCGTGTTCTGCGGCACGGCGGCGGGCACCCGCTCGGCGCGGGAAGGTGCGTACTACGCCCATCCGGGCAACCTGTTCTGGCGCACCCTGTTCGCCACCGGGCTCACGCCCCGCCTGATCGCGCCAGCGGAATACCCGCTGGTGACCGGCTTCGGCATCGGCATGACCGACCTGGCCAAATTCCACTACGGCAACGACGACGAACTGCCCGGCGATGCCTTCGACGTAGCGGCGCTACGCGCGCGCATCGAACGCGTGGCGCCCCGCGTGCTCGCCTTCACCAGCAAGCACGGCGGCCGCACGGCGCTGGGCAAGCAGGCCGGCTACGGTTTGCAGGCCACCACCTGGGGCGAGACGCGGCTCTTCGTGCTGCCGTCTCCCTCGGGCCAGGCCCGCCGCTCGTGGAACGAGCAGACCTGGCATGACCTCGCCCGTCTCGTGCGCGATCAACCGCCCGGCACGGAACGATAGGCCCGCACGTCGTTCGGCGATACCGCCGCGGCCTTGTTCGACCAGGCCTGGCGGATGTAGGTCACCACGGCGGCCACGTCGTCGTCGCCCAGGCGCTGCGAGAACGGCGGCATGGAATACGGACGCGGATTGCCCGCCGTCGCCGGGGCGAATCCGCCGTTGAGCACGATGCGGATGGCGTTGATGCCGGTCGGATCGAGCACCGACGGATTGCGGTCGAGCGGCGGATACGCCGCGCCCTTGCCGCGACCATCGGCGGCATGGCATCCCGCGCATTGCTTCACATAGATCGCTTCGCCCTGCGTCGCCAATTCGCGCGCGTTGGCGATCTGTTCGGGCAGGGGGCGCGGGTCGCGACCGGGCAACGATTTCAGGTAAGTGGCCATCGCCGCGAGATCGCCGTCGGTGAGGTGCTGAGTGCTGCGCATCACCACCTCCGCCATGGGGCCGAGCGCGGTGCCCTGGGGCGAGCGGCCCGTCTTGAGCAACGACACCACGTCCGATTCGCTCCATCCGGCCAGGCCGCCGTTCGCGCCCATCGACAGGTCCGGCGCATACCAGTTCTGCACGGGGATGATGCCGCCGGCGAGGATCGGATCGGTGACCGGCGCACCGAAGCTGTTGCGGCGCGCATGGCACTCGTTGCAATGCGCGAGTCCCTCCACGAGGTAGGCTCCGCGATTCCATGCCGCCGAACGCTTCGGGTCGGCCACGTATTCCCCCGCGTCGAAGAACAGCCCACGCCAGGGGGCCATCAACGAGCGCATGCGATACGGAAAGCGCAGCGTATTGTCCGTACGCGGGTTGCGCACCGCGGGCAGGCTCTTGAGGAAGGCGAAGATCGCATCCGTGTCGGCGCGGGTCATCTTCGTATACGAGGTAAACGGAAAAGCCGGATACAGCGACTCCCCGTCATGCCCCTTGCCCTCGTGCAGGGCACGACGGAAATCGTCGGCGCTCCAATCGCCCAGGCCCGTTTCGCGGTCGGGCGTGAGGTTGGGCGAAGGAATACCGCCGAAGGGCGTCGGCACCACGCGGCCACCGGCGAACGGCTGGCCGTTGCGCGAGGTATGGCACGACACGCAGTCGCCGACGGTGGCGAGGTAACGGCCACGCTCGACGAGGTCGTCGGCATGTGCCGCGACGGCCGCGAGCAGCAGGGAAAAAGCGATGGAAAGTCGCGCTGCGATCCGCATGGTTCAGCCTCCCAGCACGCCGCAACGCAGCGGCGGCGTCACGCTGCCCGCATCGGCCGCCTTCGCGTCGGCGGGCACCGGGCGCGACGCGAGCCAGGCGGAGACCGCGCTGATGTCGGCATCGGTCAACCGGCTCACGATGGTGGCCATGCAATCCGGTGCCACGGTGTTGCGTGTATCGGTGCGCCACGAACCGAGCTGCGCGCTCACGTAATCGTAGGGCAGCCCGACGAGCCCGGGCGTGTCCGGTTGCACGCCGGTCAGTTCGGGACCATGGCATGCCATGCACGCGGGAACGCCTCTCGCGGGATCGCCCTTCGTCGCCAGTTGCTCGCCGCGCGCCTTCGCTTCGGCGGACATCGCGGGCGTGGGATGGGTGGCGTAGGGAACGTCCTGACCGGCGAAATACGCGGCGATCTCGCGCATGTAGTCGTCGGTGAGCGGCGCGACCATGTGTTCCATGATCGGGTAGTGACGCAGGCCGCGCCGGAAATCCTGCAGTTGCCGGTGCAGGTAACCGGCTGGCTTGCCGGCCAAACGCGGATTGAAACCGTTGTCGCCGCCTTCGCCACGTTCGCCATGGCAACTCGTGCACGCGGCGATGCGCTGAGCCAGCGTATCGGGCACCGCCGATTCCTGCGCCAGCGCGGCAAACGGCATGAGAACGAGCAAGAACCAGCGTCGCATCGCATCCTCCCCTTGACGGCTCGAGTATAGCCATACCGTCGGTGCAGCGGCCCGTTCCCGAATAGCGATACGATGCACGGAGCCAACCTCGGGGGAGATGCTACATGGTTCATGCAACACGGCTCGTCATGGCGCTCGCGCTCGCCTTCCCGTTGACCTCGCAGGCGCGCGACGCCACCGAGGACGACGCATTCGCATCTATCGCCACCCTTCGCGAGGCCTATGCGACGGGCAGCCTCACGCCCGAGGGCATGACCCGCCTGTTCCTCGACCGCATCGCCCGGATCGACCACGCCGGCCCCACCCTGCGCTCGGTGATCGAAACCAACCCCGATGCCGAGGCCATCGCGGCGAAAGCGAAGGGCAAGGGCCCGCTCGCCGGCATCCCGATCCTGCTGAAGGACAACATCGATACGGGCGACCGCATGATGACCGCGGCCGGCTCTCTGGCCCTCATCCTGAAACCGGCGCCGCGCGACGCGACGGTCACGGCGAAGTTGCGCAAGGCGGGCGCCATCATCCTGGGCAAGGCCAACCTGAGCGAGTGGGCGAACATGCGCTCGGCGCACGCCACCAGCGGCTGGACGGGGCGCGGCGGGCTGACGCGCAACCCCTACGTACTCGACCGCAATGCCTGCGGCTCGAGCGCGGGATCCGGTGCCGCCGTCGCCGCCGGCCTGGCCACCGTCGCCATCGGCAGCGAAACCGACGGGTCGATCATCTGCCCGGCCTCGATGAACGCGCTCGTCGGCATCAAGCCCACGGTGGGCCTGGTCAGCCGCACCGGCATCATTCCCATCTCGGCCACGCAGGACACGGCGGGACCGATGGCCCGCAGCGTCGCCGACGCGGCCGCCGTGCTCGGCGTCATCGCCGGCAGCGACCCGCGCGACCCGGCCACGGCCGAGGCCGACCGCCACGCCACCGATTACACCCGGTTCCTCGACGCGAACGCGCTGCGCGGCAAGCGCATCGGCGTGGTTCGCCAGCTTGCGGGCATCGAACCCAATGCGGACCGTGCGCTGGAGAACACCATCGCCGTCCTCAAGGCGCAGGGTGCCGTCGTGGTCGATCCGGTGGAGATTCCGCATCTGAACGAACTGAGCCAGCGCGAACTCGACGTGCTGCTGACCGACTTCAAGCACGACATCGGCGCCTACCTCGCCACGCGTCCCGACCAGCCGATGAAAACGCTCGCCGATCTCATCGCCTTCAACGAGCGCGAAGCGGCGAGGGAAATGCCCTGGTTCGGGCAGGACCTCTTCATCAGGGCGCAGGCGATGGGCGGCACGGACGATCCGGCGTACATCGAAAAGAGGGATACGAACCGTCGGCTGGCCGGCCCGGAAGGCATCGACGCGGCGTTGAAGAAGGATCGCCTCGACGCATTGCTCGCCCCGAGCTGGGGACCGGCCTACACCACCGACCTGGTACTGGGCGACCACGTGGTCAGCGGCGATCCGACCGTCGGGGGCGTATCGGCGCCGGCGGCCATCGCGGGCTATCCGTCGATCACCTTGCCGGTGGAGTTCGCGCACCAGTTACCGGTGGGCGTGGTGTTCTTCGGCACGAAGTGGAGCGAGCCGACGTTGATCGGCATCGCTTATGCGTTGGAACAGCAGGTGAAAGCGTATCGCCGGCCCACGTTCATGGCGACACTGCCGCTGGAGTGATATCGGGAAAGCCAGCCGCTTCGCCGTAGGCACCGGCCTGGGCCGGTGCGACGGGGTCGTCATCCCGGCGTAGGCCGGGATACACGGCGCGACAGCCGGTTTTCGCGAATGCCTTACGCCTTGTTGGCGTACTCCCGCACGATCGGCGCGAGCTTCGGGTCTTCCAATGCCATCGCCATGGTGGCGCGCACCAGGCCGGCCTTGTTGCCGCAGTCGAAACGCGTGCCTTCGAAACGATAGGCCAGCACCTTGCGCTTGTCCTTCAGCAGGTTTTCGATGGCGTCCGTCAGCTGGATCTCGCCGCCGGCGCCCGGCCGGGTGTTCTTCAGGTATTCGAAGATCTCGCACGGCAGCACGTAACGGCCCACCACGGCGAGGTTCGAGGGTGCGTCGGCCGGCTTCGGTTTCTCCACCATGTGGCGGATCACCGTGGCACGGTCGCTCACCGCCTCGGTGGCGTCGACGATGCCGTACTTGTCGGTGTCGTTCTCCGGCACCTCTTCCACCGCGATGACGCCGGCGTCGTACTCGGCCGCCACCTCGGCCATCTGCCGCAGCGCGCCCTTGCCCTTGGTCCAGATCAGGTCGTCGGGCAGCATGACGCCGAAGCGCTCGTTGCCCACCACGGGTGCGGCGCGCAGCACGGCGTCGCCGAGGCCCAGTGCCTCGGGCTGCGTCACGAAGACGCAACGCACGCGCGAGGGCAGGATGCCGCGAAGGATGTCGAGCAGTTCGTCCTTGTTCTTCTCGGCGAGCTTTTCCTCAAGCTCGTACGCCTTGTCGAAGTAGTCGGCGATCGCGTGCTTGTATCGGTTGGTGACGAACACCAGCGTGTCGGCACCGGCGTCGACGGCCTCGTCCACGGCGTACTGGATGAGCGGCCGGTCGAGCACCGGGAGCATTTCCTTGGCTACCACCTTGGTCGCGGGCAGGAAGCGCGTACCGAGGCCGGCCACCGGAAATACCACCGTGCGCAGGGGTTGGGTCATGCGATGTCTCCATTCTCGTTGCGGCGTAGCGGCACGACGTTATCGGTCTGCGAGTCGCCCCAGCGGAACGACGGCAACAGGTGCGATACGCAGCGACGCAGGGTTTCTTCGTCGAACTGGGCCACCGCCTCCTCGGCACGGGCCAACTGCGTCTGCAGGAGGTCCCACGATACCTGGCGATGCTGGGCCTGGAAGATCTTGGCGTGCGTCGTGCTCTTATAATTCTCCAACGGGTGGAACAATTCTTCGAACAGCTTCTCACCTGAGCGAAGACCCGTGTAGACGATCTGGATATCCGCTCCCGGACGCTTGCCCGCGAGGCGGATCATCTGCTCGGCCAGGTCGCGGATCTTCACCGGATCGCCCATGTCCAACGCGAAGATCTCGCCGCCCTTGCCCAGGCTCGCGGCCTGCAGGATGAGCTGGCACGCCTCGGGAATGGTCATGAAGTAGCGCGAGATCTCCGGGTGGGTGATGGTCACCGGCCCACCCTGGCGGATCTGTCGGCGGAAGAGCGGCACGACGGAACCGGCGGAGTCGAGCACGTTACCGAAGCGAACCGTAATGAAACGTGTAGAGGTATGCGCGGCAAGGTTCTGGCACCAGATCTCGGCCATGCGCTTGCACGCCCCCATCACCGAGGTGGGGTTCACCGCCTTGTCGGTGGAGATGAGCACGAACGATTCGGCGCCGATGCGCACGGCGGCGTTCGCCACCACGCGCGTGCCCATCACGTTGTTGCGGAACGCTTCGCGTAACTGCCCCTGGAGCATCGGCACGTGCTTGTAGGCCGACGCGTGGAACACGATCTGCGGCTGCGTTTCCTCGAACAGGCGGTTGATCGCCACCTCTTCCCGGGCGTCGGCGAGCACGCCGTTGAAGATCAGCTCGGGATAGGCCGAGGTCAGTTCCTGGCCGATCCGGTAGAGGTTGTACTCGGACATCTCCACCACGGTGAGCGACTGCGCCCCGAGGCGCGCCACCTGGCGGCAGAGTTCCGAACCGATCGAACCGCCGCCGCCCGTGACCAGCACACGGCGACCGCTGATGTTCTCGCGGATGGCCGTCCAGTCCAGCTCCACCGCATCGCGGCCGAGGAGGTCTTCGATGGCGACTTCCTTGATCTCGTTGAATTGCGCGCGGCCGGCGACCACGTCTTCCAGGCGCGGCACGGTGCGGAACGGCAGGCCGGTGCTTTCGCAGAAGGCCACGATGCGGCGCATCTGCGACGTGGTGGCGCCCGGCACGGCGATGAGCAGCATCTGCACCGCTACGGCCTTGGACAGCTCGGCGAGCTGGTCGATGGTGCCCAGCACGGGTACGCCGCCGATCTGCGCGCCACGGAGGGCCGTGTTGTCGTCGACGAAGCCGATCACGCTGTAGCGGCTGTCCCGGCGCAGGTCGCGCGCCAGCGCGTCGCCCGCGCGATCGGCGCCGACGATCAGCACGCGCTTGGTCGGCGCCGACTGGAAGAGATCGATGCGGCTGTCCTTCCAGAAGCGGTAGCTCAATCGGGGAAGGCCCAGCAGCACCACCAGCACCACCGGGTACACGAGCAGCACCGAACGCGGCACGCCGTCCAGGCGGGCGTACATGACCATGGCCAGGCCGATGATCAGCGCGCCGATCACCGTCGCGCGGATGATGTTCCACAGGTCGGGCAGGCTCGCGAAGCGCCAAACCCCCTTGTACAGGCCGGTCCAGTTGAATACGGCGCCCTGCACCAGCAGCACGATGGGAAACTCCATCGGCAGGTAACTGACCGGCGAGAGGTCGGGCATCAACGCATAGCGCAACGATTTGGCGATCCACCACGCCAGGGCCGCCATGGCGAGGTCGTGGGCGACCACCGCCGTACGGGGATGGATGATGCCGATGAATTTACGCAGAAACATGTCGCTCCCTTCGACGCAAGCAATGACGCTTACCAGTACGCCAGACCGCTGCTCCAGCCAGATACACCGCCCCGAAGCAACCGGGCGCCACCGCGGGTGAGCGGTACGCGATCCATGCGACGGGAATACAGACCATGATGTTCCACGCGAGATAGCCGAGGGCGACCCGACGGTGCGACGCCCCCCGACGTCTCACGAGCCATTGATAAAGATGCTCGCGATGCGGAGTGTACCAGCGCGCACCGCGCAGCATTCGCACGAGCAACGTCAAGGTGGCGTCGATGACGAAGGCGGACGAGAAGATGAGGGCCGGCCACAGCAAGTTCGTGCGAAACGCCCAGAGCATGGCCGACAGGGCGAATACGAACAGGCCCAGCGTGCCGCTGCCCACGTCGCCCATGAAAATGCGGGCCGGCGACCGATTGAACCACCAGAACCCAGTGGCGGCCGCGGCCATGGTCAGGGCCGACCCGGCGATGGCCGGGCTACCCGCCGACCAGGCCAGCGCCGCGGAGGCGGCACCGAAGAACATGGCCTGCTGCGCCGCCAGGCCGTCGATGCCGTCCATAAAGTTGTGCAGGTTGATGCACCACACGCCCGCCAGCAGCAGGGGAATGGCCCAGAGCAGGCTGGAGGTGCGGCTGGCGACGGCGAGGCAAAGCAGCAGCGTGGCGGCCAGTTGGATCAGCAGCCGGGGTCGGATGGGCAACGACCCGTGGTCGTCGAGCCAGCCGATGGCGGCCACGGCCACGGTGGCCACGCTGAACGCGGCCACCACCGTCGCGCCCGGCGAACCGGGCAGGAGGACCAGCGCCGCCGGCATGCCCGCCAGGACGCCCAGCACGATGCCGATACCCCCGCCGCGTGGCGTGGGCAGGGTGTGGGACCGACGACGTCCCGGGGCATCGAGCATGCCCCGGCGATGCGCATAGGCGATGGCCGCGCGCACGCTGGCGAACGAAACGACGAGGGCGGCCACGGCACAGCCGAACAAGGTGGCCATCGCCCCTGGAAACGGCAGCGTCATTCGTTGGCGACGCCGTGGATGGGGCGCACGGTGCCCCAGCTCTTGCAGCTCGGGCATTGCCAATGATGGGCCTTGGCGCCGAAGCCGCAACGGCTGCAGCGATACATCGCCTGCCCTTCGAGCAGCTTGCGGGTGAGGTCTCGCAGGATGAGGTAGTTCTCGCGGGCCTCACCCGAGACCTTGTCCATGGTGGCGTCGATCAGCGCCATCAGGCCGCGCACGGAAGGCCGCTTGCGCAACTGTCCGGTGAGGAAATCGATGGCGGTACGCTCGCCGTCGCGCCCTTCGTAGAGCCGCGTGAGCGCCAGCACGGGCGAGATGCCGTGGTAACGCTGCATGATGTCGAGCAGGAAGCCCTCCGCGCGATCCATCTGCTGCGAGCGCGCGTAGCAGTTGAGCAGGGGCGGGAGAATCTCGGGAACGAAGGCGATGTCCGAATCGATGGCCGCTTCGTAAGAGGCGATGGCCGCGGGTACGTCGTCGTCCTCGGCGGAGAGGCGGCCGGCGATCATGTGCGCACGCACGCAATCGCGCTGGCAGGAGAAGGCCTCGCGCACGTAATCGCGCGCTTCGGTGCGCGCGCCGTGCAGGCGGGACTGCTCGGCCAGTTCGCAGTAGAACTGCGCGATCATGGCCGATTCGTCTTCGCCGGTCATGGCTTCGAGGCGACGGGCATGATCGATGGCCTTGTGCCACTCGCGCTCGTGCTGGTAGATGGCGATCAGGTGGCGCAGCGCCGAAGGCGCCAGCGCGTCCATCGCGACGAGGTCGGAGAACAGGGTTTCCGCGCGATCGAGCAGGCCGGCGCGCATGTAGTCCTCGCCCAGCTCGAGCAAGGCCACCGTCTTCATTTCGTCGGAAAGCCCTTGGCGCGATACCAGGTGCTGGTGGAGCCGGATGGCGCGGTCGACCTCGCCGCGCTTGCGGAAGAGGTTGCCGAGCGCGAGATGGGTTTCCACCGTGTCCCGGTTGTACTCGGCCAGGCGCAGGAACACTTCCAGCGCCTTGTCCTGCTCCTCGTTGAGCAGGTAGTTGAGGCCCCGGAAATAATCGGACGACAGCTCGTTGACCCGTTCGCCGGAACGGCGGGCATGGGTGCGGCGGGCCAGCCACCAGCCGGAGAGAAAAGCCAGCGGGGGAACGAGCGCCAGCAGCCAGATCGGATTCATGCGGTTTTCGCGCTGCCTACCTTGCGATCGCCCAGCGCCTTTCGGCGTTTGCGCCGATGGGCGAACGAGGTGCCCAGCCAGGCGGTGATGCCGCCGAGAATCCAGCCCGTCAGTAGCGCGGCCAGCATCGCCCCGCCCTTGGGCAGCGACAGCCGGGCCATGCCGAAATCGAACGGCACCGAGTCGGCGTTCAGCGCCCCGAAAACCACGCCGGCGGCGACGAACGAGAGCAGGAAAAGTATGGCGATCAGACGCATCCGGCGACTGTACCCGAATCATGAATGGCATGGTGCGCCGCAATTATGAATTCGTACAGGTTGATGACCTGTACGTGCCCGGCGGCGCTTCCGGGGTTGCTGCTACTGCGCAAAAAAACGCCGCGTCACTGCGCGGCGTCTTCGAGGGCGAGGTTCACGCGTTCGCGCAATTCCTTGCCTGGCTTGAAATGCGGGACGTGCTTGCCCGGCAAGGCCACGGCTTCGCCGGTCTTGGGGTTGCGCCCCATGCGCGGCGGACGGAAATGCAGAGCAAAGCTGCCGAAGCCGCGGATCTCGATGCGCTCGCCGGTGGAGAGGGCATGGCTCATCTGTTCGAGCACGCTCTTTACGGCAAGTTCCACGTCGCTGAAGGCAAGGTGGGTCTGACGCCGCGCCAGCGCCTCGATGAGTTCCGACTTTGTCATGGGTCCCCTGGTTCTTCTTTAACGCTTGGACTCGAAACGTGGATCCGTACTACATGGGCATCACAGAAAACCGGGGGAGCGGCGAACCGCTCCCCCGTCCGACGTCAGTCGGCCTTGTTCATCTGCTCCTTGAGGAGCGCGCCGAGCTTGGTCGTGCCGCCAGCGGCGGACTGGTAGTCGGCCATGGTGTCGGCCAGCTCTTCCTCGTCCTTCGCGCGGATCGACAGCTGCAGCTGACGGCCCTTGCGGTCCATGCCGGTGAACTTCGCCTCGACCTTGTCGCCGACCTTCAGATGCTGCGTGGCATCTTCCACGCGCTCCTTGGCGATGTCGTTGGCGCGGAGGTAACCCTCGACGCCTTCGCCCAGGTCGATGGTGGCACCCTTGGCGTCGACTTCGCGGACCGTGCCGGTCAGGACCGTGCCGCGCGGATTCGTGGCCATGAACTGGCCAAACGGATCCTGCTCCATCTGCTTGATGCCGAGGGAGATGCGCTCACGCTCCGGATCGACGGCCAGCACCACGGCCTCGACTTCGTCGCCCTTCTTGAAGTTGCGGACGAGGTCTTCACCCGACGCCTGCCACGAGATGTCGGACAGGTGGACGAGACCGTCGATGCCGCCTTCCAGGCCGATGAAGATGCCGAAGTCGGTGATCGACTTGATCTGGCCGGAGACCTTGTCGCCCTTCTTGTGCATGGCGGCGAAGGCTTCCCACGGGTTCGAGCGGGTCTGCTTGATACCCAGCGAGATGCGACGACGCTCTTCGTCCACGTCCAGGACCATGACCTCGGTCTCGTCACCGACCTGCACCACCTTGGCCGGGTTGACGTTCTTGTTGGTCCAATCCATTTCGGAGACGTGCACCAGGCCTTCGACGCCCGGCTCGATCTCGACGAAGCAGCCGTAATCGGTGACGTTGGAGACCTTGCCGAACAGGCGGCTGCCGACCGGGTAGCGGCGGGCGATGGCGACCCAGGGGTCGTCGCCGAGCTGCTTGAGGCCGAGCGAAACGCGGTTGCGCTCGCGGTCGTACTTGAGCACGCGCACGTCGAGCTCGTCGCCGACGTTGACCACTTCGGACGGGTGACGGACGCGCTTCCACGCCATGTCGGTGATGTGCAGCAGGCCATCGATGCCGCCGAGGTCGACGAACGCGCCGTAATCGGTGAGGTTCTTCACCACACCCTTGACGACCGCGCCCTCGGTGAGGCGCTCGAGCAGCTTCTCGCGCTCTTCCGAGAACTCGGTCTCGACGACGGCGCGACGGCTGACGACCACGTTGTTGCGCTTGCGGTCGAGCTTGATGATCTTGAACTCGAGGTCCTTGCCCTCGAGGTAGACGGGGTCACGAACCGGACGCACGTCGACCAGGGAGCCCGGCAGGAACGCGCGGACGTCCTTGATGTCGACGGTGAAACCGCCCTTGACCTTGCCGGAGATCTTGCCGGTGATGGTCTCTTCCTTGTCGAACGCCTGCTCGAGGTCGTCCCACACCATCGAACGCTTGGCCTTCTCGCGGGAGAGCTTGGTCTCGCCGAAGCCGTCTTCGAGCGCGTCGAGCGCGACCTTGACTTCGTCGCCCACTTCCACTTCGAGAGCGCCGTTCTCGTCCTTGAACTGCTCGATCGGAACGATGCCTTCGCTCTTCAGGCCGGCGTTGATCACCACCACGTCGTTGCGGATTTCCACAACGATACCCGTGACGATGGAGCCGGGCTTCAGCTTCGAAATGGCCTGCTGGCTCTGTTCAAACAGTTCGGCAAAACTTTCAGTCATGTTGATTCCAGGGTTATGAAAGGCCGTACCCGGCGCCGGCGTGCGTCTTGAACGCGAGCGGACGGGGGACCCACCGGTTGTGGGTGCGTTCGGACATCTCGATGGAGGCCCCCGCACCGTTGCCAATCACCCGCGCACACTGCGCGGGCACTTTGCCGCGACGCGCCTTAAGGACGCACCACGGCGAAAACCTTCGCCACCACCGCCTCGATGGGCATGCCGGTGGTATCGATGACCACGGCGCCCTCGGCGGGCTTCAACGGGGCGACGGCCCGCGACGCATCACGCTCGTCGCGCGCCTCGATTTCTCGCTGAAGGACGCTAAGTGTAACGCTCAGTCCCTTATCCTTCAACTGCTTATAGCGCCTTTTCGCCCGCTCGGCGGCACTGGCCGTAAGAAATACCTTATGGGCCGCGTCGGGGAAGATCACCGTGCCCATGTCGCGGCCGTCGGCCACCAGCCCGGGGGCCTTGCGAAAGCCCAACTGCAGGTCCACCAGGGCCTGGCGCACGCTGGGAATCACCGCAATGGCCGATGCGGCGGCCCCGGCGGTCTCCGTACGCAGCTCGGCCGTGGCGTCGTGGCCGTTGACGATGACGTGGGTCTCGCCCCCGTCCGGGCTGGCTTGGAAGCGGATCTTCACGGTCTGGGCGCAGCGGGTGACGGCATCGACGTCGGACAGGTCGATGCCCTCCTCGCCCGCCGCGTAGCCGACGGCGCGATAGAGGGCCCCCGAATCGAGCAGGCGCCAGCCCAGCTTGTCCGCCACCATGCGGCTGATGGTGCCCTTGCCGGAGCCCGAGGGGCCGTCGATGGTCAGGACAGGGACGGCAGCCGGATGGGCCATGGGATCACCTCACGCACGAAACCGCCATGATACCGCCGTTGATGGGGCGGAGGCTTGCTGGAGGCACTGGGCGACCTGATTCGCCGATGCGATCGGCTCCCACCCCTTCGGTAGCCGACTTTCCGCCCATGGGCTGGGCGGGCTTTTGTCCCTCGTTGCCGGGTCGGCGCAAGCTGGCTACCGAAGGGGTGGGAGCCGATCGCATCGGCGATTCCTGCGAAGCGCTACACCGAGGTCCAGGCGGCGACGGTCATTCCCGCGAAAAGGTCCGCCACGTCCACCTTACCCCCAGCCGACACCCCATCGGACAACACGCCCTTCCATTCGCCCTCCGGCACCCGCAGCGTCGTCCCGGCCCAGCGTTCGGCCGGCACGGACGGCACCGCCTCCCCGGCCAGCCAGGGCGCCAGGTGCCGCCCCACGGCCACCAGCAGCTTCTTCCCCCTGTGTTCGCGAACGAAGGCTAGCACCCGTTCCGCGCCGGGCCCTTCCGCCACGAGGGGACGATAGTCGCCGCGGGCGAACAGCTCCGGATGCGCCTTGCGCAGGCACAACAGTTCACGGATCACCGCCTGTTTGACCGTGCCGTCCCGCCAGGTCACCACCGCTTCCGCCAGGGACAGCCCCCGGGCCAGCGATTCGGAACGCCGTCCGAAATCGACCGGTCGCCGGTTGTCGGGGTCGACCAGGCTGAAATCCCAGCCATCCGTGCCCTGGTACAAGTCGGGCACGCCGGGCGTGGTCAGCCGCAGTACCGTCTGGGCGAGCCCGTTGGCGGCTCCCGGTGCCGCGATGTATTCGGCGAAGGCGCGAAGCTCCACCGCCGACTCGCCCGAGAGCATCGAACGCAGGAAATCCTCGCACGCGTCCTCATAGGGCTCGTTCGGCGACGTCCAGCGCGTCCAGCGCTTGGCCTCGCGCAGGGCCTTGCGCTGCCAGGCGGCGATGCGGGTGGCGAAGCGCTCCAGTCCTTCGTCATCGTCGGCGGCGAGGTCGAGCGGCCACGCGCCGACGAGCATCTGGTAGAGCATCAGTTCGTCGGCGGCCGAGGGTGCCATGCGTCCTTCGGCACGCTGGCGGAACACGGCGTGACGTTCCCGCCAGCGCTGCACGGTCACCACCCAGCGCGGGGCCTCTTCGGAGAGCACGGCGAGGCGTGCCCGCAGGTCTTCACCGCGCTTGTGGTCATGCGTGGCGGTGGCCAGCAACGTATGCGGAAACGTCGCCGCGCGCTCGGCGCAAAGGCGGTGGAACGCGTCCGGCGACAGGGCCAGCCGCGCCGCGTCGACACCCACCTCGTTGCGCGACAGGAGCCGCCCGTACCGGTAGCCCGCGGTGTCCTCCACGGCCTTGGCGGCCACCGGCGAGGTCGCTTGCTGGAAGACCGCGATGGCGCGCTCCCTCGCGCGCCGCACCGGCCCCGGCGGCAGCGAA
Source organism: Luteibacter aegosomatis (assembly GCF_023078455.1). Taxonomy (GTDB): domain Bacteria; phylum Pseudomonadota; class Gammaproteobacteria; order Xanthomonadales; family Rhodanobacteraceae; genus Luteibacter; species Luteibacter aegosomatis. The sequence goes on along the minus strand of NZ_CP095740.1, from coordinate 1,805,842 downwards.
CGCAAGGGTTCCCCGCCCAGCCAGCGCGCCACCAGATGCAACAGGTCCACGTCTTCGCCACGCACCGTACGCAAGGCGCCCTCCACCGCGCGGGCGAAGATGGATTCGTCGAAGGCATCGCGGCCCAACCCGCCCGCATAGGTACGGTAGACTGGGAAATGCACCAGCAACTCCACGAGCACGCGTCGAATCGCCGCCAAGGAGACGTCGCGCGAAGCCAGGTCGGCGCGCGCCGCGGCGAACAGCGCGCGCGCCGTACGATCCAGTTCCGCCTCGAAACTGTCGACGAGGATCTGCCGTCGCGCGCGCACCGCCTGGGTCGCGAAGTCCGCCGAGTCGCCGGTCAGTTCCCGCCACAAGCCGGTCAGGGGACCTTCGCCCGCATCGTCGTGCAGCACGGCGGACACCTGGTCCATGAATTCGTAGCCGGTGGTGCCATCGGTGCGCCAGTCCGTTCGCAGCGGCTCGTCTTCGGCGAGGATTTTCTCCACCACCAGATAGGCGGCATCGCGAGGCGCGCCCGGCGGGCGGCGCGTGCGCAACCGCTCGAGGCGATGACGCAGGCGACGGCAATAGCTTCGTGGATCGGACAGTCCATCCACGTGGTCGCAACGCACTCCGTCGATGAGACCCTCGGCGTAGAGTCGGAAGATCGTGGCATGGGTGTCTTCGAAAACGGCGGTACGCTCGATGCGCAGGCCCGCCAGTTCGTTGATGTCGAAGAAACGCCGGTAGTTCACCATGTCGCTGGCGAGCTTCCAGAAGGCCAGCCGGTAATGCTGCTTCTCGATCAGGCCATGCAGCCGCGCCCTGCCCTCGTCGCTCGACGGATCGTGCGACGCCACGGCATCGTCGCCGAGTTCGCGGGTCGAGGCGGGCGACAGCGGGAGGTGGTCGTCGTAAAGCCGCAGCATCCATTCCCCGCGCCGATGCACGAGGCGAAGGTGTCCCTCGCGCAGCGTGGCGTCGTAGCCCGCGCCGAGGATCGGCAGCAGCAGGCGTCCACGGATCAACGGGTCGGGCGACTGCCAGTCGATGTCGAAATAGCCCGCGTAACGGCTTTCCCGGCCATGCCTGAGCACGTCCATCCACCAGGCGTTCTCCGGCCCGACGCCCATGTGGTTGGGCACGATGTCGACGACGAGCCCCATGCCACGTTCGCGCAGGGCGGACACGAGCCGGCGCAGGGCATCCTCGCCACCGATCTCGGGATTGACCTCATGGCAATCGACCACGTCATAACCGTGCGTCGATCCCGTACGGGCACGCAGGATGGGTGACGCGTACAGATGGCTTACGCCGAGCCGGGCGTAGTAGTCGACCACGCCCACGGCGGCGTCGAGCGTGAACCCCGAATGGAACTGCAGGCGGGCGAGCGAGCGCGGTGGACTCACGGGCGGTTCCGGGTCTTGTCGATCGCCGTGCACACGGCGTTGGCGATGGGTCCGTCGAACAGTCGCGGCGTGGAGTCGGGCATGCGGCGACGCCAGTTCGGATGCACCGCGTCCGTCGGACCGGGAAGATTGGGCTGCTCGTGCAGGCCGAGCACGTCCTCGACGGGGAAGATCGCCAACGGCGCCGGGGTCTGCGCCACGTGCTTGGCGGCGGCCACTACCACGGGCGAGATATCGTCGGGCGCGGGCGGGCTGTCCTCGTTCCATGCCGAACCCGAGGCGCACATCGCGCTCCACAGGCGATGGCGTTCGACCTCGCGTCGCGCGGCTTCGTCCACGTCGGGATCGTCCAGGCCGGTGCGCTTTCGCCATTCGACGTCGCGCCCGCTCCACCATCCCGCGACCGTCGGCACGTCATGCGTGCTGGTGGTGGCCATGGCATTGTCCGACCAGTCCGCCGGGGCGATGAACCCGCCGTCCGCCGCGCGTTCGAACCAGAGTACGCGGATGCCGAGCACGCCCGCATCGGCGATGTCGCGACGGAAATCGGCGGGCACCGTGCCCAGGTCTTCGCCGATCACGATCGCGCGGTGCCGATGCGATTCCAGCGCCACGAGACGCAGCAGGTCGCGCAGCGGGTAACGCACGTAGGCGCCTTCGGTGGCGCCCGCGCCATGCGGCACCATCCAAAGGCGCTTGAGGCTCAGGATGTGATCGATGCGCACGCCGCCCGAATAGGCCAGTGCCGCGCGCAGCATGCCGATAAACCCCTTGAAACCGGTCTCTCGCAGGCCGCGCGGCGAGAACGTGGTGAGGCCCCAGTCCTGGCCCAGTCGATTGAGCGCATCCGGCGGCGCACCCACCGACAGTCCTTGCAACATTTCGGCCTGGTGTGCCCAGGCGTGGCTTCCCCCGGCATCGGCACCCACGGCGAGGTCGGTGACCAGGCCGATCTTCATGCCGGCGTCGCGGGCCGCTTTCTGCGCGCCACACAGGCCACGCGAGGCCAGCCATTGGAGCCACGCGTGGAAAGACACCTCGCGCGAATGCTCGCGGGCGAACGCGGCGACGTCGGGCGACGAAGGATCATGGAATGCGGCGGGCCATCCCTGCCAACCGCCCGGACGACCATGCGCGGTGAAATCGGCGTGCAAGGCCTCGAAGCGCGCGTGACGCTCCAGCGGCTCGCCCTGCTCGCGACGAAACGCGGCGAAGCGTTCGGCATGCGCGGAGTCCACCGACTCCCACTCGTAGACGGAGCGCAGGATGGTCATGCGCGCGCGCGCGGCCCGCGGCCAGTCGATCAGGTCGAGCCACTCGAGGTCGGCCAGTTCCTGGCGAAGATTGTGCGAGTCGATCACCGCGCGCACGCTCTTCTCGCCGCTGGTGCGCGATGGATCGATGTAAAGACCGTTGAGGAACAGGCGGCTCGACGGCGCGTACGGGCTGTAACGCTCCGGCGCGGCGGCGAACAGCGCGTGCACGGGACTGATCGCCAGCGCGTCGGCGCCCTTCTCCGCCGCGGCACGCGCGCACAGTTCCAGCGCGGTGAAATCGCCTGCGCCGCCGTCGGCGGGACGGCGCAGGCTGGACACCTGCACGGCCATGCCCCAGGGCCGGTGCAGGCCCTGCACGTCACCGATGCCGAACGCGCGTCGCGGCGCGACGGCGAGCGTGACTTCGTCGTCGTCGAGCCACAAGGAGTAATACCCCGGTTGCGCCGGTGCGGGAAGCGACGACGCGCCCGAAGGCAACTCCCCTTCCGCCACTGGTAGCCCGTCTTCGCCGACGATCTTCCATCGCCGCCCGCGCTGGGCGGCGATCAGCTCGATCGTCTGGCCCACGTCGGCCGTCAACAGGCGCGGCGGACGGCGACCCTGGCGCTCTTCCTCGAGCATGCGCAGACTGGCCTCGACCTCGTCGGCGTCGCCGGCCGGCAACCCAAGCGCACCGAGCACCAGGCGCAGCGTGCGCGCGGGCGTCGACTGCGGACGGTCGAGCGCATCGCGCCAGTGCACATCCACGCCCGCCTGTTCGGCCAACAAGGCAAGACGATCGTCGAGTGGAACGTTCACGGATCAGGACTCCAGGCAAGCCAGGGCGCGGCGGGCGGGGATCGCGCCGCGCGAAACGGAGGCGATGTCCGACGCCGCGCCATGGAGCCACGCCGCCGCGGGCGATGGTGGGCGTTCGAGCGTGACGTCGGTGTCGCCGAGATTGACGAAGATCGTTAACGTTCGCGCGCCGAGCGACCATGCGGCGACGAAGGCGCGCTCGCCCAGGGCTTCGGCATGCAACCCTCGCGCGTCGTCGATGTGGGGCGCGACGTGTTCCTGGCGCAGGGCGATCAGTTCGCGCACGAGTTCGCGCCGGCGCTCGCCGTGGGTGAGGTCGCGCTCGGGAATGGAACGCAGGAACGTGTCGTGCAGGTTCGGATCGGGAATGTCTTCGGCCGAAAACCCGGCGAAGCCTTCGAACTCCCTGCGCCGTCCTTCGCGCACCGCCTTGCGCAACGCCTCGTCGGGGAAGTCGGTGAAGAACAGGAACGGCGTGCGGCTGGCCGATTCCTCCCCCATGAACAGCATGGGCACGAACGGAGCCAGGAGCAGCAGCGCGAGCGCGGCTTCCATCGTCTCCGGCGGCACCAGGGTCGTCAGCCGGTCACCGAGCGCGCGATTTCCCACCTGGTCGTGGTTCTGCAGGAAATTGACGAAACGCATCGCCGGAAGCTGCCCGCTGGGTTCGCCACGCCGCTTGTCGCCCATCACCTCGCCCTGGAAGGCGAAGCCTTCGCGCAGGCTTCGCAGGAGCTTGTCCATCGCGGGCCGGTAATGGGCGTAATAGCCTTCCGACTCCCCCGTCATGAGCACGTGTATCGCGTTGTGGAAGTCGTCGTTCCACTGCGCGTCGAAACGCCCACGCCCCAGCAGGTGCGCCTGGTTGGCTTCGTTCTCCAGTACCAGGTGCACGTGGCGGTCGGGACCGATCGCGGCATGCACGCGCGCCGCCAGCGAACCGAGCCAGCCGGCGTTGCCGATGGCGTGCACCGCGTCGAAGCGCAGGCCGTCGAAGCGGTACTCGTCGAGCCAGTAGAGCGCGTTGTGCACGAAGTAGTCGCCGACCTGCGGCGTGGATACGCCCACCGAAGCGCCCCATGGCGTGTGCGTATCGCCTTCGAAGAACGGCGCGGCATACGCGCCGAGGTAATTGCCTTCCGGGCCGAAGTGGTTATAGACCACGTCGAGGAACACCATGAGGCCCATGCCATGGGCCTCGTCGACCATCGCCTTCAGCTCGTCGGGCGTGCCATACGCCGCGGCGGGCGCGAACGGCAGCACGCCGTCGTAACCCCAGTTGCGCTCACCCGCGAATTCGGCGATCGGCATCAGTTCGACGGCGGTCACGCCAAGCGCGGCCAGATGCGGCAGCGCGTCCCGCACGCCGCGAAAACCGCCGAACGCACCCACGTGCAGTTCGTAGATCACCGTCTCGCGCCAGGGCCTGCCCGTCCACGCGTGGCGCCAGGCGTAGGTGCGCGGATCCACCACGACGCTGTAGCCGTGCACGTCGCCATCGCGCTGGAGGCGCGACGCGGGATCGGGGACGGCGAGGTCGTCATGCAGGCGGAACCGGTATCCGCCGCCCGTCTCCACGTTGCAGACGCATTCGAACCATCCGTCGTCCAGCGAGCGCATCGCCGTCGCATGGCCGTCCTCGCATTCCAGGGATACCGACTCCACGTCGGGCGCCCACAGCCGGAACCGCACCCGTCCGTCGCCCAGGAGCTTCGCGCCATAGGGCATCGCGTGCGCATGCGTTTCCGTCATGCGGACTCTCTCCTTATCAACGACGCCAGCAGCATCACGCTGTGCCCCTGCACTTCCACCGAGGGCTCCTGCCAGGGCATGTCGGCGGCGCAGGGCTTCGTGCTGTCGCAACGGATGCGCCAGGCGCTCTCCGGTTCGGGCAGCCTGAAGACATGGGCATCGGGCGTGCCGTTGATCAGCAACAGCGTAACGTCCGCGCGCTTTTCGCCATGGGGGAGCGCGCGTCGCACGGCGAGAAGGCGGCCTTCGGTGTACCCCCAGGTCTCCTGGGTCATCTCCGCACCGCTTTCGTCGAACCAGGCGACTTCGCGAATGCCGGGGATCACTTCCACGTCGCCGCGCAGGAAGTCCGGCGCACGCAACGTCGGATGCTGGGCCCGCAACCGGAGGAGTCGCGCGACGAAGTCGGTCAACTCCTTGCCGCGGTCGGTGCCTGCCAATTTCCAGTCGAACCAGGACAATTCATTGTCCTGGCAATAGGCATTGTTGTTGCCTTGCTGCGTGCGACCGAACTCGTCGCCGCCGAGCAGCATCGGCGTGCCGTTGGAAAAGATCAGCGTGGCGAGCATGGCCCGCTTGACGCGGTCGCGCACCGCGAGGATGGCAGGATCGTCCGTGGGCCCTTCCACGCCGTGGTTGTAGCTCTCGTTGTCGTTGCCGCCGTCGCGGTTGTCCTCGCCGTTGGCTTCGTTGTGCTTGTCGTTGTAGCTGACGAGGTCCTCCAGCGTGAAACCATCGTGTGCCGTGAGGAAGTTCACGGACGCCCATGGCTTGCGCCGCTGATGGTCGAACAGGTCGCCCGAAGCCTGCAGGCGCCCGGCCAGCGCGCCGCGCATGCCCGCATCGCCCTTCCAGAAGCGTCGCACGTCGTCGCGGAACTTGCCGTTCCACTCGGCGAAACCCGGCGGATGGTTGCCCAGCTGGTACCCCCCGGGGCCGATGTCCCAGGGTTCGGAAATGAGCTTGACCGAGGACAGCACGGGATCCTGACGCATGGCGTCGAACAGGCCGCCGTTGGGATCGAACCCATGCTCCTCGCGCCCCAGGCTGACGCCCAGGTCGAAGCGGAAGCCGTCGATGTGGAAGGTCTGGACCCAATAGCGCAGCGAGTCCATCACCATTTGCAGCACGCGCGGATGCGCGGTGTTGACGGTGTTGCCCGTGCCGGTGTCGTTGATGCAGTAGCGCGGGTTGTCCGGCATCAGGCGGTAGTAGCTCTTGTTGTCGAGCCCGCGGAACATCATCGTGGTACCCAGCTCGCTACCCTCGCAGGTATGGTTGTAGACCACGTCGAGGATCACCTCGATGCCCGCCGCGTGCAGCGCCTGCACGGCGGCGCGGATTTCGTTCAGGGTGCCTTCGGACAGGTACGAGGGCTCGGGCGCGAAGAACGCCATGGTGTTGTAGCCCCAGTAGTTGCGCAGCTTCATCTCGGCGAGGCGCCGGTCCTGGAGGAAGGCGTGCACGGGAAGCAGCTCGATGGCCGTGACGCCGAGCTTCACCAGGTAATCGATCACGTAGGGGTCGGCCAGCGCGATGAAGGTGCCGCGTTCGTGCGGCCGGATGCGCTTGAGCGAGCGCGTGAAGCCCTTCAGGTGGGCCTCGTAGATCACCGTCTGGTTCCACGGCGTATGCGGGCGGTTGCCTCCCCGGCGCCAATGCACCGGCTCGTCGACGACCACGGCCTTGGGCATCGCCGCCGCGCTGTCGCGGCGATCGAAGGACAGGTCCGCACGCGGCGATGCCACGCGATAGCCGTGCAGCACGTCCGACCAGCGCACCTGGCCGTGCAGCAGGCGGGCGTAGGGATCCAGCAGGAGCTTGTTGGGATTGAACCGGTGGCCCTCCTCCGGCGCATACGGGCCATGGGCGCGAAAGCCGTAGAGCGTGCCGCCGCGCACGCGTGGCAGATAGCCGTGCCAGATTTCGTCGGTGCACTCGGGCAGGTCGTAGCGCGCGATCTCCCGTTTACCCGACGGATCGAACAGACACAGCTCCATGCGCTCCGCATGCGCGGAGAACACGGCGAAGTTCGTTCCCATGCCGTCACAGGTGGCGCCGAGGGGATACGGCGTGCCGGATTGCATGCGTTCGGGTAGCGCGGGCATGGTGTTCCTCTTCAGTCGGCGATGAAAATCACCGTGGACAACGGCGGCAGGCTGATCACGAGCGACTGGTCGAACCCGTGCGCCGGCACGGCCTGCGCATGGCGTTCGCCCTCGTTGCCCACGCCGGAGCCGCCATAGTCCACGGCATCGGAATTGACGGCCTCGCGCCAGCGCCCCGGCTCGGGCACACCGACACGAAAACCGTGACGAGGCGTGGGCGTCATGTTCGAGATGACCAGCGCCGGGCGCTCCCCGTCGGCGAATCGCAGCCAGGCGAACACGCTCTGCGCCGCATCGTCGCCGATGACCCAACGAAAACCGCGCGGGTCGGCGTCCATCGCGTGCAACGCCGGGGTCGAGGCATAGAGGCGGTTGAGATCGCGCACCAGCTTCTGCACGCCCAGGTGCAGCGGACGGTCGAGCAGCTCCCAGGCGATCTGCGCGTCGTGGTTCCACTCGTGCGGCTGGGCGATCTCACCCCCGGTGAACAGAAGCTTCTTGCCGGGATGGCCCCACATGAACCCGTAGTAGGCGCGCAGGTTGGCGAAGCGCTGCCATTCGTCGCCCGGCATGCGGCCGAGCAGCGACCGCTTGCCATGCACCACCTCGTCGTGGGAGAGCGGCAGCACGTACTTTTCCGAGTACGCGTAGACCATGCTGAAGGTCATCTCGCCATGGTGCCAGCGGCGGTGGACGGGATCGCGCGACATGTATTCGAGCGAGTCGTGCATCCACCCCATGTTCCACTTGAAGGTGAAACCCAGGCCACCCTCCTCGACGGGACGCGTCACGCCCGGCCACGCCGTGGACTCCTCGGCAATGGTCATGCAATCGGGGTGGCGTTCGGCCACGAGCGCATTCACGCGCCGAAGGAAGGCGATCGATTCGAGGTTCTCGCGACCGCCATACATGTTGGGCACCCATTCGCCCGCCTTGCGCGAATAGTCGCGGTACAGCATCGAGGCGACGGCATCCACGCGCAGGCCGTCGACGTGGAAGCGTTCCAGCCAGGCCAGGGCGCTGGCGACGAGGAAGGCCGACACCTCGTTGCGCCCGAGGTTGTAGATCAGCGTGTTCCAGTCCTGGTGAAAGCCTTCCCGAGGGTCCGCGTGCTCGTACAGCGGCGTGCCGTCGAAGTGCGCCAGTCCATGGATGTCGGTCGGGAAATGCGCGGGCACCCAGTCCACGATGACGCCGATGCCGGCCTCGTGGCAGCGGTCGACGAAACGGGCGAAAGCCTCCGGTGTGCCGAAGCGCGATGTCGGCGCGAACTGGCCCAGCGGCTGGTATCCCCACGAACCGCCGAACGGATGCTCGGAGACGGGCAGCAGTTCGACGTGGGTGAAGCCCATGCCCGCCAGGTAGGGAATCAGCCGTTCGCCCAGCTCGTCCCAGTGCAACTCGCGACCGTCCGGCCCACGCAGCCAAGAACCGGCATGGATCTCGTAGATGGACAACGGCGACCCGGCATGATGCAGCGCGCCGCGACGGCGCATCCACTCGTCGTCGGTCCAGCGGAACGCCTCCGGATCGGCCACGATCGAGGCGGTGGCCGGCGGCAGTTCGGCCGCGAGCGCCACGGGATCGGCGCGCTGGGTGAGCGAACCGTCCGCGCCCCATATCTCGTACTTGTAGCGGGCGCCCGGCAGCAGGCCGGGGACGAAAAGCTCCCATACGCCCGCCGGTACGCGCTTGCGCATCGGATGACGGCGGCCGTCCCAGCTGTCGAAGTCGCCGACCACGCTCACGCGCTGGGCGTTGGGCGCCCAGACGGCGAAACGCACGCCGTGCACGCCGTCGACGGTGACCGGATGCGCTCCCAGGCAACGGAACAGTTCGATGTGCGTGCCGTCGGAAAGGCGTCGCAGGTCCTCGTCGCCGAGCAGCATGCCGAACGCATAGGGATCGTGAGTATCGTGCATGGCCGCGGGCCAGTGGACACGCAGTCGATAATCGCCCTCGCCGTCGAGAAAACCGGCGAAGAGATCCTGCGGATGCACGCGATCGAGCGTGGACAGGACGCGGCCTTGCGCATCGATGAGTTCGACGGCGTCGGCACCGGGTTGCAGCGCACGGACCACGCGGCGCCCGTCGACGGCGTGCGGCCCCAGCAGGGCGAAGGGATCGCCGTGCCGACCGTGGACGAGCGCGTCGACGGCATCGGCATCGGTCAATCCATAGGAGCGCGGATCGATCACGTTTCCTCCTTCAGCGCCACGGCCGCTTCGCCGCGCGCGGCGTGGAGCAGGCCACGCAGCGGCACGTCGAGCCAGCCCGGCCGGTTGGCGGCTTCGTAGGTGATTTCGTAGGCGGCTTTCTCGATCACGAAGAGTTCGAGCAACGGCATGAAGGCGCCGTCCGAGACCCAACGCACCGGAGCCCGTTCCAGCACGCGCCGATACGCCTCGACGAACACGCGCGACGCCCGCTCGCGGAATCGGACGAGGTAGTCGCCGAAGCCCGGGTCCTCGACCGGCGCGAGGCCGTCCTCGCCGCGACGCGCCATGGCCGCCGCGTAGTCGAGCGAACGCAGGAACCCGGCGACGTCGCGCAACGGCGTGTTCTTGCCGCGACGCTCTTCCAGCGTACGCGCCGGCTCGCCCTCGAAATCGATGATGTACGCGTCGTCCTGCACGACGAGGATCTGGCCCAGGTGGAAATCGCCGTGGGTACGCGTGGCCAGCATGCCCTCGCCCGCCTTGGCCAGCCGGCCCACGTGATCGTCGAGCGCCCCGGCGAGGCCGCGCAGGGCTTCGACGTCGGCGGCCAGTTCCTCGGGCATGTCCCGCGTGCTGTCCACGGCGAGCAGGGCGCGCCCGACTTGCGCGCGAACGCCGTCGCGCCATGCCCGCGTCGCCTCGCCGGACACCTTCTCGGGTGAAAAGGCGGGCAGGTCCGACGGCTTCGCCAGCACCGCATGCAATTCACCCAGCCGCGTGCCGACGGCCGCCGCGAACGCGTCGTACCCGCCCTCGATTTCCGCGCGACGCTCGTCGTCGGGCGAATGGCTGTATTCGTCGTAGCTGCGCCTCAGGAAGTCGAGCGTCCAGCGCCAGGCGTCACCCTGGTTGCGCAGGAAGCCCAGCAGCACGGCCAGCGTCGTGCGCTCGCCATGTTCGCCCACGCGAACCACCTCGCCCATCAGCGGCGCGGTGTTGGCGTAGCCGTTCTCGGTGAGGAAACGGCCCATCTCCACTTCGGGGTTGATGCCCGCCGATACGCGACGGAACAGTTTGACGACACCCGCATCGTGCGCGATCAGCGAACTGTTGGACTGCTCCGACGACAGCCAGCGGTTCTCGATGGACGGATCGAACGCCACGCCTTCGAAAGCGGCCGTGGTCTCGAAGCGCACCACGCTATTGCCGGCCTTGAGCTCCACGTGGTCGCGCAGGCCGGTAAGCAGGCCGTTGACGAAGGCGTCGAGCGCGAAACCGTCGGTGAGGATACCGATGCGGCGCCCACGGCGCACGCGCGCGAGGGTGACCTGTTGCTGGCGGGCGTTGGGCGTCTCGTCTTCCCAGACGATGCCCACGGGGAGGCTATAGCGTTCCTTGCCGCCGTCGCCGAGCGTCGCCTCGATCTCGGTGAACACGAGGTCGTCGCTGCGATCGGGCCAAGGCACCGCGTGCACCACCTTGACGCTGTCGATGCCCCGGTCCTTCGACGCGAACCAGCGGCGCACCGAGAGGTATCCGGGCAGCACCTGTTTCTCGATCACGCCGCGGTGATGTTCCATCACCGGACCTTCGACGAGGGCGCCGCGCAGCACGAGCGTTTCGTAATCCGGCAGCGGCTCGGCGGGCTGCTCGTGCCACTCGGGCATCTGCGCGTTGGGGCAGAGCTGGAAGGCGTAGAAGCCGAACGGCGGCACGGTGAGCAGGTAAGGCAACTGCCCCACCGGCGGGAACGAGGTACCACCGATGATCTCGACCGGCACCTGCCCGTCGAACGCCGCCAGGTCCAGCTCCACGGCCTGCAGGCTGCGCGACATGTTGGCCACGCACAGCACGTGCTCATCGCCGAACTCGCGCAGGTAGGCCAGCACCTTGCGGTTGCCCGGGTAGAGGAATTTGAGCGAGCCGCGCCCGAAGGCCTTGTAGCGTTTGCGCACGGCGAGCATGCGGCGCGTCCAGTTGAGCAGCGAGTACGGATCGCGCTGCTGCGCCTCGACGTTGATCGCCTGGAAACCGTAAAGCGGATCCATGATCGGCGGCAGCACGAGACTGGCCGGATCGGCGCGGGAAAAACCGCCGTTACGGTCCACCGACCACTGCATCGGCGTGCGCACGCCGTCGCGGTCGCCGAGGTGGATGTTGTCGCCCATGCCGATCTCGTCGCCGTAATAGAGCACGGGCGTGCCGGGCATCGTGAGCAGCATCGCGTTCATCAGTTCGATGCGGCGACGGTCGCGTTCGAGCAGCGGCGCCAGGCGCCGGCGGATGCCGAGGTTGATGCGGGCGCGACGATCGGCGGCGTAGGTCTGCCACAGGTAGTCGCGCTCGTTGTCGGTGACCATCTCCAACGTCAGTTCGTCGTGGTTGCGCAGGAAGATCGCCCACTGGCAGTTCTCCGGGATCGCCGGGGTCTGCCGCATGATGTCGGTGATGGGAAAGCGGTCTTCGCGCGCGATGGCCATGTACATGCGCGGCATCAGCGGAAAATGGAACGCCATGTGGCACTCGTCGCCGTTGCCGAAGTAGTCCTGCGTGTCTTCCGGCCATTGGTTGGCCTCGGCCAGCAGCATGCGGTCGGGGTAGTGCTGGTCGATCTCGGCACGCATCAGCTTGAGAATCTGATGCGTCTCGGGCAGGTTCTCGTTGTTGGTGCCCTCGCGCTCGATCAGGTAGGGCACGGCATCGAGGCGCAGGCCGTCCACGCCGATGTCGAGCCAGAAACGCATCACCTCCAGCACGGCCTTCAGCACGGCAGGGTTGTCGAAGTTGAGGTCGGGCTGGTGCGAGAAGAAGCGGTGCCAGAAATACTGGCCGGCCACCGGGTCCCAGGTCCAGTTCGACTTCTCGGTATCGAGGAAGATGATGCGCGTGCCGTCGTAGGCCTGGTCGGTATCCGACCACACGTAGAAATCGCGCGCGGCCGAGCCCTTCTTCGCATGGCGCGCTTTCTGGAACCACGGGTGCTGATCGGAGGTGTGGTTGATGACCAGCTCGGTGATCACGCGCAGGCCGCGCTTGTGCGCTTCGGCGATGAAGCGCTTCGCGTCGGCGAGCTTGCCGTAATCCTCGTGCACCGCCTTGTATTCGGCGATGTCGTAGCCGTCGTCCCGGCGCGGGCTGGGATAGAACGGCAGCAGCCAAAGGGTGTTCACGCCGAGGTCGGCGATGTAGTCGAGCTTGTCGATCAGGCCCTGGAAGTCGCCCACGCCGTCGTCGTTCGAATCGAAGTACGACTTGACGTGTACCTGGTAGATGATCGCGTCCTTGTACCAGAGCGGATCGCTGGAGAAATCCGGCGCCGTGGCGCGCTTCTTTGCCTTGCCGCGTGTTGCCATGTGGTCAGACTCCGGGTAACCGTACCTGCCAGATCGCGTAGGGCTGGCCGAGGCCGAGCCACACGTTCTGGGTTGCGCCGCGCCATGCGACGGGGCGTGCGTGGAGAAGATCGCGGACGTCGAGCGAGGCATCCGGAGGAAGGCCCCAGTCGTCCAACGGGAGGGTGAGGTCGGCGGCCTGCGCGTTGTGGGGATCCATGCTGATCGCCACGAGCACGAGGTCGTCGCCCGCGCGTTTTTCGAAGAACAGCACCTGGTCGTTGTTCGCGGGCAGGAAGCGCACGCCCAGGTGGGTCTGCAGCGCGGGATGCGCGCGGCGGATGCGGTTGAGCTGGGTGATCTCGGCGACGATGTTGCCCGGCGCGTCGAAGTCGCGCACGCGGATCTCGTACTTCTCCGAATCGAGGTATTCCTCCTTGCCCGGCATCGGCGCGGATTCGCAGATCTCGAAACCCGAGTACATGCCCCACAGGCCCGAAAGCGTGGTCGCCAGCGCCGTGCGGATGAGGAAGCCCGGTCGGCCCGAGGTCTGCAGGAAGTACGGATCGATATCCGGCGTATTGACGAAGAAGTTGGGCCGGAAGAAATCCTTCGGCGGCGTGGTGGTCAGCTCGGTGAGGTAGTCGATCAACTCCCGCTTGGAGTTGCGCCAGGTGAAGTAGGTATACGACTGGCTGAAGCCCACCTTGGCCAGTCGGTACATGGGCTTGGGCCGCGTGAACGCTTCGGAGAGGAACAGCGTATCGGGGTACTTTGCCCGCACCTGGGCGATCATCCACTCCCAGAACGGAAACGGCTTGGTATGCGGGTTGTCGACCCGGAAGGTACGCACGCCCTCACCCGCCCAGAACAGCACCACGTCGCACAGGGCCTGCCACAACGAGGGCACCGAACCGTCGGCGTAGAAATCCACGTTGACGATGTCCTGGTATTTCTTCGGCGGGTTTTCCGCGTACTTGATGCTGCCATCCGGACGCCAGTCGAACCATTCCGGGTGTTCCTTCAGCCACGGATGGTCCGGCGAGCACTGGATGGCGAAGTCGAGCGCCAGCTCAAGGCCGTGTTCGTGAGCCGCATCGCGCAGGGCGCGGAAATCGTCCAGCGTGCCCAATTGCGGATGGATGGCATCGTGCCCGCCGTCGGGGGAGCCGATGGCGTACGGGCTGCCGGGGTCGTCCGGGCCGGGTGTCAGCGTATTGTTGGGCCCCTTTCGGAAGGCTTTGCCGATGGGATGGATCGGCGGGAAATAGAGCACGTCGAAGCCCATGTCGCGGATCGCCGGAAGGCGCGCGATGGTGTTGCGGAAGGTGCCGTGCTTCTTCGGATCGTCCGTCATCGAACGCGGGAACAGCTCGTACCAGCTCGCGAACATCGCCTCGCGCCGATCCACCTCGACGACGAAGGTGGCGCTGACGGTCGAACGTTCCCGCGGATCGGTGGCGCTCATCAACGCCACCGTGCTGTCGGCCAGGAGCAACTCGAGGCGCGCGTCGCCTTCGGCCTTCGAGACCGCCGCGGCGAGACCGCGCAGCGCCCGCGCCCTGGGACCGCTGGCATCCTTCGCACGCGCTTCGACCAGCAGCCGCCCCTCTTCCAGCTCCAGGTCGACGGCCACGCCGGCGGCGTGCTTGACCTCGAGTTCGTGGTGGTAGCTACCGAAGCGGTCGTGCCAGGCCTCGACGCGAAACTCGTAGCGGCCGATACGCGTAGGCGTGAAGGTGGCCGTGTGGATGTCGTTGTTGACCGGCGACATGACCGCCTCGCGCCAGCCCTTTTCGTCCTGCGCGCGATAGGACAGCCGTGCCGCGAGCACTTCGTGGCCGTCCATGAAGATGTCGGCGGTGACCGTGACCGGTTGGCCGACGATGCGCTTGGCGGGAAAACGTCCGCCGTCCACGGTCGGTTCCACGGCTTCGATCACCACGCGGGGCGACGCCGTGGCCGCTTGCATGGCCTCCTTGCGCGCCGTCGTGCCGAGCTTCTTCACCACCGGTCCCGTGGGCACGCCGGACAGGGTTATCACACCGCCAGGAGGCAGGGTCATGGCTTCGCCTTGATCGAAGTACTTGCGTCCGTCCGCGGCCGTCCACGCCGCGAAATGGCTCGCGGCGCCCGCCAGCGCGTCGGCCGCGCTCACGACCATGTCGCGGTCCAGCGAGGCGTTGACCAGCGTGAGCGTGGCGCGGCGCGCCGTGCGTGGATCCGCGCCGTCGACGGCGAATAGCGAGGTGACGCAGCCATGCGTGGCGATGAGGGGCACGCAGGACACGTCGTCGCCCATCCCACGATTCGCCGCGACGATCGCCTCGGACAGGTCGAGCGCGGCATGGGTCTTCCACTCGTCGGGCGTGGCGGGCGTGCCGCGCCGTGGATCGAGCGCATCGTGAATCGCGTATTCGAATCCCATCGGCATGAGCCATCCGGCAGGCGCGGTCGCCGCGAAGGCGATGGCCCGGCCGTAGGCATGTGCGAGCTGGTTCTCCTCGCCCAATTCGTCGCCGAGGCGGCGCGCGAATGGCGCTTCGACGCAGGCCATGGCGGGCGCCACCGCTTGCAGGCGCGCCGCCTCTTCGGCGAACCACGGAGAGCGGAAATCCCACCAGGCCGAGGAGTTGACCACGGCATCGAAGCCCGCGCCCTGCAAGGCGGCGATGTCGTCCGGCGTGCAGCCGGGCGTCCAGGCGACGAAACCCGTCGCGGGTGCCTCGGCGCGTACCGCGTCGATCAGGGTCTTCCACGTCGCCGCGCCCAGTCGCTGCGGATGTACGAGACGAAAACCTTCCACGCCGGCGGCGGTCCACCGACGCAAGCGGTCGATCCACCATGACGCGGCGGCATCGGCCACGGCCGGATCATTGAAGCGCCATCGCGCGCTATCGGATTCGGCCGGGGTCCAGCGCGGATCGGGCGTGCCGTGTTCGGCGGCGACGGGACGGAACCACTCCGGATGCTCGGTGCGCACCGTCGCATCGGACGCCAGTTCGTCGAGGGGAAGGTCCAGCCAGAAGGCCATGTCGCGCGCGCGGCAGGCCTTGGCGACCTGCGCCAGGCGCGTGACGGCGTCGCCGTCGGCGTCGAGCGCGGGATGCAGGCGGTCGAAGTCCCGCGTGACGAAGACGTCGCCGGCTTGCGAGGGCACGAAGGGCGGTGCCACGAGCAACTGGCGGAAGCCGAGCGACGCGGCATGGTCGATCCACGCGCTCCACCCCGTCATCGGTCCCGCCTGCAGCGGATGCAGGTAATAGATGCAAAAGGGCGCACGCATGCTTGCCGACATGTGACTCGTGTTCCTTGGGGAGTAAACACAAGCATGCCGGGCCTGATGTGTGCATCACGCCAACGCCCGGACACGCGGGGGAGCGGTCACAGTGACGCATCGGGGTGTTTCGGGAATGTGAAATCGATGCAGGCATAGCGGTTTTGCGTTTTGGAGCGCAAGACGCTGGGTTCCTGCCTTCGCAGGAACGACGTGAGGTCTTTTTTTCGTGCCTTTGAATCTAGCCATTCGTCGTTCCTGCGAAGGCAGGAACCCAGCGTCTTGAACGCACCTCAGACCCGCATCATGCCCTCGGCGATGGCTCGCTCGTCGTCCCCGCCCCTCTCCGCAAGAAGCTTGGCCGCACCGACACGATCTTCCACACTGCGGTTCTGCCCCAGCTTCCACTTGCCCTCGATCCGCGCGATCGGCAGTCGGATGCCGACGATGGCGCCGAGCATCGATTCGACGTAGTCGGCCGGCGCATCGGCGACCTGCCACGGCACGGACTGCTCGGCGGCCCTTTCGCTCTGGTCGGTCAACTTGCCGAGCAGGTCGAGCAACGCCGCGGGATCGGTGAAGGTTTCGGGTACGCCGTAAGCATGCACGGCGATGTAGTTCCACGTCGGCACTTCACGGCCATGCACCGCCTTGCCGGGGTAACCGTTGGGCGAAATGTACGCGTGCGGCCCCGCGAACATCGCGAGCGCCTCGCCCCCATGCCGCCAGACGTGGTCGTTGGGTCTGGCGACGTGCGCATAGAGGGTGCCGAGCGGGCCCTCGTCCGGCACCAGCACGAACGGCAGGTGCGTGGCCTCGATGGCGCCCTCGCCCGCCGTCACCAGCGCGCCGAAGGCGATCCCGCGGATCGCCTCGTGCAAGACGGGCAGGCGATCCTCGACGAAGGCGCGCGGCGTGTACACGGTTACGGGCCGAAGGTGATTTCTTCGCCCTCGTGGCCGCGATCCCACCCGCGCAGTTCGTCGCGGATGTGGGCGACGCGTTGCCGGCCAAGGGCGTTACGCTCCTCGTCGAGCACGAGGCCGTCGAGCAGTTCGGCCAGCCGCTGGGCCGTGGGCAGCATGGCGTCCCAGGCGTCGAGCGCGTTGATCGGGCCCGGCAGGGCCATGAAGAACGAGAGCCCGGGCGTCTGCATGGCGGCGACCCGCGACATGTCGAAATTGCCCGGCTTGACGAGGTTGGCCACGCTGAAGATCGGTCCCTTTTCCGGATGACCGTCGACCAGGCGGTGATAGATACCCATGTCGCCGAATTCCAGGCCGACCTTCTCGGCCGCCACGACGAGGTCGGAACCGCTGAACTTCAGGCCTTCGCGCGCCACCACGTAAAGGCTGACGATGCGTTCCACCGGCGTGTTCGGCCGGCGGCCCAGGTCGGAACGCGGCGGCGCCTTCGGCACGGGAGGGGGTGCGGGCGCCGGAGCCGGAGCCGGAGGTGCGACCGGCGCGGCCGCGACGGGCTCGTCGAGGTCGAAAGGCAGGTCGAGGTCGATGCTCGGCTCCTTGCGCTGCACCGGGCGCGGCGCGGGCTCGTCCGGCAGCACGGGCGAGGCCGAGGCCGTGCGCTCGCCGGCCAACGACGCGCCCAGGCGTTCGAGTTCGGCACGCAGGTCGACGTCGAGTTCGCCCTGCCTGGGCGAGGGATTGAAGAGAGGGTCGTTGGCGTCGTCGTCACGGGCCGAAAAAACCTCTTCGTCGGGTTCCCCGTCGTGGAACACCGGGTCGCGCCGTTCGCGCGGACGCTCGGGCTGCTCGGGCGCGGGCTTGCGGCGGCCCTGCTCCTTGCGCGGCTGGCCGAAGAGCCAGATCAGCACGAGGATGACGATGCCGACGAAGAGCATCGGGATGCCGACTGCCGGATTCCAGGCGAGGCCGATGGCTGGTGTCATGGGGATTCCTTGGGTAGTGCGGGGGGTGCGCTGAACAAGTTATCGCAAGCGCCATGACGTCAGGAAGGGCCGCCAAGGCCGTTGTGTCGCGCCGAGAAGGGTGGCCCCCTTTTCAAGCGGCACGACGGCCTTGACGGCCCTTCCTGACGTCACCCTATCTCTAATTATCTCTCGTGAGGGCCGAGCCTGTCTGTCCGCATCTCTTCGGTCCGTCGGCTCAACAGACGGCCAGTCTGCCTTCGCCGACGGCCCTGTGACCTGCGAACAGTCAGGCTCGGTGGCGCTTGCGATAACTTGTTCAGCGCACCCCTAAGCGACGCCGGCGAGCTTCGACGCTTCGGCCAGGTCGACCTGGACGAGGCGCGAGACGCCCGGTTCGCGCATGGTAACGCCACACAGCTGGTGCGCGGCCTCCATCGTGGCCTTGTTGTGGCTGACGAAGATGAACTGCACCTTCTCGCTCATCTCGCGCACCATCGCCGAGAAGCGGCCGACGTTGGCTTCGTCCAGCGGCGCGTCCACCTCGTCGAGCAGGCAGAACGGCGCGGGATTCAGGCCGAAGATGGCGAATACGAGCGATACCGCCGTGAGCGCCTTCTCGCCGCCGGAAAGCAGCGTGATGTTCGAAACGCGCTTGCCCGGCGGACGCGCCATGATGGCCACGCCGGTGTCGAGCAGGTCTTCGCCGGTGAGCTCGAGGTAGGCGTGGCCGCCGCCGAACAGGCGCGGGAAGAGTTCCTGCACGCCGGCGTTGACGCGGTCGAAGGTCTCCTTGAAGCGCTGGCGCGTTTCGCGGTCGATCTTCTTGATCGCGCCTTCCAGGGTTTCCATGGCACTGGTGAGGTCGGTCAGCTGCGCATCGAGGTATTCCTTGCGCTGCGACTGCTCGGCGTGTTCCTGGATGGCGGCCAGGTTCACCGGCTCCAGGCGGGCGATCTTCTGCGCCAGATCGGTGAGCTGCTGTTGCCAGTGGGCGGGCTCGGCGTCTTCCGCCAGCTCGGCCAGCAACGGCTCCAGTTCGAGCCCCGATGCGCTGATGGCCTGGGCGAGCTGTTCGGCGCGCAGTTGCAGGGCCTGGGCGGCGAGGCGCTTCTCCGATACGCTCTCGCGCACCTGGTTCATCACGTGCTCGATGCGCTGGCGCTCCTGCTCCAGGCGACGGAATTCGGCGTCGCAGTCTTCGACGGCGCGACGGGCGTCCACCAATTGCTTATCGACGAGCAGGCGCTGGTCGAGATAGGTCTGCCGCTCGGCCTCCAGTTCGACGATGGGATCGGAGCCGGCGGCGAGCTGTTCGTCGATCTCGTCCCGACGCGCGGTCACCTGGCGAAGCTGGGTGTCGAGGCGGGCCAGGGCCTGTTCCAGCGAGGTGAGCGCCGCGCGCTTGGAACCCAGGCCGAGTTCGAGCTGGTGGGCCTGGTCGGCGGCCTCGCGGGCATTGATGCGGGCTTCCTCGCGCGCCTCGAGCAGTTCACGACGCTCGTTCTCCAGTTCGCGGCGTTCGTCCTCGCGATCGCCCATGTGGCCCACGGCCTCGTCGAGGCGGGCGCGCGCTTCGCGGGTCTGGCCCTCGAGTTCGTCGAGCTGTTCGACGATGGCGGAAATCTCGCCGCCGATCTTCTCGGCACGGGCGCGCGCGGTTTCCATCTTGCCGCGGTGGCTCTGCAACTGGCCGGCCAGCTCGGAAAGGCGGCGATGCGCGGCATAGAGATCGCGCTGCGCGTCGTCGCGCTGGCGCTCGGTCTCGAACTTGCGCGTGCGCAATGCCTCGAGCGTTTCGGTGCCTTCCTCGATCGTGGCCTCGAGGGTTTCGATCTGTTCGGCGAGCTGGCGGATCTCGCGTTCGCGTGCCAGTACGCCCACCTGGTTGCCTTGCGCGCGCAACACGCGGGCCCAGCCCGGCCCCATCCATGCTCCGTCGCGGGTGATCACCGACTGGTGTTCGGACAGCGAGGCCACGCGCGAGGCGGCCTCCTCCACCGAATCGGCGACGAAGACGTTGCCGAGCAGGGCCACGGCGGCGGCCGGGCCGCGCACGTGCCCGGCCAGGGTGCCCGGGGCGCCCGGACCGCCCTGCGCGGACGCGAACAAGGCCACGTCGGCCTGGCCGAGGCCTTCGAATTCGGGAGCCAGCGCCGCCGGCGCATCGACGAGCACGCCGTCGAGCAGGCCGGACAGCACGGTTTCCACGGCCGATTCGTAACCGGCATCCACCTGCAGCGATTCGCCGAGTCGGCGCGCGCCGTCGAGGCCGAGGCGCTTGAGCCAGCCGGTGGCGGCCGATTCCTCCTGGCCGAGCGCGGCGGTCTGCAGGGCTTCCAGCGAGGCCTGGCGGCCACGCGCGGTCTGCAGTTGCTGGCGGGCGTCGTTGAGCGACGACTGCACCTGGCGCTCCTCGTCGAGCACGCGCTCATAGGCGACCTTATGCTGGTCGAGCACGGTGCCGAGCTGTTCGACGCGTTCGCGCTGGGTGTCGTGCTCGGTGTCGAGCTGTTCGGCGGCGGCATCCAGCGCGGCGACGTCGGTGGCGCGCTGTTCGGTTTCCAGCGTCTCGCGGCGTCGGGAAAGATCCACGGCCTGCCGGTCGAGGTACGCCAGCTTGGTGCGCTCCACTTCCGCCGCGCGCGTGGATTCGGAGGCACCGCGCGTGTGGGTATCCCAACGCTGCTGCCAATCGGCCATGCGCGATTCGGTGGCACGTTGCGACTCGGCGGTTTCGTCCTGGATCTGCTGCAGCGCCTCGAGCTTCGGCTCGCCTTCGGCCAGCGCCATGCGCAGGGTTTCCACCTGCTCGCGGTCCGTGGTGATGTGGCCGAGCAGCTCTTCGTACTCGCGCTCCGTGTCGGCACGGGCGCGGGTCAGGCGCTCGGCGAGGTCGCGGTTGTGGCGCACCTGCTGCTCGACGCGGGCGATCTCGGCGCCCACCTTGTAGACCTCGGCCTGCACCTGGTTCAGGTGTTCGCTGGCGCCCTGGTGACGCTCGCGCACGCTTTCCAGTTGGGCTTCGACCTGGCGCTGCGATGCGGTGTGTTTCTCGATCTCCAGCTCGGCCTCGCGCAGGCCGGAGCCTTCGCCCTGGCGCTGCCGGTCGAGCGTGCGGTATTCCAGCGCACGCAGCTCGGCCTCGCGACGGGTCTGCTCTTCCTTGAAGGCCTTCCAGCGCTCGGCGGCGCGGGCCTGGCGGTTGAGGTGATCGAGCTGCTTGTCCACCTCGTCGCGCACGTCGCGCACGCGGTCGAGGTTTTCGCGGGTGGACTTGATGCGACTTTCGGTTTCCTTGCGGCGCTCCTTGTATTTGGAGATGCCGGCGGCTTCTTCCAGGTGGGTGCGCAGCTCTTCGGGCGCCGCCTCGATGATCTGGCTGATCATGCCCTGCTCGATGATCGAGTAGGAACGCGGGCCCAGGCCCGTACCTAGGAACAGGTCGGTGATGTCGCGGCGGCGGCAGCGCGCGCCGTTGAGGAAATACGACGACTGGCCGTCGCGGCTCACCACGCGCTTGACCGAGATTTCGGCGAAGCTGGCGTATTCGCCCTGGATGGTAGCGTCGCTGTTGTCGAAGATGAGTTCCACCGCCGCCTGGCCCACGGGCTTGCGGGCGCTGGAGCCGGAGAAGATCACGTCGGTGAGCGAATCGCCACGCAGGCGACTGGCCGCCGACTCGCCCATGACCCAGCGGATGGCGTCGATGATGTTCGACTTGCCGCAACCGTTCGGACCGACGACGCCGGTCATGTTGGTGGGCAGGTGCAGCGTGGTCGGGTCCACGAAGGACTTGAATCCCGCCAGCTTGATGGTGGTCAGACGCATGTTTGATTCCGTTGGGACGCGGCCGTGGGCTCCGGTCGGGAGCCACCCCCTGGCAGATCGATCACTTTGCCAAAGGGGTCATTGAGGTGCAATACGCGAAACAACGCGAAAAAGGAAGGGTAAGCTTCTGATTGAACAAGGTCCACTAGCCGAAACGAGACCAGGGCCATTCGCCGATACGATCGGCTCCCACCCTTCGGTAGCGACGTCACCGCCTACCGGAGGTGTGGGAGCCGATCGTATCGGCGAATTCACGCGGAGCGATCACTCGCCCGGCGCCTTCGCCTCGATCGACAGCGCATGAATGCCGTCCGGCATCATGTCGCCCAAGGCCTGGTAGACCATCCGGTGCCGCTGGATCGGGTTCTTGCCGGCGAAGGCCGGACTGACGATGCGCGCGAAGAAATGCCCCCTGCCCTCGCCCGCGTGCCCCGCGTGCTTGTGGCCCTCGTCGATCACGTCCAGATCCACCGGGGCCAGGGCCTCGGTCAGCAGTCGGCGGATGCGCTCAACCTTCTCGACGGTCACGGCAGGGCCACGCGGAACGGCCGCACGGTGACGTCCCGATAGACGCCCGCCTCGACGTAGGGATCGGCATCGGCCCAGGCCTTGGCGGTGGCCAGGTCGGCGAATTCGGCCACGATCATGCTGCCGTCGAAACCGGCCTCACCCGGGTCTTCCGAATCGATGGCCGGAAACGGGCCGGCCAGCTTGAGCCGCCCCTCTTCGAGCAGGCCCTTCAGGCGGGCGATGTGCGCCGGACGGGCGGCAAGCCGCTTTTCCAGCGAATGCGGATGGTCGAGCGCGACGATGACGTAGTACATGGCTTGGGCTCCGGGGATGGCGAGGCCGCTCAGGCCTCGGGACGCATGGTCGGGAACAGCAGCACGTCGCGGATGGACGACGCGCCGGTGAGCAGCATCACCAGGCGGTCGATGCCGACGCCGAGGCCTCCCGTGGGCGGCAGGCCCACCTCGAGCGCGCGGATGTAGTCGGCGTCGAAGTGCATGGCCTCGTCGTCGCCGGCGTCCTTGGCGTCCACCTGCGCCTGGAAGCGCGCGGCCTGGTCTTCGGAGTCGTTGAGCTCGGAGAAGCCGTTGGCGATTTCCTTGCCGTTGATGAACAGCTCGAAGCGGTCGGTGATGCCCTTGTCGGTATCGCTCTCGCGGGCCAGCGGCGAGACCTCCACCGGGTGGTCGGTGATGAAGGTCGGCTGCACCAGGGTGTGCTCCACCGTGGCCTCGAAGATCTCGAGCAACAGCTTGCCCCAGCCGTAGGACGGCTTGACGTGGATACCCAGGCGCGTCGCGTGCGCGGCCATGGCCTCGCGGTCGCGCAGCTCGCCCGGCTTGATCTCCGGATTGAGTTCGAGCACCGCGTCTTCCATGCGCCAGCGGCGGAACGCCGGGCCCACGTCGACCGTGGCGCCGTCCCACTCGATGGCGGTGTGGCCGATCACGTCGGTGGCGGCCGAGCGGATCAGGCCCTCGGTGAGGTCCATGATCTCGTGGTAGGTGGCGTAGGCCTGGTACAGCTCCAGCATCGTGAACTCGGGGTTGTGCCGCGTGGACACGCCCTCGTTGCGGAAGTTGCGGTTGATTTCGTACACGCGGTCGAAACCGCCGACGGTGAGGCGCTTGAGGTAAAGCTCGGGCGCCACGCGCAGGAACAGAGGGATGTCGAGCGCGTTGTGGTGCGTGGTGAACGGACGCGCGGTGGCGCCGCCCGGGATCACGTGCATCATGGGGGTTTCCACCTCCATGAACCGGCGCGGCGGGGCCTCGAGCCAGCGGCGCACGTGGCTGACGATCTTCGAGCGCAGCACGAAGGTGCGGCGGGATTCCTCGGTGACGATCAGGTCGACGTAGCGCTGGCGGTAACGTTGCTCGACGTCGGCCATGCCGTGGTGCTTGTCGGGCAGGCCGCGCAGCGACTTGGTGAGCAGGCGGATCGATTCGACCTTGACCGACAGCTCGCCCGTCTTGGTGCGCATGAGCGTGCCCGTGGCGCCGACGATGTCGCCCAGGTCCCAGCGCTTGAAGGCGTTGTACGCCCCTTCGCCCACGGTGCCCTGGTGCACGAAGAGCTGGATGCGGCCGGTGCCGTCCTGCATCTGCACGAAGCTCACCTTGCCCTGCCCGCGCATCAGGATGATGCGGCCGGCCACGGCCACCTGGCGAGGCGCGGCCTCGATGGCCTCGGCCGTCCACCGCTCCTTGTCGGCGAACTCGTCCTGCAGGTCGCCCGCGAAGCTGTCGACCTTGAAGTCGTTGGGGTAGGCGATGCCCTGCGCACGCAGCGCTTTCAGTTTCTCGCGGCGCTCGGCAATGAGACGGTTTTCGTCGGCGGCGGTCGCGGGAGTGTCGGCGTGGGTGTTTTCGGTCATGGCTCTTGGGAGTGGCTTCATGGATGAGCGGGGGCGCCCATGCGCCCCCGGCGGTGCATCACGCGTCGATACGCTTGGAACCGGCTTCGAGACCCGCCTTGAGGCTGGCTTCGACGAATTCGTCGAGGTCGCCGTCGAGCACCTTCTGCGTGTCGGAACGCTCGATGCCCGTGCGGAGGTCCTTGATGCGCGACTGGTCGAGCACGTAGTTGCGGATCTGGCTGCCCCAGCCGATGTCCGACTTGGTGGCTTCCAGCGCATCCTTTTCGGCGTTGCGCTTCTGCACTTCCAGCTCGTACAGCTTGGCCTTGAGCATCTTCATCGCGCGGTCGCGGTTGGCATGCTGGCTGCGCTCGGTCTGGCAGGCCACCACCGTGTTGGTGGGGATGTGCGTGATGCGCACCGCCGATTCGGTCTTGTTCACGTGCTGGCCGCCCGCGCCCGACGAGCGGTAGACGTCGGTCTTGAGGTCGGCCGGGTTGATGTCGATCTCGATGTCGTCGTCGACTTCGGGCGAGACGAACACCGAGGTGAAGCTCGTGTGGCGGCGGTTGTCCGAATCGAACGGGCTCTTGCGCACCAGGCGATGCACGCCGATCTCGGTTTTCAGCCAGCCGTAGGCGTAATCGCCTTCGACGCGGAACGTGGCCGACTTGATGCCCGCGACTTCGCCGCCGGACACTTCCATCAGCTCGGCCTTCCAGCCGCGCGACTCAGCCCAGCGCAGGTACATGCGCAGGAGCATTTCGGCCCAGTCCTGGGCCTCGGTGCCGCCGGCGCCGGCCTGGATGTCGACGAACGCCGGGGCGGCGTCGAGCTTGCCGGAGAACATGCGCTGGAATTCGAGCTTGCTGACCCGTGCCTCGACCTTGTTCAGATCGTCGGCGACGGACTGCACCGTGGCCTCGTCGCCGTCGGCGGCGGCCATCTCGAGCAGCTCCTTCGAATCGTCGAGTGCACCGGTCATCTCGTCGATGCCGGTCACGATGGTGTCGAGCTGGGCGCGCTCGCGACCCAGGTCCTGCGCGCGCTTGGGATCGTCCCAGACGTTGGGGCTCTCGAGCTCGCGGTTGACTTCTTCTAGGCGTTCTTTCTTGACAGGGTAGTCAAAGATACCCCCTAAGCGACTCGACGCGGCCCTTGAGGTCCGCGATCTGCGCGAGGATCGGATTGGTCTCGATCATGGTTGGCTGGCCTGCTGGTGCGGCGCGGGGCGCGCCGGCTAAAGCAGCCGATTCTAGCAAATCGGGCGCTGTCGCGACCGGGTTTCGCCGATACGATCGGCTCCCACCCCTTCGGTAGCGAAGTCACCGCCTACCGGAGGGGTGGGAACCGATCGAATCGGCGAACCGGCCGTCAGGCCGGCAAAGCCTCGCGATGCACCCCGCGCACCGCCCGTCCCGACGGATCGGCCGCCGCCGCGAAGGCCGGATCCCACGCCAAGGCCGCGGGCGACGAACAGGCGATGGACTTCCCCCCCGGCACCGTCGCCGCACAGGCCTCGCCCGGAAAATGCTTCTCGAAGATCGTGCGATAGAAGAACGCCTCCTTGGTCGCCGGCGTGTTGTGCGGAAAGCGGGACGCCGCCGCGGCGAATTCGCGATCGGACACCATGGCCTCGGCGTGCGCCTTCAGGCCGTCGATCCAGCCGTAGCCCACGCCGTCGCTGAACTGCTCTTTCTGCCGCCAGAGGATCGACTCCGGCAGCGCGCCCTCGAAGGCCTCGCGCAGGATGCCCTTCTCGATGCCCTTGCGGGCCACCATCTTCGCCTGGGCATCGAAGCCCATGGCCACCTCGAGGAACGCCGTATCGAGGAACGGCACCCGCGCCTCCACGCCCCAGGCCGACATCGACTTGTTCGCGCGCAGGCAGTCGTAATAATGCAGGGCATCGAGCTTGCGCACCGTCTCGTCGTGGAACTCGCGGGCCGAGGGCGCCTTGTGGAAATACAGGTAACCGCCGAAGACCTCGTCCGAGCCTTCGCCGGACAGCACCATCTTCACGCCCATGGCCTTGATCCGCCGCGCCAGCAGGAACATCGGGGTGGACGCACGAATGGTGGTGACGTCGTAGGTCTCGATGTGGCGGATCACCTCGGGCAGCGCGTCGAGGCCTTCCTCGAAGGTGTAGCGGAAGCCGTGGTGCACGGTGCCCAGCGCCTCGGCCGCCACCTCGGCGGCCTTCAGGTCCGGCGAGCCTTCCAGCCCGATGGCGAAGGAATGCAGGCGCGGCCACCACGCCTCGCCGCGATCGTCGTCCTCGATGCGATGGCGGGCGAAGCTCGCCGCCACGGCGGCGACCAGCGAGGAATCCAGGCCGCCGGACAACAGCACGCCATAGGGCACGTCGGTCATCAACTGGCGGTGAACCGCCGCCTCGAACGCCACGCGCAGGGCCCTGGGGTCGATGTCGTGGCCCTCGGTCGCCGCGTAGTCGCGCCATGCGGGATGCCAGTAACGCACCGCCTCACCCCGCTCGCTGTCGTACACGTGGCCCGGCGGAAACGGCGCCACGTCCGCGCACACGCCCACCAGCGACTTCATTTCGGAAGCGACGCACAGGCGTCCTTCCTTGTCATGCCCCCAATACAGCGGGCAGACCCCCACCGGATCCCGCGCGATGACGAACCGTCCGCGAGCCGCGTCCCACAGCGCGAAGGCGAAGATGCCGTTCAGCCGGCCGAGGAAGTCGGCGCCGTGTTCGCGATACAGCGCATTGATCACCTCGCAATCGGAGCCGGTGGTGAACGCATAGCCGCTGGCGGCACGCAGTTCGCGGTGGTTGTAGATCTCGCCGTTCACAGCGAGGGCCAGGTCGCCTTCCGGCGAGCGAAGCGGCTGGGCGCCGCTGGCCGGATCGACGATGGCCAGGCGCTCGTGCACGAGGATGGCACCCCCGTCCACGTACACGCCGCTCCAGTCGGGGCCGCGATGGCGCTGCCGCTGGGAAAGCTCCATCGCCTTCGCGCGCAGGGCGACGAGGTCGTCGCCCGGTGCGAGGCCGAACATGGCGAAAATCGAACACATGGCCTTTCTCTCCTTGGTGGGGGCACTGCTACGAAAAGACGCACAAAGAAAAGGCCCGCCTGGTGAGGGCGGGCCTTGGTGTGTACCGGTGGTTTCGCTTGCAACCGCCTACACGCCGACCCTCCCGAGGTTCCGGGCATTATTGGTATTGGCGTTATTGGCGGCGATGCGGATCATGGGTCGAATAGACCATGATTCGTATTGCGGTTGCAATACCGAAGGAGATATCCATGCATTCCCTGCTCGCCCTCGCCCTCCTGTCCGCGGCCCAGCCCGCCCCCGCCTGGCTCGCGGGCGACTGGGAGCCCTACAGCAATGCCTTCCTCGGCCTGGGCATGCTCAGCATCGGCAAAAGCACGCTCGACTGGAAGGAATGCCGCGGCGCGCATTACGACGTGACGTCGGTCGACGGCGACAGCGTCACGCTGAAACTCGCCGGGGACAGCCGCTGCCTTCTCGGCGGCGATCCGCCCGCGCGGATCGACACCGTGCGGCTGACGCTTCGCGAGAACCGCTGCGACCTCGGCGTGACGATCTACGCCTCGCCCGAGTCCCTGGCGAAGAACGCGCCGGATGCCGAAGGCCTCTACGGCAAGGTGAAATGCCCGTCCGGCCCCGTCTCTCACGCGGCCGCCAACCTCTCCACCACGCCGCGGTAGGCCTTCGCGACGCGTTCCTCGGCGGCGTGCGCGAAATCGCGCACGCGCCAGCGGCCGCCCACCATCACGTCGCGCACGAGCGGCGTATTGCCTGCGAAGAGGAAGCTGTCCAGCACATCGGCTTCGTCGCGCGCGGCGAGCAGCGGCGACCGATCGTCGAGCACGAGCAGGTCGGCGCGGGCACCGGCGCCGAGGCGGGCGATATCCATCGAGGACGCGCGTGCGCCGCCGTCGAGGGCGCGGCGCCAGAGGTGATCGCCGACGCTCTCCTCCGGCCGCCGCGCGGCCACGTTGCGGTGGCGCGTCACCAGGCGCTGGCCGTATTCGAGCCAGCGCAGTTCCTCCACCGGCGACACCGAGATGTGCGAATCCGAACCGATGCCGAGCGTGCCGCCCGCGTCGATGAAATCGGCCAGCGGGAACAGGCCGTCGCCGAGGTTGGCCTCGGTGGTGGGACACAGGCCGGCCACCGCGGCGCTCTTCGCCAGCCGCTGGGTTTCGTGGGCGCTGAGGTGGGTAGCGTGGATCAGGGTCCAGCGTTCGTCCACCTCGGCATGATCGAGCAGCCATTCCACGGGACGGGCGCCGCGCACGGCGAGGCAGTCCTGCACCTCGCCGATCTGTTCGGCCACGTGGATGTGGATGGGTAGCGTTTTCGAGATACCGGTGGCGAGCAGCGAACGCATGGCCTCCTCCGGCACCGCCCGCAGCGAATGCAGCGCGATGCCGACACGCAGCATGTCGTCCTGCATCGGCACGAGCCGCTCCAGCAGGGACACGTACTGGCCCACGTCGTGGCGGAAACGGCGCTGCCGTCCGGACAGCGGGCGACCGTCGAAGCCGCCGGTCATGTAGAGCACCGGCAGCAGCGTGAGGCCGATGCCGGCCTCCTTCGCCGCCTCGATCAGGGCGAGCGACATCTGCGCGGGATCCGCGTACGGCACGCCGCCCGGGCCATGGTGCAGGTAGTGGAATTCGCAGACCTGGGTATAGCCCGCCTTCACCATCTCCACGTAGAGCTGGGTGGCGATGGCCTTGAGGTCGTCCGGATCGATCGCTTCGGCGAAGGCGTACATCGTTTCGCGCCAGGTCCAGAAGCTGTCCTCACCCGGGCCGCGCCGCTCGGCGAGCCCGGCCATGGCGCGCTGGAAGGCGTGCGAATGCAGGTTGGGCATGCCGGGCAGCAGGAAACGACCGACGCGTTCGCCGCCTTTGGCGCCGGGCACGAAACGTCCGTTCTCGATCGCGACGCCGTCCTGCCCCGCCTGCCAGGAGGCGCCCTGCCAGAGGAAGTCGGCGGAATAGGTGGCGTGGGGCATGGGTGGTCCTTGCTCGGGAAGTGTCGATGCTACCGGGAATCGCGGACAGGGTCCGCTCCCACCCTCCGGTAGCGAGTTTCCTACCGGAGGGTGGGAAGCGGGACGCTGTCCGCGATTCCGGCGGTAGCCTGCACGACGGGCGCATAATGATGGGATGACCGAACCCACCGCCGCCCAGACCCCGAAGCTCACGCTTCGCCTCGCGCGTCCGTCGGACGTACCCGCCCTCGTGGCCCTCACCGCGCGCGTCTACACCGCCGAATGGGGCCATTCGGCCGAAATGCTGCAAGGCCAGCAGACCCACTTCCCCGAAGGCCAGTTCGTGGTCGAGTACGAAGGGAAGATCGTCGGCTTCTGCGCCACCTTCCGCATCAACGAATCCGTGGCGCTGGCGCCGCACACCTGGATGCAGATCACCGGCGGCGGATTCGCCTCGCGCCACGACCCCAAGGGCGACTGGCTCTACGGCATGGAAGTGGTGGTGCATCCGGATTATCGCGGCATGCGCATCGGCCAGCGCCTCTACCAGGCGCGCAAGCGGCTCTGCACCGACCTGAAACTGCGCGGCATCGTCTTCGGCGGCCGCATTCCCGGACTGGCCCGGGCCATCGGCCGCTACGGCAGCGCGGAAGCCTACGTGCAGGCCGTGGTCGAAGGCAGCCGCCGCGATCCCACGCTGAGCTTCCAGTTGCGCAACGGTTTCGAGGCCATCGGCCTGCTGCGCGAATACGTGCCGTCCGATCACGAATCGCTCGGTTACGCCGCCCATCTCGTCTGGCGCAATCCCCAGTTGCTCAACCATCCCGATACGCCACGCGTGTCGCAGAGCCATCGCCTGCCCGACTCCGTGCGCGTGGCGTCGGTGCAATACCAGCAGCGCCGCATCGCCTCGTTCGCCGAGTTCGCCACCCACGTGGAGTACTTCGTCGACATCGCGGCCGACTACGACGCCGACTTCGTGGTGTTCCCCGAACTCATCACGTTGCAATTGCTGTCGATCGAGAATGCCGAACTCTCGCCGGTGGAGTCCATCCGCCGCCTTTCCGAGTACACCGACGAGGTGAAGGCGCTGTTCCATCGCCTCGCCGTGCATTACAACATCAACATCGTCGGCGGCTCGCATCCCACGCGCCAGCCCAACGGCGATATCCACAACGTCTGCTACGTGTGCCTGCGCGACGGTTCGGTGCACGAGCGCGAAAAGCTGCATCCCACGCCGAGCGAACGCAACGTGTGGAACATCACCGGCGGCGATTCGGCGGCCACGATCCAGACCGACTGCGGCCCGATCGGCGTGATGATCTGCTACGACTCGGAATTTCCCGAAGTGGCCCGCCACCTCACCGACCAGGGCGCGCTGATCCTGTTCGTGCCGTTCTGCACCGACGTGCGCGAAGGCTACCTGCGCGTGCGCTACTGCTCGCAGGCACGCGCCATCGAGAACCAGTGCTACGTGGTGCTCTCGGGCAACGTGGGCAACCTGCCCGGGGTGAACAACTTCGACATCCAGTACGGCCAGAGCTGCATCCTCACGCCGAGCGATTTCCCCTTCGCGCGCGACGGCATCGCCGCCGACTCCACGCCCAACATCGAAACCGTGCTGTTCGCCGACCTTCGACTGGAAAACCTGGCCCGCGCACGCAACTCCGGCGCGGTGCAAAATCTCAAGGACCGGCGGTACGACCTTTACCAGGTACGCTGGGCCCGTACCACCGACGTCAAATGAGCGAGTCCCACGTGCAGGAACAACCTTCGAACGACTCTCCCCGCCCCTCGACGGCCGGGCGCCTGCGCGCCCTGGGCAATCACGAGTGGCTTTCTCCGACGGAGTGGCGCCGCCGCATCATCTTCTGGACCGGCGCCGTCCTCGTCGGCCTGGCGGCCGTTTTCTTCGCCCAGGCGGCCGACTACGCGTTCGAGCTGTTCCGGCGCGTGGCATCGCACGGATGGTGGGTGCCGCTGCTGATCACCCCGGCGGTGTTCGCCCTGCTGTGCTGGCTCACCGAGGGTGCCCTCAAGGCGACGCGCGGTTCGGGCATCCCCCAGGCGATGGCGGCCCTCAAGGTCGAGGACGACGGCTTTCGCGGGCGATTGATGTCGCTGAAGATCGCGGCGGGCAAGATGGCGCTGACGCTCGCCGCGCTGCTCGGCGGCGCGTCGGTCGGGCGCGAGGGTCCCACCGTTCATGTCGGTGCCGGATTGCTCTATTCGCTGGGCCGCCGCTTCGGTTTCGCGGAGCCGGCCGCCGCCGGCCGCTTCATCCTCGCCGGATCCGCCGCCGGACTCGCCGCCGCGTTCAACACGCCGCTGGCCGGCGTGGTGTTCGCCATCGAGGAAATGTCCGGCGCCTTCGAACACCGCATGAGCGGCACGCTGCTCACCGCCGTCATCGTCGCGGGCGTGGTTTCCCTCGGCATCCTCGGCAACTACGCGTACTTCGGCGACGTCACCGCGTCGCTGCCGTTCGGCAAGGCCTGGCTCGCGGTACTCCTGACCGGGCTGGTCTGTGGACTGGCGGGGGGCCTGTTCGCGCGGATGATCCTGCCGTCGGCCACCGGCCTGCGCGGCCTCGTCGGCCGCATACGCGCACGTCAGCCGGTAGTATTCGCCGCCTTCTGCGGGCTGGGCCTGGTACTGCTGAGCCTGCTCAGCGCCAACGGACTCTACGGCACCGGTTACACGCAGGCGCGCGACATCCTGCAGGGACACGACATGGCCGGCCCCTTGTTCGGCGTGCTGAAATTCCTCGGCAACATCGCGTCCTCGTGGGCGGGCATCCCCGGCGGCATTTTTTCTCCGGCGCTGGCCGTCGGTGCCGGCCTCGGAAACAACATCGCTCAACTCCTGCCGGGCGCCGACGTATCGTCGGTGGTGTTGCTGGGCATGGCCGCCTACCTTTCCGGCGTCACGCAGGCGCCGCTCACCGCGACCGTCATCTCGCTCGAACTCACCGCCAACCGGCAGATGGCCCTGCCCATCATGGCGGCCTGCCTGCTCGCCCGGGCCACTTCCGCGCTGGTCTGTCGCGTACCGGTCTACAAGGCGTTGGCCGAAGACCTCGTCAACCGGTACGAGGAAGAACGCCTGCGCCGTGAACCCAGGCCGGAAGAATCGGCATGACGGCCGATACGCGCTGGGATCATCTGCTCGTCGACGTCGGCCTCGCCACGCTCACCGACAACGGCCATCCCTACGGCGCCATCGAAGACGGTGCGATCGGCTGGCGCGACGGACGCATCGTCTTCGCGGG
This sequence comes from Luteibacter aegosomatis, assembly GCF_023078455.1. Taxonomy (GTDB): domain Bacteria; phylum Pseudomonadota; class Gammaproteobacteria; order Xanthomonadales; family Rhodanobacteraceae; genus Luteibacter; species Luteibacter aegosomatis. Next base: position 1,773,385 of record NZ_CP095740.1, on the reverse strand, counting down.
GCGTCGCGCCGACCTGCCGGGCGCGCCCGATGCGCTCTCGCACCGCGTCGAATCGATGCCGGGCAGCTGGATCACCCCCGGACTGATCGACTGCCATACGCACCTCGTGTTCGGCGGCGACCGCGCGCGCGAGTTCGAACGGCGACTGGAAGGCGCCACCTACGAAGAGATCGCGCGCGCCGGCGGGGGCATCGTCTCCAGCGTGCGCGCCACACGCGCGGCGGGCGAGGACGAACTCCTTCGCCAGTCGTTGCCGCGTGCGCGGGCACTGAAGGCCGACGGGGTCACCACCGTCGAAATCAAGTCCGGCTACGGCCTGGAACCCGACGCCGAGCGGCGCATGCTGCGCGTGGCGCGACGCATCGGCGAAACGCTGGGCCTGGACGTGCGCACCAGTTTCCTCGGCCTGCATGCGTTGCCGCCGGAATACGCCGGCCGCCGCGACGACTACGTGGCCCTCGTCTGCGACACCATGCTGCCCTCGCTCGCCGACGAGGGCCTCGTCGACGCGGTGGACGCCTTCTGCGAAGGCATCGGCTTCACCCACGAGGAAACCGAGCGGCTGTTCGCGAAGGCCGCGTCGCTGGGCCTGCCCGTCAAGCTGCATGCCGAACAACTGTCCGATCTCGGCGGCGCGGCTCTGGTCGCGCGCTACGGTGGCCTTTCCGCCGATCACCTGGAATGGACCAGCGTCGACGGCGTCGAGGCGATGGCGCGGGCCGGCACCGTGGCCGTGCTGCTGCCCGGCGCGTATTACGCGCTGCGCGACACGCGGCCGCCTCCGGTCGCCGCGTTCCGCGAACACGGCGTGCCGATGGCCGTCGCCACCGACCTCAATCCCGGCACCTCGCCGCTGCTTTCGCTTCGCCTCGCCATGGGCATGGCATGCACGCTGTTCCGACTCACGCCCGAAGAGGCCCTGCGCGGCGCGACCCAGCACGCCGCACGCGCATTGGGCCTGGACGATCGCGGCACGCTCGCCGTCGGCCAGCGCGCCGATCTCGTCGCGTGGAACGTGGGCCATCTGCCGGAATTGTGTTACTGGATCGGCGGAACCCTGTTGCGCCAAAGCTGGATCGCGGGCGAACGCGTGGCCGACTGACGGCACGACGCATCATCCGACGGATTTTTCAGAATCCTTCCATAGATCGCGCGCACATCCCTCCCTAACATCGCGCCACCTCGCACTCTCTTTCGGGGTGAAGGATGACTCCGGGCCATGGAAGGCCGGAATCGAGGAATGTCGTTTGAAGGTTCCGTCCCGTCTCCCGCCTCGTGCGGGAATCTCGCCATGGTGTCTCACGGTCGTGCTGTGCCTGTCACTCGCCCTGCTCGCCGGTTGTCGCGACAGGGAAGCCGACGCGGCACGCTACGCCCGGCAGACGCGTCAGCTACGCGACGCCACGCGCATGCTCGACGCCCTCGAGACGTCCGACGGCACCGTGCCCGCCTCCCTGTCCGCCATCACGCCGGTCGATGCCTCGGGCGCCACCGTCGATCTCGCATCGCCCTATCCGAACGATCCATCGGTCCAGGGTCGCGACCCGCGCTGGTTACTGCTCGGCCTGCCACCGACGGCCTTGCTGCTGTTCCACTTCGTTCGCCGAAGGAAACGCCCATCGATGTCCGACACCGTCTCCCTGGCCAGTCTGTTCGCGGGCAGCGTCCCGCCCCCCGTTCCGGGTGCGATGAATCGCCCGACGCCCACGTCGACCGCCACTCCCGTCACCGCCACGCCGACGATTCCCGTCGAAGCAGCCTCATCGCCCGCGGAAGACGCCTCCGTGCCATCGACGTTCTTCGACGACCACGCGTCCCTGCACCTCGTCGGCGATGCGCGACATCCCGAACTCCATCGGGTCGGCGACGTGCCGCTACCGTTCGACGCGTGGCGCGAGCGGCTTTCGCGCATCGCATCGACGGATGGCGCCGATGCGGCGTTGGCGTCGTGGCTGCTCCCGGCGCTGCTGGTCATGCAATCCCGATCCCTGCGCCGCCACGACGCGGAGATCCTGCTCGACGAGGCGGCGGGGCTCGCCGCCGACGGCATCCTGGGCGCATCGTCGGGCGACCGGCCCCATTGGATCGCACGCGCCATCCGCATCGAACTGGCGAAGATCGAGCGTCAGTCGGGCGCGACGAGGCTCTTCGCGTTGCGCGCCCTCCAGTCGAGGCAGTCCACCGACCTCGCCGGCGACGCGCCCTGCGTGCTCGACGCCTGGATCGACGTGCACCTGGCATGGGCGGGCTGGCTGCTCGGCGATGGCGCGAACGCACGCTACGCCGAAGCCGAATCCCTGTGCGAACGGCTGGCCGACGCCGGTGACGACGGCCCGGCGCTCGCGTTGAAACGTCGCGCGGCCATCGTCCTGCGACAAGCCGACAATCCGCGCGCGGCCTCGTACGTCGACCAGCTCGATCGTGCACAGGCCCTTCTCGGCGAAGCCCATGCGCTCGATGGCGATGCGCACACGGCGCTCCTCATCGCACGGACCGCGCATCGCCTGGCAGTCGCGCTGCCGCCCACGGAAGCGGCCGACGCGTGCTCCCACGCACTCATGCATGCGTTTCTCGCCGAACAACACCCCGCATGGCGCGTGGAGGCGCTGGAATGCCGCCTCGCCATACAGCTCACCTACGAATCGCTGCCCGGCCGCACCACGCAAGGCGAGGTGGTGGCCACGCTCGAACGCGAACTCGCCGCCATGGATGCCGAATCCGCGGGCGCGCGCCTGGCCATGGCCACGGCGCGGCTGCGCGAAGGCGATTTCGCCGGTGCGAGCGCGCTATGCGAGGCCGCCTGGCGCAGCGGCGCGAACGATGCCCGCCTGTTCACGCTGTGGCACGACGCCTGCCGCGGCTGGAGCGAAACCGCGGCGACGGCCGGACATGACCGCGAGGCGCTCGCTCAGGCCCTGCGCCAACTCGCCGTCGCGCGATCCACCACCTGATTCCCGCCCAAGGCCCTTCCATGCCAGCATCCGCGATCCCCTCCCTCTGGACTACCCGCTATGGCGTCGCCGCGGCCGTGGGCGGCAACGATCCCGTCGTCCGCTCGCTGCGTGTCTACGGCGAATGGGCCGAACACGAGACCGACCTGCTGAGCGGCCTGCTCGAGGAGGGGCATACCGTACTCGAGCTGGGCGGCGACTACGCCGCGCACGCCATGTGGATGGCCCGCGCCGTGGGCGCCACGGGACAGGTGCACGTCGTCGAGCCGCGGCGCATCCGTTTCCAGCAACTGTGCGCCAACGTCGCCCTGAACGGTCTCGACAACGTCTTCGCCCATCCCCTGTGGCTGGGCCGCACCAACGGCAAGATCGCCCTTACCGCGGGCGGCGAGCAGGAACAGGTCCGCATGGCCACGCTCGACAGCCTCGCGCTCGACGCGCTGCACCTGATCAAGGTCAACCTGACCCACGCACTCGTCGAAGCCGTGGCCGGCGCCGCGGAAACCCTCCGGGTGCACCGCCCGCTCATCTATGCGCGCCTTTCCGGCATGGAGCATGCGGCCGACGAAGTGGCGGCGCTCAAGTCGGCCGGCTACCGCGTCTGGTCGCACCTGCCCTATCTCTTCAACGTGGACAACCACGCGGGCGCCACCGAGAACATCTTCCCCGGACTGGTGCATCAAAACATCGTCGCCGCACCGGCCGACGCGCCGTTCTCGTTCGGCGGACGCATGGAACTCTGACGATCCCCGGGGCTACCAGATCCTCACGCGCGCCTCCGGAGGGAGATAGAGCGCCTGTCCGGGCTTCACCGCGTAAGCGGCGTACCAGGCGTCGAGATTGCGCATGGTCCATACGCGTTGCACGGCGGGCGCGTGGCCGTTGGTGATGAGACGGCGACGGAGGTCGGCATCGCGGTAGCTCAATCGCCATAGCTGCGCCCAACCGAGAAAGAAGCGCTGGTCGGGCGTGAATCCGTCGATCGTCTTCGCCTGGCGACTTTCGGGCGACGCCTTGTAGGCGTCGTAGGCCACCGTGAGGCCCGCCAGGTCGGCGATGTTTTCGCCCAGCGTGAGGCGGCCGTCGACATGCATGCCGGGCAAGGGCTCGTAGGCATCGAATTGCGTCGCCAACGCACCGGTGCGCTCACGGAACGCCTTGTCGTCGGCGGGTGTCCACCAGGTGGACAGCCTGCCCTTCTCGTCGTACTTCGCGCCCTGGTCATCGAACTGATGGCTCATCTCATGGCCGATCACGGCGCCGATGCCGCCGTAGTTGATGGCCGGATCGGCGTGCGGGTCGAAGAACGGGGGTTGCAGGATCGCCGCCGGGAAGGTGATGCCGATGGTCGGATAGTTCGCGAAGGCATCCACGGTCATCGGCGTGGCCGACCATTCCCAACGGTAGACCGCCTTGCCGATACGCCCCAGCTCCCAATCGTGCTTCCAGCGGCGTGCCCGCACCGCGTTGCCGAACAGATCGTCGGCCTTCATCGTGAGGCCGGTGTAATCGTGCCAACGGTCGGGGTAACCGATGCGCGGCGTGAAGGCGGCGAGCTTGGCGTGCGCGCGTTTCTTCGTCTCGGGCGTCATCCAGTCGAGGGCATCGAGACGGCGATCCATCGAGGCGATGATGTTCTTCACCATCGCCATCGCGGCGGCCTTCGTCTCCGGCGTAAACCAGCGCGCCACGTAGATACGGCTCACGTCGTCGGGCATGGCGTCGACGACGAAAGCGGCCGCACGTGCCTGCCTCGGTTCGCGTTTCTCGCTGCCTTCGACGACCTTGCCGTAAAACGCGAAGTCGGCGTCGCCGACCTCGTCGGGAAGCACGTCGGCGAACGCGTGCAAGGTGTGCGCGCGCAAGGCGTCCTTGAGCACGTCCACCGGCGTGGATGCCACGATTTTCGCGACGGCGGCGATGGCATCGGGCTGCATCGCGACCACGCGGTCACCGGCGGCCACCCGGCCGGCGAACAACGCGCCGACATCGAAACCCGGCGCCTCATGCGCCAGCGTCGCCAGCGTGGTGGGGTTGTAGGTTTTCGATGCATCGCGATTCCGCAACGGCGTCCAGCTCACCTTCGCGATGGCCGTCTCGAAATCCATCACGGCCCCGGCACGTGTTGCCGCATCGCCCTGCCCGGCGAAACCGAGCATCGCCGCGAGCCATGTCGTATAGGCCTTTCGCGCCGACGCCATCGATGCGCCGTCGGCGAGGTAATAGCTTCGATCGGGCATGCCCAATCCGGACTGGGACACGATGGGTACGTACCGATCGGGCCGGCCGTCGTCCGGGCCGATCTCGGCGGTCAACGGCAAGGTCACGCCAAGCGCCGCCGCGTCCGCCACGATCGCGCGATACCCGGAGCGGTCGTGGATGGCATCGATGCGTGCGAGCCACGATGCCAGGGGCGCCATGCCCAGGGCCTCCACGCGCGCCGCGTCGAGGTAGCTCGCATAGGCCGCGCCGATGCGACTGGACGAATCCCTTCGCGCATCGTCGAGGATCTCCCCCACCCGGGCCGTGTTGATGTCGGCCAAGCGCGTGAATTGCCCGTAGTTGGCCTTGTCGGGGGGAATGGGCGTCGTCCGCGCCCAGGTGCCGTTGGCATAGGCGTAAACGTCGTCGCCAGGGGTCACCTTGCAATCCATGCCACCGACGTCGAAACCGAAATCGCCGATGGCAGGCTTGTCGGCCGCCGTCGCGCACGACGAAAAGAGCAACGCCAACTGCACGATGCCTACGTTCAGCCACTTCACCATCGACGCACCCCTGGGCATGAAAGGGTCGATTCTGGGCGCACGGGCCCGCAAAAACAAAAAGCCCCGCGATGCGGGGCTTTTCGTGTCGCCTGGAGGAAAGACCTCAGGCCTTCTTGCGCGGAGCCGCCTTCTTCGCGGCCGCCTTGGTGGCGGCCGGCTTGGCGACGGCGGCGCCGGTCACGATGTCCACGTGCGGACGCGCGTTGCCATAGCTGGAACGGTAGATCTTGCCGCGACGGGTGCGACGATCGCCCTTGCCCATGGGAATCTCCTTGATTCGTAAGTATTGAGGAAACGGCCGGCCATCGTATCAGCGGCCACGTAAAGCGCAAGAGCGGCCCGCTCAACGGGCGTGGGAGCGGCCCTTGCCGCACCCTTCCAGCTCGTCGGGACAGCGGCCCGGGTCGAACTGGATGGTGGCGTGTCCGACCCGCCAGCGCTCGCTGAGCATGGTCTTCAGGGCCCGGAGCACGCGGGCCTGGTCGGTACCCGGCTGGAGTTCCGCATGCAGGGTGGCCATGCGCGAGCCGGCCGTGACCTGCCATACGTGAACGTGGTGGACGCCCGTGATGTCGGGATCGGCCGTGAGCAGCGCCTTCTCGATCTCCGTCAGGTCGAGACCGTCGGGCGTGCCCTCGAGCAGGATGTGACCCGAACGGCGCAGCAACGACCAGGCGCTGCGCAGGATCAGCAGCGACACCAGGATCGACAGCAGCGGGTCGGCCCATGTCCAGTCGAGCCAGCGTACGGCCAGGGCGGCCAGCACGGCGGCCACGGAGCCGAGCAGGTCACCCAGTACGTGCAGGCTGGCACCGGCCACGTTCACGTCGTCGGGATCGTGGCCGTGCAGGAGGCGCAACACGAACACGTTCGCCAGAAGGCCGAGCGAGGCCACGGCCAGCATCACGCCGGACAGGATCGGCTGCGGCGAGAACAGGCGCTGCACCGCTTCGAACACGATGAACGCGACCAGCGCGAACTGCGTGAGCGCGTTGACGAAACCCGCCAGCACCTCGATCCGCCCGTAACCGTAGGTGCGTCGCGCGTCCGCCGGGCGGGCGGCGAATCGCGCGCCGAGGAAGGCCAGCAGCAACGCGAGCGCATCGACCAGCATGTGGCCGGCGTCGGCCAGCAACGCCAGCGATCCGGAAACGAGGCCACCCGCCGCCTCGGCGACCAGCATCAACGTGGTGAGCACGAACGCGATCAGCAGCTTTCGCTCGCTGCCACCCGCGCCATGGGAATGATCGTGCGCATGCGCGTGCGCATGACCGTGGCCGTGATCGGCGTGCGAGTGGGCGTGATGGTGTGCCATGGTCGAAGGCTAGGCAATGGAACCGCGGTTACACAATCACGGATGCGCGCAACTCGGCCCGTGGATATGCCCGGCATGACCGCTACGATCGACGCGCAGGTTCACGAAATGGGCCGATGCCACGAGAAGGCCGCCGCAAGTCACCAGCACGCTGTGCACCAGCAGCGAATTGCCGTGCAGGAAGGTGACGCCGAGCACCAGCAGCAACAGGCCCGGCACGGCGAGCGTCAGCGGCAGGCGGCGGCGATGGCGACGGTAGCCCGAATACAGGGCGGCCGACGCCAGCACGCAGGCGAAGAGGACGAAGCCCGTCTCGAAACGATGGTCGGCGAGAAACGACAGGCCGATCACCGGCAGCAGCGCGATGACGAACGGCAGCGCCGCGCAATGGATGGCGCACAGGAAAGACGCCGTCGCGCCGAGTCGGTCGGCGGCGTGCCACCAGCGGCGGGGAGCGTCGGAATCGGTGGGTAGGTCGGTCATGGGAGCCATAGCGTGACTATTTGCACAAGTCGAGGCAAGCGATGATACTTTATAACATTGCAAACCTGAACCCATGGAGCTTTTCCCGATGCGACGATCCCTCCTTGCCCTGACCCTCGCCGCGACGCTCGGCACGGCCCTGCCCGCCATGGCGGACACGGCCCCCCAGGACGACACGACGCCGGCCGGCCAGGACGGGGATGCCCCCGGCAAGTCGCGCAAGCACGCCGACAAGCTCGATGCCATCGTGGTCAACGCCGTGCCCCTGGGCCAGAGTGCCGACCAGATCGTGGCCCCTGTCGCCGTGCTGGCCGGATCCGCGCTCGACGACGCCAAGGGCGTGTCCCTCGGCGAGACCGTCTCGTCCATTCCCGGCGTGCAGACCTCGGCCCTGGGCACGGCCGTGGGTCGCCCTGTGATCCGCGGCCTCGACGGCCCCCGCGTGGCGGTGCTCGAGAACGGCCTGTCGTCGCAGGACGTGTCCAACGTGAGCCAGGACCACGCGGTGACGCTGGAGCCGTTCCTCGCCGACCAGATCGAAGTGCTCAAGGGGCCCGCCACCCTGCTCTACGGCTCGGGCGCCATCGGCGGCGTGGTCAACGTGGTGGACGGTCGCGTGCCGGAGAAGGCCCCGGAGAACGGCTTCGCCGGCCGTGCCGAAGTGCGCCACGACTCCGTCTCCGACGGCAGCACGGGCCTGCTGCGCCTGGATGCGGGTAACGAGACGTTCGCCATCCACGTCGACGGCATGCACCGCGACAACGACGATTACGACATCCCCGGCGGCACGCTGAAGAACAGCGCCGTGAAGACCACCTCCGGCTCGGTGGGCGCCTCGCTGCTCGGTTCGTGGGGTTACCTGGGCCTGTCGATCTCGCGCTTCATGGACCTCTACGGCAGCCCCGCCGAACCCGGCGATCCGGCCGAAGGCGAGGATCCGGTGCACATCAAGATGGCGCAGACCAACTACACCCTCAAGGGCGGGCTGGTGCAGCCGTTCGAAGGCATCCACAAGATCGAGTTCAGCCTCGGCCACGGGGCCTACCAGCACGTGGAATACGAAGGCGATACGCCCGGAACCACGTTCTCCACCGACAGCAACCAGGGCCGCCTGGTGGTCACCCACGAGCCGATCGCCGGCTGGGAAGGCGCGTTCGGCGTGCAGACCCAACACCGCCAGTTCGCCGCCGTGGGCGAGGAGACCTTCGTGCCGGCCACCACCACCCAGGGCGTCGGCGTGTTCCTGACGGAGCAGCGCGAGTTCGGCCCGGTGAAGGTCGACCTGGGCCTGCGCCACGACAAGCAGAGCGTGGACCCGGACAACGGCCCCAAGCGCGACTTCGCCCCCAACAGCTTCTCGGCGGGCGTCGCCTGGCGCTTCGCCGAACGCTGGCACCTGTCCTTGAACCTCGACCATGCCGAGCGGGCGCCGTCGGAAGAGGAACTCTTCGCCAACGGACCGCACGAGGCATCGAACACCTTCGAGATCGGCAGCGACCTGCAGAAGGAGAAATCCAACCAGGCCGAACTGGGCCTGCATTTCCACGGCGAGGTGGTGGAAGGCAAGGTCGCCGTCTATTACAACCGTTACAAGAACTTCATCTACCTCGCCGACACCGGCGAGGTGGAAGACGACCTGCCCGTGCGCATCTGGTCGCAGAACGACGCGAATTTCCGCGGTGCCGAAGCCGAAGCGACGTTCCATCTCGCCAAGGGCCCGTCAGGCCACTGGGACCTGCGCGTGTTCGGCGACACCGTACGCGCGACCCTCACCGACGGCGGCGGCAACGTGCCGCGCATTCCCGCCGGCCGCATCGGTTCGACGCTCAGCTGGAACGCCGATTCGTTGCGCGCGAGCGTGGGTGCCGTGCGCTACATGAAACAGGACAAGGTGGCGGCGTTCGAAACGGATACCGCGGGCTACACGCTGGTCAACGCGCACTTCGCCTGGACCTTCGTCAACGACGAACGCAGCCAGTGGGAAGCCTTCGTCGACGGCAACAACCTCACCAACCAGACGGCGCGTCCCGCGACGTCGTTGTTCAAGGACGTCGCGCCGCTGCCCGGTCGCAACGTGTCGGTAGGCGTGCGCGCCTACTTCTGAGTTCCCGGCCCGTTTATCGCCCACCTCCCTCCCGGCGGGCCGGAAACACGACGGGGCGTCGCATCACCGCGACGCCCCGTTTTTTCTTGCTCGCAGGAGCCGATTCATCGGCGATCAGCGCCATGGCGTCACCGCTTCGTTGGCTTTTCGACGATGAATCGGCTCCTACCAAGCCGTCTTCGTAGGATGGCTAGCGGCAGTTCTTGCAGATGCCGTGCACTTCGAGCGTCTGCGCCTGCGGACGAAAACCGAGGGCCTTGGCCTGCAGCTCGATCAATTCCGCCACGCGCTCGTCGCAGACTTCCTGCGCGCTCTGGCATTTGTCGCAGATGAGGAACGGCACCTGGTGCGACTCGGCCGGATGATGGCAAGAGACGAAAGCGTTGATCGATTCCAGCTTGTGGATGAAGCCGTTCTCGAGGAGGAAATCGAGCGCGCGATACACCGTGGGCGGCGCGGCGTTGCCGTGCTTCTCGCGCAGGCGGTCGAGCAAGTCGTAGGCCTTCACCGGCTTGCCCGCGCTCGCCACCAGTTCGAGCACCTCGCGGCGCAGCGGCGTGAGGCGCAGGCCGCGCTCGTTCGACGCATGCTCCACCGCGGCGACGAAATCGCCCGGCGTGTCGTGGTGATGATGGCGGTGGGCGGCGGTGGTCACGGCGAGATCCTCATGTAATGCATCCTAACATGAGGACGCATCAGCGTTTTTTCGAGCCCGGCAAGGGCGGCGGCCCCGCGGGTCGGCGCGGCAGGAAGGGAACGATCCAGCCGAACGGCCCGAAAATCAGGGTCGCGACGAGCGTGGCGCCCAAGCGGCCACGCCACCCTCCGAGCACCGCGCCCACCACGATGAACACCACCTGCCAGAGGATGAGCTGCCCCCAGGGAACCAGCCGCATCAGGTTCGTGAAGATGACGAAGAACGCCCCGGGATCGGCGGGATCGACGCCTTGCATGGCTTTGGCGAGAAGGTCGTCCACGCTTACTCCCTTGGATGCTGGCCGCGAGCATGTTCGCCGATACGATCGGCTCCCATCCCTTCGGTAGGAAGGTAGCTACCGAAGGGGTGGGAGCCGATCGTATCGGCGGACCGGGCTGGCGATCACGTCGCGGCGCGAGCGAGCGCGTCGTCGATGCGCGCCAGCGCACCTTCGCGGCCGCACAGGTAGATCGTGTGCTCGATCGACGGCGACACCTGCGTGCCGGTCATCGCCACGCGCAGCGGCGCGGCGACCTTGCCCATGCCCAGTTCCAACGCGGCGGCGACGCGTTCCACGGCGCCATGCACCGCCTCGGGCGTCCATTCGGGCAATGCGGCCAGTTCGGCCTTCGCCTTCCCCAGCGCGGCCGGGGCGCTGTCGGTACGAAGGTGCTTCTCGACGGCCTTGTCGTCCCATTCGACGATCGGTCCGTACCAGATCCTGGCGCGCTCGGCCATGTCCTTGAAATTCTGCACGCGGTCGCGCAAAGCCACCACCACGTCGGCGGGATTCGGGCCCTGCGTCGCGTCGATGCCGATCTTCCCGAGATGCCAGGCCAGTTCGGGCCCGAGCGACGCCGGATCGTCGGTCTTGAGGTAATGCTGGTTGAGCCACGACAGCTTGGTCAGGTCGAAGCGCGAGGCCGCCTTGTTGACGTCGGCGATGTCGAAGAGGTCGATCATCTCCTTCTCGGAGAAGATTTCCTGGTCGCCATGCGACCAACCCAGGCGCACGAGGTAGTTGAGCAACGCATGCGGCAGGAAGCCGTCGTCGCGGTATTGCATGACGCTCACCGCGCCGTGGCGCTTGGAAAGCTTCTGGCCGTCGGGACCGAGGATCATCGGCAGGTGCGCGAATTCCGGCACGGGCGCGCCCAGGGCCTTGTAGATGTTGATCTGGCGCGGCGTGTTGTTCACGTGGTCGTCGCCACGGATCACCTCGGTGATGCCCATGTCGATGTCGTCGACCACCACGGCGAAGTTGTAGGTGGGAAAACCGTCGGAACGGAAGATCACCAGGTCGTCGAGCTCGTCGTTGGACCACTCGACGCGACCCTTCACCTTGTCGTCGAACACCACCGAGCCCGCGGTGGGATTCTTGAAGCGGATCACGCGATGGGGGTCGTCGCGATACGGCTCATTGCGATCGCGGTAGTACCCGTTGTAGCGCGGCTTGGTGCCGGCGGCCATCGCCGCGTTGCGCATGGCCTCGATCTCTTCCTTGCTCTCGTAGGCGTAGTAGGCCTTGCCCTCGCGCAGGAGCTGATCGGCCACCTCGCGATAGCGGTCCATGCGCAGGGTCTGGTAGTACGGGCCCTCGTCGGCGGTGAGACCCAGCCACGACATGCCGTCGAGGATGGCCTGCACGGCTTCCTGGGTGGAGCGTTCGCGGTCGGTGTCCTCGATGCGCAACACGAATTCGCCGCCACGGCGGCGCGCTTCCAGCCAGCAATAGAGCGCGGTGCGGGCGCCGCCGATATGGAGGTAGCCGGTGGGACTGGGGGCGAAACGGGTGCGGACGGTCATCGGAAGGTCATCGATCTCGGGCAAGAGATGGATTTTAGCCTACGAAGCAGGTTCGGTAGGAACCGATGCATCGGCGAAAGGCCGACGAAGCGGTGACCTGGCAAGGCACGACCGCCGATGCATCGGCTCCTGGCGAGCAAAAACGAGCATCGCTGTCACATCCCGGTCATGCCCCGATAACCGCCCCGACACGCCCGCACGCGAGCATGCGTCAAGCCAGGCCACGAGGGGCACCGCCATGCGAATCGGCATCGTCACCGAGACCTACGCTCCGGACGTCAACGGGGTGTCCCTCACCGTCCAGGCATTGGCCCGCGGACTCGTCCGCAAGGGTCACGGCATCGACCTCATCCGGCCGATCCATCCCGACAGCCCGCCCCTGGCGGATGCCGGCATGGACGTCCTCGCGGTCGAAGGCGCCGCGGTGCCGCGCTACGCGAGCCTCCGCTTCGGCCTGCCTTCCCGCTTCCGCATCGAGCGCCGCTGGCGCGCCGAACGCCCGGACGCGATCTACGTGGCCACGGAAGGCCCCCTGGGCTGGAGCGCGGTGAGCGCCGCGCGCCGCCTCGGCATCCCCGTCGCGACCGGATTCCATACCCGCTTCGACTTCTACGTCGGCCACTACGGCTTCGGCGCGCTCACCCCGTTGGTGCGCCGCTACCTCGCCCGTTTCCATCGCCGCGCGCACGTCACGCTGGTGCCGACCGGCCAGCTCGCCGGCGAGCTCAACGACCTGGGCGTGCACGACGTGCGCGTACTGCGCCGCGCGGTGGACACGCGGCGCTTCCACCCGGAACGCCGCGACGACGACCTGCGTCGCGCCTGGGGCGCCGATGCCGACACGCCGGTGGTACTGAGCGTGGGCCGCGTCGCGCCGGAAAAGAACCTGCACGTGGTGATCGACGCCTACCGTGCCCTGGCCCGCCGCGTGCCGAGGGCGCGCTGCGTCATCGTCGGCGACGGCCCGGGCCGGGCCGCGCTGGAAGCCGCGCATCCGGACGTGATCTTCGCCGGCACGCGACGGGGCGACGAACTGGCCGCGTTCTACGCCAGCGCGGATCTCTTCGTCTTTCCCAGTCTCACCGAAACCTTCGGCAACGTGGTGCTCGAGGCCATGGCGTCCGGTGTGCCGGTGGTGGCCTATGCCGAAGCCGCCGCGCGGGAATTCATCCGCAACGGGCAGAACGGCATCCGCATCGCTCCCGGCAACGAGGGCGGCCTGGTGGAGCGCGCCGCGACGCTGGGCGCCGACCTCGTCGCGCGCCGTGCCCTGGGGCTGGCCGCGCGCGCCTCGGTCGAGGGGCTCTCGCCCGATTCCGTCGTCACCGAATTCGAATCCATCATGCAATCCCTGGCCGAGGACAACGTCCATGAGCGCACGACCGCCGTCGCGGCATAACCTCGATTCCCGCATGTGCGTGGCCGCCAACCGCTGGGGCACGCGGCGTGCCATCGGTCTCTTCTTCGGTGCCGTCAGCCGCCTCGGCGACGGCGTGTTCTGGTACTCGCTGATGACCGTGATCGCCGTGGTCGGCGGCTGGCACGGCGTGGCCGTGGCGGTGCAGATGGCGATCACCGGGCTCACCGCGCTGATGCTCTACCGCGTGCTCAAGCGCTGGACCCGTCGGCCGCGCCCGTTCCGCACCTGCCCGGGCGTGATCGCACACGTGCCGCCGCTGGACGAGTTCAGCTTCCCGTCGGGCCATACGCTGCAGGCCGTCGCGTTCACCGTGGTGGCGGTGGCGCACTATCCGGTGCTGGCTCCGTTCCTCGTCGGTTTCGCCGCGCTCATCGGCGCCTCGCGCGTGATCCTCGGCCTGCACTACCCGAGCGACGTGCTCGCCGCCACCGCCATCGGCGGCGGGCTGGGTACGCTGTCGCTGTGGGCGGAGCGCGTGCTGCTCTGACCCTTCCAGGCGACGGTGGGCAGCATCACCGAGGGTAGCGGGCAGCGCGGGTCCATGCGCAGCAATTGATAGGCCACGCCGGCCAGGCCGGTCATCAGGCCGGGCGACAATACCTCGCCGATCGCCCCACACCGTGGGCCATGCATTTCCAGGCTGCCGACGATGGCGGCGGCCAGGGATTCGCGGGTCAGTCCGTCGGGCGCGAAGCCTTCGGTCACGGCGCGGTCGAGCAACTCCCATGCGCCGGTATCGCCGTGGCAGATGCCGTGGTTGACACCCAGGCCCCGGCGCCAGGCGTCCGCGACGGCCGCGCGCAGCCGGTCGCGCCGCGCATGACGCGCCCAACCGAGATCGAACCCGGCCAGGCCGATACCCACGGAGCCATGACACCAGGCGGCCGCCGACACCTCACCGCCCTGCAGGCTGCGCAGGTCGCGCCAGTGCCCGGCGTCCGCGTCGAACAAAGCGTCTTCGAACGCCATCGCGGCTTCGGCCATCGACGCATAACGCGATTCTCCCGTGGCGAGGGCAAGCTTCGACAAGGCCCAGCCGATGCCCGTCGCACCATGCCCGAAGCCGCCGAGCCCGTCGGGCCAGCGCTCGCCGACCCAGCAGGCCTTGCCGTCGACGAGGCGCGCGCGTTCGCACAAGCGGTCGCCGATGGCACGGGCCCGGTCGAGGTGAACGATGTCCGCGGTGGCTCCATGCAGGCGTATCAGGGGAACGATGCCGCCCGCCGACCCGGTCAACACGTCGTCGATGTCGTCGGCCTCCATGCTTTCTTCCATCAGCGCCGACAGCCGCCGCGCACGTTCCACGCCCTCGCCCGACGCCGCGCCGGCTTCTTCCAGCGAAAGCCATGTGCCTATCTGCGAACCGAGGCCGATGTAACCGCCCGGAGGCGCCGGACGCGGACGGGCGACCCGCGCGCGACGGACGTAGGTTTCGTCGTCGGCCATGCGCATCGAGTCGACCACGGCGTCGCGCAGCGACGTCACGCCTTCCACGGCGTCGGCACGGCCGTCGCGCTGTTCGTTGACGTAGCCCGATACCAGCAGGGCGAGGCCCGCCATGCCACCGTACATGTCCTGCGCCAACGGCTGCACGCTACGGCCCATCGGACCGAGTACCGAGGCGATCCAGGACACGCTGCCGTCGGCGCCACGGATCGCGCGTGACATCAACGAGCGCATGATCGCGGCGGCCTGGGCGCGACGACGGGCATGGATATCCTTCACCCTCGGTACGGCGACGCGCAGCGTTTCGGCCGTGCCCGGGCCTTCGCTGGCGTAGGCGCTGGCCAGCGCGCCATGGATCACCAGTCGCTCGAGGGCGAAGTCGGCGGACCGCCAGCTCGCAAGAGCGGCCTCGACCCGATGGCCGGGCGCCAGCCAATGCGTTCCGCGTGGACCCGCCAGGCGTCCTTCCGATGCGCGAGTGGAAAAGTAGGGAATGTCGCCATCCACCAGTTCGGCGATCTCGGCGGCGATCACGTCTTCGTCGTCCGGCGACAGGGCACGTGCCCTGCCCGCCTTGAGCAGCAGTTCCGCCGCCTGCGCCCAGGCTTTTCTCGGATCGTGCAGCGATACCGGGTGCCAGAGCATGCGCGCGAGTTCCGCATAGGTTTCCGTCGCGCGAACCACCACGCGCACCTCGCAGCGGGCGAAAGGCCGCATCCGCGCGGCCAGTTCGCCGCCCGCGTCGAGCGCACGCAGGTGCGCGGTGAGCGCTTCGAATCCACCGAGCACGTCGGGCCAGTAGGTCGCCAGTTCGGGGCGTCCGCTGGGATGGTTGCGACCCGGCACGATGTCGATCCACTTCGTGCCCAGGCGCGCCTTGTCGGTACCCGCGTCGACGATCGCGGGCACCGCCACCTTCGGCTGCTCGCCGGGCAGCGCGCCGATGCCTGACAGGTCGACGCCGCGCAAGGCCAGCGCACCACCACGGCCCGGCAGCAGCCCCATGTTCAATACGCTGCCGTCGACCATCGCCGACGCGCGATCGTAGGCTTCGCCCAGGCCCGACGGGGGCGCATCGACGCGGGGCGTGAATAGCGTTTCGCAGTCGATCACCACCGGATGCGCCCCCTGGGCGATCAGGTTTTCCGCGTGCAGGTCCGTGCCGCCGAGCAGGCGCATCGTGGCCAGCCATTCGCCGATGCCGCGGTAGAAGGTACGCAAGGCGTCGGCATCGTCGGCGTGCCGATGCTCGATGAATTCCGTCCAGCCATACCCCTCGCGCTCGATCGCGCGCGGCACGCGCATCGACGTATCGATGCCCAGGCCGTCGATGAACCGGCGCAGTTCCACATCGATGCCGACGGGCCTGGGCTTATACACCACGCGGCCTTGCGCGAAGCGCATGAGCATCACCGTCTTTCCGCCCTGGTGGCTGTCGCCCGCACCGACGTCCAGTCCGGTCAGTTCACCGATCGTCGGCATGCCGCACAGTTCGGCGAGCGCGCTCCTGTCGCGCGCCAGGCGACGCGCCAGTTCGTAGCCCGCATGGAAGCGTCCTTCGACGAGTGCCTGCACGCGTTCCCATAGCCCCGGATAGTGTTCGTCGAGACCGGTCCAGAACGACCGCTTCGACGCGAGCGCGACGAATTCGTTCCAGCGTCCCGCGCCGTCGGCGGCCGATAGCCTGCCGTCGTCGACGGCGGCGTGGAGTTCCAGCAGCAGGAGGCGGCAGGTGCGTCCGTGCAAGGTGGCGATCGCGGCGCCGCGCACGCTGTCATGGATCACTTGGCGCTCGCCTTGCGCGAGCCCACCGATGCGCTGGAGCTGGGTTGCCAGGCGAGCCGACGCATCGGCGACGAGGCAACCCAGCGATTCGCTGAAGTCAGCTTCCCTGCTCGACGTCATGGCGAGACGATCAGGCGCAGGCGATGCGGATGGTGTGCTCGATCGAGCCCGTACACATCGCGCAACCGGTTACCAGCATTTCCGTACCACCGACGATGTCGGCCTCGGCGAAGCCGTTCGCGAACAGTTCGCCGGCCGGATTGTCGGAACCGGCCTGGTGACGCCACTGGGTGGCGCGGCTGACGGATTTGGCGGCATGGATCATTTCGTTGCTCATCGTGACACTCCTTTTGCACAGTTTCGGTTGGGAAAAACTGGACTTCGTCGGTGGTGCTGACAGAGCGAATGGCGACGCATGCGATGAACCAAGCCACCTTCCTGCCGGCCCCGCGCGATTCTTTCCACGCGGACACGACGTTCACAAGAGCCGCGCGCGAGCGACCCGATGCTTGCACCGGAAACTTTTCCTGTATGGCCCGTCGGTTACCTCCCCTGAGGAGGCGCGGAAAAAGTTGTGCGCCGATTCGGCAGCGCCTCCCTGCGCCGCCGGAAGGATCAGGCACCGCACTGCACGTGACGGGTGTTCGCATCAACCGAGCCGGTGCAAAGCACGCAGTTGGTCACGATGATGTCGGTGCCCCCGACGATGTCGGCTTCGGCGAAGTCCGCCGCGAATAGCTCGCCCGCCGGATTGCCGTTGCCGGCTTGGCTGCGCCACAGGGCGGCACGGCTCGCCGGGTTCGATGCCTGGATCGTTTCGATGTTCATCGTGTCACTCTCCTTGCGCGGTTGACCGGCGGCATGCCGGCCGGGCGATTCTTCGCCATGCGGGGAGGTGGGGTTGAGCGCATTCGGCAGGGTTGAGGGATGTCCCGGCGTTGCACGTCGGTGAAGCTATCGCTCGGACGCGAGGCGCGAAACCGCGATCGGCCTAAAAGAAAACCCGGCTTTCGCCGGGTTTTCTTTCGCATCAAGCCGCCGCGCGCGGCGCCTTCTGCATGATGCCCAGCATCGCCCCCAGCTTGTCGCGCATCTCGCGACGGTCGACGATGACGTCGACCGCGCCGTGGTCGACGAGGAACTCCGGCCGCTGGAAACCCTCCGGCAGCGTCTCGCGCACGGTCTGCTCGATGACGCGCGGGCCGGCGAAGCCGATCAACGCCTTCGGCTCGGCCACGTTGATGTCGCCCAGCATGCCGAGGCTGGCGGAGACGCCGCCGGTGGTGGGATGCGTGAGCACCGAGATGTACGGCACGCCGGCATCCCGCATGCGCGCGAGGGCGGCGGACGTCTTCGCCATCTGCATGAGCGAGAACAGGCCTTCCTGCATGCGCGCACCGCCGGTGGCGGCGAAGCAGACCAGCGCGCTCTTCTCGGCCAGGGCCTTCTCCGCGGCGCGCGTGAACTTCTCGCCCACCACCGAGCCCATCGAACCACCCATGAAAGCGAACTCGAAGGCCACCGACACGAGCGGTCGCCCGAGCAGCGTGCCAGACATGGCGATCAGGGCATCTTTCTCGCCGGTGGACTTCTGCGCGGCGGCGACGCGGTCTTTGTATTTCTTCTGGTCCTTGAACTTGAGCGCGTCGACGGCTTCCATCTTCGGCCACAGCTCGGTCGTGCTGCCCTCGTCGAAGAACGCCGCCAGGCGCAGGCGCGCACTGATCGCATGATGATGACCGCACTTGGGGCAGACCATCAGCGACTTCTCTAGCTCCGGCTTGTAGAGAACCGTGCCGCAGCCGGCGCACTTCTCCCAGACGCCCTCGGGCACCTTGCCCTTGCCGCCGGCCGCGCTGGGCGCACGGGTCTTCGGCGTCATGATCTTTTGCAGCCAGTTCATCGTGTCTCTCCGAGTATCGTTTCGACCGCTCAGCGCTCGTCGAGCGCGGCGCGGATGGGCGCGAGGAAATCCCGCGCCCGGCCGGCGGCATCGTCGGCCGAGGTCGCACCTTCAAGGCGCTGGACCAGGGCGCTGCCGATGACCACGGCATCGGCGAACTCGCCGATGGCCTTGGCCGACGCCGCGTCGCGTACGCCGAAACCGACGGCGACCGGCGCCTTCGAGCGAGCCCGGATGCCGGCCACGCGCTCGGCGATGTCGCCGGTGCTGAGCTGGGCGGCACCGGTGATGCCGTTGAACGACACATAGTACAGGAAGCCGGAAGCGGCCTCGCAAAGCGCGCCCAGTCGGCGCTCGGCGGTGGTCGGCGAGGCCAGCAGGATCTGGTGGAGACCGGCCTCCCGCAGCGGTGCCAGCACGTGGGACTCCTCCAGCGGGCAATCGACCACGAGGATGCCGTCGATGCCGGCTTCGACGGCTTCTTCGGCGAACTCCGCGTAACCATGCATCTCGATGGGGTTGAGGTAACCCATCAGCACGATCGGCGTGTCGGCATCGGTCTCACGGAAGGCCGCGACCCAGGCGAGCACGTTGGTCAGGCTCACGCCCTTCTCGATGGCGCGTTCGGAGGAACGCTGGATCACCGGGCCGTCGGCCATCGGGTCGGAGAACGGCACGCCCAGTTCGATGACGTCGGCGCCGGCGGCGACCAGCGCGTGCATGAGGGGCACCACGTGGTCGGGCGAGGGATCGCCCGCGGTCACGAAGGGAATGAGGCCGGTGCGGCCGGCGGACTTCAGCGCCGCGAAGCGGCGGTCGATGCGGCTCATCAGAGTTCGATTCCTTCGCGCGCGGCAATGGTGTGCACGTCCTTGTCGCCACGCCCGGAAAGGTTGGCGAGGACGATGCCGTCCTGGGGCAGTTCGCGCGCCAGCTTGATCGCCTGGGCGATCGCGTGGCTGGATTCGAGCGCGGGGAGAATGCCCTCGGTACGGGCCAGGAGATGGAACGCCTCCAGGGCCTCGTCGTCGGTGACGCCGACGTATTCGGCGCGACCGGCATCCTTCAGGAAGGCATGCTCGGGACCGACGCCCGGGTAATCCAGCCCGGCCGATACCGAATGGGTTTCCATGATCTGGCCATTGGCGTCGGACAGCACGTACGTGCGGTTGCCGTGCAGCACGCCCGGCTTGCCCGCGGCGAGCGAGGCGGCGTGCCGGCCGGTGTCGATGCCGTCGCCGGCGGCTTCGGCACCCACGATGCGCACGTCGCGATCGTTGAGGAAGGCGTGGAACAGGCCGATGGCGTTTGAACCGCCGCCGACGCAAGCCGTGATGACGTCGGGAAGGCGTCCGTACTCCTCGAGCATCTGCGCACGGGCCTCGCGGCCGGCGATGGCGTTGAAGTCGCGTACCATCTGCGGGTACGGGTGCGGACCGGCCACGGTGCCGATGATGTAGAAGGTGTCGGCGACGTTGGTGACCCAGTCGCGCATCGCTTCGTTGAGCGCATCCTTCAGCGTCTTCGAACCCGAAGTGACCGGCACCACCTCGGCGCCGAGCATGCGCATGCGGTAGACGTTGATCTTCTGCCGCTCGATGTCGACGGCGCCCATGTAGACCACGCACTTCAGGCCCAGCCGCGCGGCGACGGTGGCGCTGGCCACGCCATGCTGGCCCGCGCCGGTCTCGGCGATGATGCGTGTCTTGCCCATGTGCCGGGCGACCAGCGCCTGGCCCACGGTGTTGTTGATCTTGTGCGCGCCGGTGTGGTTGAGGTCTTCGCGCTTGAGCACGATGCGCGCTCCGCCCACGTGCTTCGACAGACGCTCGGCGTGGTAGATCGGGCTGGGGCGGCCCACGTAATGCTTGAGGTCGCGGTCCAGTTCGGCGATGAAGGCCGGATCGACGCGCAGCTTCTCGTAGGCGGCGGTGAGTTCGGCGAGCGGCTCCATGAGCGTCTCGGCCACGTAGATGCCGCCGAAGTCGCCGAAGCGCCCGTGGGCGTCGGGATAGGCGTGAAAGTCCGCGATCTCGGTCATTGCCTTGGTCTACCTTCTCGATGGCCGTGTCAGGCGCTGGGGACGGCGCGCACGGCGGATATGAAGCGCTCCATCTTATCCCCATCCTTGATGCCCGGCGACGATTCGATGCCGCTGGAGACGTCTACGCCCCAGGGACGGGCGACGCGGATGGCCTCGCCGACGTTGTCGGCGGTGAGTCCACCGGCGAGGACGAGGGGTTGCGCGATATCCCGGGGCATCGTCGACCAGTCGAATCGCTTGCCGCTACCGCCCAGTTCACCCAGGCCATGGCCGTCGAGCAGGAGGCCGGCGGCGCGGGGATAGGCTCGCAGGCGCGTCAGCGCCGCCTCGCCCTCGCCCATCGCGATGGCCTTGAGATAGCGCACGCCGAACGCGGCGCAGGCCTCGTCGGTCTCCGCGCCGTGGAACTGGAGCATGTCCGGACGCAGCACGCGAACGACCTCGGCGACATACTCGGGCGTATCGTCCATCACCAACGCCACGGTGGTGACGAAGGGCGGCACGGCGTCGCGCAGCGCGGCCGCGGCGACGGGGTCGACGAAACGCTTGCTCCGGTGGGTCATCACGAAGCCGACGGCATCGGCGCCGAGGCGCGCGGCGAGCTGCACGTCGTCGATGCGGGTGAGTCCGCAGCATTTGATCCGGGTCATAGCGTCACTTCCTGTGGCAGGCCCCAATGGGCTTCGTAGAGAGGGCCGAGGAAGGTCAGGCCTTCCGCCGGCGCGGTGGCGCCGGCCACGTCGCGGTCGCGGCCGGCGAGCAGTTCGGCCATCCATTCGATGGGCTGTTCGCCGCGGCCGATGGGAATGAGCGAACCGACGATATTGCGCACCATGTGGTGCAGGAACGCATTGGCCTCGATCTCGACCACGACGTGGATGTCGTCACGGAAAACACGGATGGCGCGCACGTTGCGCCGCGCGTGCGCGGCCTGGCACGACACGGCGCGGAAGGCGGAGAAGTCGTTCTCTCCGATCAGCGCCTGGGCGGCCTCGTGCATGCGCGCGGCGTCCAGCGGCTTGCGTTCCCAGGCGACGAAACGCGCGTCGAGCGCGGGTCGCACGTAGCGCGGCAGCAAGCGGTAGCGATAGCGACGCGCGCGTGCCGAGAAGCGCGCGTGGAAATCGTCGGCCACCGGCTGCGCCCAGGTGACGGCCATGCTGCGCGGCAGGTTGGAGCAGGCGCCGAGCACCCAGCCGCGCATGTCGCGCACCACGTCGGTATCGAAATGCACCACCTGGCAACGGCCATGCACGCCGGCATCGGTACGGCCGGCCGCGGTCACCTCGATGGGCTCGTCGGCAACGACGGCCAGGGCATCCTCGAGCGCGCCCTGCACCGTCTTTCCGTGGCTGAGCCGTTGCCAGCCGAGGAAGTCGGTGCCGTCGTATTCGACGCCTAGGGCGATGCGCATGGGGTTTCAGCGGGTCGGGAAACGGCCAAGGGTACCACTGTGCACCGACCGAAGGGGTGGGAGCGGACCCTGTCCGCGAACCCTCGGCTTCGCCTGGAGCGAATGAGGCTTTGCGGTGATGGGGCCGGCTTTTACCGCTCGCCCGCTCACCGCGAAGCCTCATTCGCCGTCGCTATTCCGAGGGTTCGCGGACAGGGTCCGCTCCCACCCCTTCGGTAGGTCGGCTTGGCTCAGCCGCCACCGCCGCCGCCGCCATGGATACCTCCCTTGGTCAACGCGGCGGGATCCAGCAGCTTCGCCAGTTCGGCCTTGGACAGCCCGGTGGTCTCCAGCGCCACGTCCAGGATGGGACGCTTTTCCTTGTAGGCCTGCTTGGCCGTCGCCGCGCCCTTCTCGTAGCCGATGACCGGGTTGAGCGCCGTGACCAGGATGGGATTCTTGTCGAGCGCCTCGCGCACGCGTTCTTCGTTCACCTTGAAGCCCGCGATGGCCTTGTCGGCCAGCAGCACCGTCACGTTGGCGAGGATCTCGATGGACTGCAGCAGGTTGTAGGCGATCACCGGCAGCATGACGTTGAGCTGGAAATTGCCCGACTGGCCGGCCACCGCGATGGTCGCGTCGTTGCCGATGACCTGCGCGGCCACCATCGCGGCGGCCTCAGGGATCACCGGGTTCACCTTGCCCGGCATGATCGACGAGCCCGGCTGCAAGGCCGGCAGTTCGATCTCGCCCAGGCCCGCCAACGGACCGGAGTTCATCCAGCGCAGGTCGTTGGCGATCTTCATGACCGCCACCGCCAGCGTACGCAACTGGCCGGACAGTTCCACGGGCGCGTCCTGCGCGGCCATGCCGGAGAAGTAATTGTCGGAGGACTCGAACTTCACGCCCGTGAGCTTGCCCAGCTCGACGGCCACGGCCGGCCCGAACTTCGGATCGGCGTTGATGCCCGTACCCACGGCGCTGCCGCCCTGCGGCAGGCGGCGGGTGCGCTTGAGCGTGTCGCCGAGGCGTTCCTCGGCATCGCGGATCTGCGCCGACCAGCCCGAGAGTTCCTGGCCGAAGGTGATCGGCATGGCGTCCATCAGATGGGTGCGCCCGGTCTTGACGACCTTTTTCAGTTCTTTCGCGCGAACGTCGATGGTCTTTCGCAGATGCTTCAGCGCGGGCAGGAGTTTCTCGCCCGTGGCCAGCGAGGCGCTGACCAGGATCGCGGTGGGAATCACGTCGTTGGAACTCTGCCCCGCGTTGACGTGATCGTTCGGGTGAACCTGGGTGCCCGCCGCCGCGGCGAGGTGGGCGATCACCTCGTTGGCGTTCATGTTGGAACTGGTACCCGAACCGGTCTGGAACACGTCGATGGGGAAATGCTCGTCGACCTCGCCCGCGATGACCTTCTCGGCCGCCGCGCGGATCGCCTTGGCGGCGCCCTTGTCCAGGTGCCCGAGCTTGACGTTGGCCTCGGCGGCGGCCAGCTTGACCAGGCCCAGCGCGCGGATGAACTCGCGCGGCATGGTGAGCCCCGAGACCGGGAAGTTGTCCACCGCCCGTTGGGTCTGCGCGCCGTAGAGGGCTTTGGCGGGCACCTGCAACTCGCCCATGCTGTCGCGTTCGGTTCGGAACTTGCTCATGCGGGGAACTCCGGGAGGGGACGTCCGTAAGGTAGTGCCTGGGTGTGCCGTTTTACAGGTGGGCCGGGACACGACGGCTTTCGCCGTCCCGAGACAAAACGCCCCACGGCCCCATGACTTATAATGCGCGGCTGCCCCATCCGCCTTCAGGAACGCCCATGTCCCACGCCACGCTGACCGCCCTTTCGCCGCTGGACGGCCGCTACGCCGCCAAGGCGGCTTCGCTGCGCCCCATCTTCAGCGAGTTCGGCCTCATGCATCGCCGCGTGCACGTGGAGATCCACTGGCTGCTCGCCCTGGCGAAGCACCCGGGCATCGTCGAACTGCCGGCGTTCCCGGCCGACGCCGTGGCCCGCCTGGAAGCCATCGCGAACGACTTCTCCGAAGACGACGGCGAACGCATCAAGGCCATCGAAGCCACCACCAACCACGACGTGAAGGCGGTGGAATACTTCATCAAGGAAAAGATCGGCAACGATCCCGCCCTCGCCCAGGCCAAGGAATTCGTGCACTTCGCCTGCACCAGCGAAGACATCAACAACCTCGCCTATTCGCTGATGCTGCGCGACGCGCGCGAATCGGTGCTGCTGCCCGCCCTCGACCAGATCATCGGCAAGCTGCGCGCCCTCGCGCACGAACATGCCGGCCTGTCGCTGCTCTCGCGTACCCACGGCCAGACGGCGTCGCCCAGCACGATGGGCAAGGAAATCGCGAACGTGGTCGCCCGCCTGGAGCGCCAGCGCCGCCAGCTCGTCGCCATCGAGATCCCGGGCAAGATCAACGGCGCCGTGGGCAACTACAACGCGCACGTCATTTCCTACCCCGACGTCGACTGGCCCGCCCTGGCTTCGGGTTTCGTCGACGGCCTCGGCCTGGTCTTCAACCCGTATACCACGCAGATCGAACCGCACGACGGCATCGCCGAATTCGCCGACGTGCTGCGCCGGATCAACATCATCCTCATCGATCTCGCGCGCGACGTGTGGGGCTACATCTCGCTGGGCTACTTCCGCCAGGCGCTGAAGGCGGGCGAAGTCGGCTCCTCGACCATGCCGCACAAGGTCAATCCGATCGACTTCGAGAATGCCGAAGGCAATTTCGGCCTCGCCAACGCCCTGCTGGGCCACTTCGCCGAGAAGCTGCCGATCAGCCGCTGGCAGCGCGACCTCACCGATTCCACCGTGCTGCGCGCGCTGGGCACCGCGTTCGGTCATTCGCTGGTGGCGTTCGAATCGCTGATGAAGGGTCTGGGCAAGCTCAACGTCAACGCCGAACGCATCGCCGCCGATCTGGATGCCAGCTGGGAAGTGCTGGCCGAGGCCGTGCAGACGGTGATGCGCCGCTTCGGCCTGCCGGAGCCCTACGAGCAGTTGAAGGCGCTGACGCGCGGCCAGGGCATCACGAAGGATTCGATGCGGACCTTCATCGACGGCCTCGATCTGCCTGCCGATGCGAAGAAGGCGTTGGCCGAGCTGACGCCATCGACCTATATTGGCCTCGCAGAGAAGCTCGCTGGCGCTATTTGATGAAGCATTCATACGCCTGAAGACGCAGCCATGCAGGCGGCGTTCTTCAGGCCATCTGGCACCTCTACTCGATACGAGAAGACTGGTACAAGAACCTAAAGTTCCAGTCCTCCATCAAAGATTCGCGGTCAAGTCCCATTTGCCTTAGCTCCTGAAGGCGAGCCTTATTCCGAGCAGCACTATTTAACGCGTAGAGACGAATTGTCGTCGCTGCTCGAGCACGCTCAGACTCACTCGCAGCAGGCGACGGCTCGATTTCGCCTGTCAGAAAATTGAAAACAAAATAATCTTCGAAACGAAATGCTTCCATGTCTGGGGCCAAGAGCATTTCGTCATAATTTTCACGCTTTGACGCTTGGCAGACGTCACAGCAAGGATAGAGGTTTGCCCACGAATAAGCCTCACGCGGAAATCGACGCTTCGGTTTGAAGTGCTCGACAGTTTCCCGACTCGACACTCCGGTAACAACATCGCAAAAAGCACAATGATGCGCCGTCATCATAAACAAAGCCGCGCGAACAGCTTGGTAGCAAGAATCGGAACGCCACCGGAAAGTTGCCCCACGAGTAGTCAGCTCCCTCTCCCATTCCCTACCCCATTCTTCACCCCTAGTCACGAGGCACTCAGGCCCCTCAATCCGAATGCAGGGAAACAAGGTCGATCTCCTTACCGAGCACTCTAGAAACCTGCTTTATCTCGCGCCGAACAATCGCCGACACCTCTTCACCGCGAGGCAGCAGCATTTTAGCCGCCTCAACCAAGGCAAGCTCCGCACCAGTATTGTTCAGCACCTTATCGCTCAACAGCTTGTCGCGCGCCTGATAAAAAGACGCGAATAACTTTTCAGTTTCGACATCAAAGCGTTCTTCCACATCAAACACTTCTTCAAGTATCGCTTCATAGCTCTTTCCCGCGCCAGCCGATTGCGCCAAAACAGGCCTTTGCTCCAACTGATAAACGTAAGCATCCTCGACCGATCCGACTACGAAAGGCGAATGTGTCGACACGAAAATCTGGGCGTTCGGAAGCAAAAGTTGCAAAGCGGGAAGTATTCTGCGCTGCCACTTAGGATGAAGATATATATCAATCTCGTCCAATAGCAAAATTACCGGCCGAGATAAAGCGTCACCAACCCCATCCCACTTCATCATCTCAAGCCTTATCAGAAGATCTGCGACCCAACTGATAATTGACTTTAATCCATCAGGAAGAAGGTTGAATTTGATTGGTTTCCCATCTATCGAAGTCGCAACCGCCAAAGGGTTGCGCTTGAGCTGAAAGCTGACGTCGAGATCACAGATATCCTTTATAAAACGCTCCAGCCGCTGAACAGACCGATTCTCGTCAGCGGCAGCAGAAAAATCGTTATCCTGTGCTGCGAGCGCCGCTTTAGTGCGCTTATTAGCGATCCATTGAATTAGCAGATGAGGGCGCACGGCCTGATCAAACCCGAGCGCATTCTCAAAAGGAGAATTCTGTATCTCTTGTATGGAAGCCAGCGAACCGTCAGCAGTATTTCTCTGACCCGCGTAGGCAACAGCAATAAACGGAACAGGTTGGAACGCGTGAATCCCATACGAGACATTCGAGATTGCTGCTCTATAGGCGTGGATGGAAGCACTGATATCGGGGTTGTTGTGCATGCCCTCCGCCCATCTCGCCGCACCCGCCTGGGCATATCCGGAAAATCGGTATTCGCCTAGATCGAAAGTAAGTTGCTGCACCGTCAGTGCACCAGTCCCCATGAGGCCCGGAGTACCATTCTCTGAAGGAAGCTCGCAGTAAGTGTTTCCTGAAAAGGAAAATTCCAGACGCGAATTAACGTCACGAAATCGCGCCTGAGCCGGAGAAATTACACCGGCGTTTAGGGGCCCAAAGAATTCGGCGATGGCGTACAGCACGGTGCTCTTACCACAACCATTGGGGCCCGTAAGTATGTGTATTTCCGCCTTATCTTTATCTTTCTCAGAAGAGCTTATTGGACAGAAATTCAGCTTGAGGTGATCAAAAACGCCCACCTTGTACAAAACGAGCGACTCGAGCCGCGGTATTGATTTCATGGGCATTAGTCCGTCAATCACGCTATGTCCTGGGCGGGGCGCCTTTGCGGAGGATATGACGCGAAGCGCGTCATATCCTCCAAGTAAAACCTAGCAACCGTGGTCGTTCCCGAACGGATCGTCCAGCACGATGGTGTCTTCGCGATCCGCACCGGTGGCGACGAGCGCCAGCTTGCAGCCCGACAGCTCCTCGACGGCACGCAGGTAGGCACGCGCGGCCGGCGGCAGCTTGTTCCAGTCGCGGATGCCCGCGGTGGATTCTTCCCAGCCCGGGAATTCCAGGTACACCGGCTTGCACTCGGCCCAGCCGTCGGCATCCAACGGGGCCAGCTCGCGACGCTTGCCGCGGTATTCGTACGCGATGCAGACCTTGATGCTTTCCAGGCCATCGAGCACGTCGAGCTTGGTGATCGCCAGGCCGTCGATGCCGTTGATCTGCACGGCGCGCTTGAGCGCCACGAGGTCGATCCAGCCGCAACGGCGCGGACGGCCCGTGCTGGCGCCGAACTCGTTGCCCTTCTTGCGCAGCAGTTCGCCCATCTCGTCGTTGAGCTCGGTGGGGAACGGGCCACCGCCGACGCGCGTGGCGTAGGCCTTGCAGATGCCCAGCACGTAGTCGATGTCGCGGGCACCCACGCCGGTGCCGGCGAGCGCGCCACCGACCGTGGTGTTGGACGAGGTGACGTACGGATAGGTGCCGTGGTCGATGTCGAGCAACGCGCCCTGAGCACCTTCGAACAGGATGTTGCCGCCGTCGCGGCGCACGTCGTGCAGGATGGTGGCGACGTCGTCGACCATGGGCTTCAGGTATTCGCCCCAGGTGAGCGCTTCGTCGAGCACGGTCTGGTAGTCGACCGGCTCGGCCTTGAGCCACTCGGTGAGCACGAAGTTGTGATAGTCGACGGCGGCCTTCACCTTCTCGGGCAGCTCGTGGGGGTACATGAGGTCAGCCACGCGAATGGAACGGCGGGCCACCTTGTCCTCATAGGCCGGGCCGATGCCGCGACCGGTGGTGCCGATGGCCTTGGCGCCGGAGGCGACTTCGCGCGCCTTATCGACGGCGATGTGGTACGGCATGATCAGCGGCGTGGCCGGCGAGATCTTCAGCCGCGCGCGCACGTCGACGTTCTGTGCTTCGAGCTCGGCGATCTCGCTCATCAGCGCGGCCGGCGAGAGCACCACGCCGTTGCCGATCAGGCAGAGCGCGTCGTCGCGCAGGATGCCCGAGGGGATGAGGTGCAGGACGGTCTTCTTGCCCTTGATCACCAGCGTATGGCCCGCGTTGTGGCCGCCCTGGAAGCGCGCGACGGCGCCGACCCGCTCGGTGAGCAGATCGACGATCTTGCCCTTGCCTTCGTCGCCCCATTGCGCGCCGAGGATGACTACTGACTTGCCCATGATGATGTTGCTCTCTCTGACGATGTGGAGATGGTTCAGCGCGAACGGCCGGGGCCGTCGTTGAGGTAGCGCAGGAATTCGGAATCGGGCTTCAGCACGAGCACGCCCTTGCCGTCGGCGAAGGCTTTGCGGTACGCGGCGAGGCTCCGGTAGAAGGCGAAGAATTCGGGATCCTGGCTGTACGCCTGCGCATAGATGGCGGCAGCCTGTGCGTCGCCGTCGCCCTTGACCTTGGTGGCGTCGCGATTGGCGTCGGCCAGCAGCACCATCTTCTGGCGGTCGGCGTCGGCACGGATGGTTTCGGCGCTCTCCTGACCCGTGTAGCGCAGTTCGTTGGCCAGCTGCAGGCGCTCGGCGCGCATGCGCTTGTACACCGAGCCGCTCACTTCGTCGGGGAGATCGATGCGCTTGATGCGCACGTCGACCACGGCGATGCCGAGGTTCTTGCGTGCCACCGCATCGGTCTGCTGGCGCACGCGCTCGGTGATGTCCTTGCGGCCGCCGGCGATCAGGTCTTCGAGCGGGCGGGCGTTGAACTCGTAACGCAGCGCATCTTTCACGATGGGCGTCAGGCGCTGGATGGCCTGGGTCTGTTCGCCAGAGGTGGCGCGGTAATACGAGGCGTTGTCCGCGATGCGCCACTTCACGTAGAAGTCGACGTTGACGCTTTTCTTCTCGAGCGTGAAATAGCGCTCGGGCTGCGCGTCGAGGCCGAGGATGCGGTTGTCGAAGCGCATCACCTGCTGCACCACGGGAATCTTGAAGTGCAGGCCAGGGGCATAGTCGGCGCGCACGATGCGGCCGAACTGCAGGAGCAGCGCGTTTTCGCCCTCCTTCACCATGAAGGCGCTGTTGAAGGCGAGCAGCACCACGGCGACGACGATGAGGCCGGAAAGGATCTTCACTGGGCATTCCCCTGCGTGGCCGGCTCGGTGGTGGCGGACTGCACGACGGTGCCCACGCCGGGCACGCTGCGCACGGTGGCGTTGGGACCGCCCTCCACCGGCAACTGGATGATGTTCTTGCCGCCGCTGCCGTCGATGATCTTCGGATTGCCGGCCATCACTTCTTCCACGGTTTCGAGCCACAGGCGGCGACGGGTGACGTCGGGAGCGGCGCGGTATTCCTTCAGCAGCAGGTTGAAGCGCTCGACGTCGCCATTGGCGCGCGCGATGCGTTCGACGCGCTCGGCCTCGGCCTCGGCGGCGATGCGTGCGGCTTCGCCACGGGCCACCGGCACCACCTGGCTCTCGTAGGCGCGGGCCTTGTTCTCTTCGCTCTGCTTGTCTTCGCGGGCCGCGTTGACGTCGTCGAAGGCGTCCTTCACTTCCTTGGGCGGAGCCACGTTCTGGAAGCTCACGCCGGTGACGGTGACGCCCGCGTCGTACTTGTCGAGCGTGGCCTGGAGAATGTCGCGGGTCTGCTGCTGGAGGGTTTCCTTCGCCTGCGTCGCCACGCCGGCGACCGGCGCCTGGTCGGGCGCGGGCGTATCGGTGCCCGGCGTGGTGAGGATGTTGTCCATCGCGTTGGCGCCCACCACCGAGCGCACGGCGGCTTCGGCGGCGTTGGGGATGGTGCCGTTCTCGACGTCGGCGTTGGAGTACAGGAATTTCCGGGCGTCGGAGACCTGGTACTGCACGTTGAAGTCGATGGTGATGATGTTCTCGTCGCGGGTGAGCATCGAGACGTTGTCGGAAATGGAACGGACCTGGGTGGTCTCGACCTTGGTGACCGACTCGATCGGGCTGGGCGCCTTCAGGTGGAAGCCCGGCGGCAGGATGCGCGAGAACTGGCCGAAACGGAGTACCACGCCGACCTGGCGGGCGTCGATCACCGTATAGCTGGAGACCAGCAGCCAGGCCAGGACGAACACGCCCACGATGGCCAGGATGCCGCCGCTGCCGGCGCCGAAGCGGCCGAAACGGGCCTTGAGGTTCTTGATCGCGCCGTCGAGGTCGGGCTTTCGCCCGCCTGGCCGGTTGCGGTTCCAGGGATCCTTCTGGCCGTTACCGGGTTCGTTCCAAGCCATGGGCGGCAGTCTCCTTCGGGGACCGGAGGGTGGGCGGCTGGCAAGCCGTGAGATGGACCGGGCACGGCGGCAGCGAACGGCGGGGCGTGTGTCGACCCGGCGCCGCGCCGGATCGGCACGCAAACACCGCAAATTCTACCAGACAGGTGTGGGGATCAGAACTCGGCCTGGGGCGGTTCGATCAGGTCGCGTAAAGGGCGTGCATGCACGTCGTCGCCCAGCAGCGGCGCCAGCACGGACCGCGGGGCATCGATGTCGAGGTGCCAGCCATGCTCGTCGATGGCTTCGCCGGCGATCGCGCCCGCCGCCTTCAGGCGGGCATGCAGTCGCCCGGCCGTGAGAGGAAGCTCAATACCGGCCCGTATGCGCTCTCCGCCGAGCAACTCGCCGAGGGCCTCGCGCAGGCCGTCCAGGCCGGCGCCGGAACGGGCCGACAGCCAGACCCGGGTCGGCTTGCCGTCGTCGCCACGGTCCACCCTCGGCTCGATGTCGTCGGCGAGGTCGATCTTGTTCATGACCGACAGTTGCGGCACGTCACCCGCGCCGATTTCCTCCAGCACGTCGTTCACCACCCGGCGCAACAGCTCCCGCTCCTCGTCGACGGCATCGCTCACGTGGATGAGCAGGTCGGCATCGCGGGCCTCGGCCAGGGTGGCGCGGAAGGCGGCGACGAGGTCGTGCGGCAGTTCGCGTATGAAGCCGACGGTATCGGCGATCACCGCGGGGCCGCAGGACAGGCCGTCGATCTTGCGCACCGTCGGATCGAGGGTGGCGAAGAGCTGGTCGGCGGCGTAGACGCCGCCCGTGGTCAGGGCGTTGAACAACGTGGACTTGCCCGCGTTGGTGTAGCCCACGAGTGCCACGCGGGGCACCGTGTTGCGCAGTCGCGCACGACGCTGCTGGTCGCGCTGGACCTGAACCTTTTCAAGGCGTTTGGTGAGCATCTTCACCCGCTCGGCGAGCAGGCGGCGGTCGGTTTCCAGCTGGGTCTCGCCAGGGCCGCGGTTGCCGATGGCGCCGCCGCGCTGGGCGTCCAGGTGGGTCCAGCCGCGAACCAGGCGGGTGGCCACGTGCTTCAACTGGGCCAGTTCGACCTCGAGCTTGCCTTCGTGCGACCGGGCGCGCTGGGCGAAGATGTCCAGGATGAGCCCGGCACGGTCGACCACGCGGGTCTTCAGGTGCTTCTCGAGGTTTCGTTCCTGCACCGGGGTGAGCTCGTGGTCGACGAGGACCAGGTCGGCCTCGAGGGCGCGCACGGCCTCGGCCACCTCGTCGGCCTTACCGCTGCCGATGTAGAAACGGGGATTGGGGGTTTCGACGCGCGCGGGAATGCTCGCGAGAATCTCGGCGCCCGCCGAACTCACCAGCTCGGCGAACTCCTCGCCACGGCGAATCGCGTCGCCCTCGCCGCGTGAATGCGGCAACACCAGGACGGCCCGGTCGCCTTTCTTTTGCCTGTCGAACACTTAGGGGGATGACCTCGGAAATGGAGAAGGGTGCGCGTACATGGTACGCGCACCCGCCCTTTCATATGGGTGCCGACCGCGGGCCCCTCAACCCTCGCCGTCGCCCGCCCCGCCTTCCCCGTGGTTCTCATGGCCGCCCACCCGCACGTTGCGGCTCGGCACCACCGTGGAAATGGCGTGCTTGTAGACCATCTGGCTGACCTGGTTGCGCAGAAGCACCACGAACTGATCGAACGACTCGATCGTGCCCTGCAGCTTGATGCCGTTCACCAGATAGATGGCGACCGGCACGCGCTCGCGACGAAGCGCATTCAGAAACGGATCCTGCAACGATTGCCCTTTGGACATTCTTCTTCTCCCCTACGCCTATCGTACGGGTCCGGGTAAAAAAACGCCTTGCGACGCCCCGGCCCAAGTGTCTTGAATCTTAACTGCATTTAAATGCCGCCTGGAAGCTTTTGACGTGACGTCTTCGGCATTCCGAGGAACAGCTCCAGTGCCATGGACGCTTCCGGCAACGGATCGCCCCGATCGGGATCGAACATGCGCGCATCCAGCTCGCTGCGCAACCAGGTGATCTGGCGCTTGGCGAGTTGCCGGGTGGCATAGATACCACGGTCGCGGAAGTTCGTGGCGTCTCCCTGCCCTCCCAGGAACTCCCAGGCCTGACGGTAGCCCACCGCGCGGATGGCGGGAAGATCCGCGTGCAGGTCGCCTCGCGCACGCAGGGCGCGCACTTCGTCGAGAAACCCGTCCGCGATCATCTGTTCGAAACGTCGCGCGATGCGTTCGTGGAGTCGGCTCCGGTCGTCCGGCAGCAGCGCCAGTTTGAGCACACGCCACGGAAAAGGCTGTCGCGGCTGGCGTTGAAGCTCGCTGATCGGCCTGCCGGTGAGCTCGAAGACCTCCAGCGCCCGCTGGATGCGCTGGGCGTCGCCCGGCCGGATGCGTTCCCCCGCCGCCGGATCGACGGCGGCCATGCGCGCGTGTAGCGCGGCCCAGCCCAGCCGGGCGCCTTCGGCACCGATGCGCTCGCGAACGGCCGGATCGGCTTCGGGCAATTCGGAAAGGCCTCGCTGCAGGGCGCGGAAATACAGTCCGGTGCCTCCCACGAGCAAAGGCACCTTGCCGGATTCCGCCACGCGATCCATCGCTGCGCGGGCATCTTCCACGAATTCGGCCGCCGAATACGGCTGGGCCGGATCGCGGATGTCGATCAGCTCGTGCGGATAGCGCGCGAGCGTGGCGGCATCGGGTTTGGCCGAGCCGATGTCCAATCCTCGATAGACCAGCGCGGAATCGACGCTGATCAGTTTCACCGGAAACCGATCGGCCAACGAACAGGCGAGCGCGGTCTTGCCCGAGGCGGTGGGCCCCATCAGGAAGATGGCGAGGGGACGGCGGTCTTGGGACATCGCGGGAAGGAATCGACAGGCGGACGCAAGGTTAACCCATGCGTCCGCCCGGTCGTGCGCCGAAGCACGCACGGGGCTGCCTACGGCGCTCTGGTCACGCGACGATCAGCGTAAGGCAACGTCCTGTCCCACAAGCGTAAGCGGGACTTATCCACACGCTTATGCAGGCGGTATCCACATCCCTTGTGGATAACCGCCCCGCGAACGCGGCTACTTCGCCGGCACGCCCATCTCCTTCAGCAGGTTGTCGGCGTGGTCGAGGTGGTGCATCACCCACAACATGTAACGGACGTCGACCTGGATCGAGCGATTGAGCTGGGGATTGAACAACCAGTCGCCGCTGACCGACTCCCAGTTGCCGTCGAAAGCGAGGCCCACCAAGCGGCCCTCGGCATCGAGCGACGGCGAACCGGAATTGCCGCCGGTGATGTCGAGGTCGGCGAGGAAGTCGACCGGCAGCGTGCCCAGCTTGTCCGACGCGTACCCATCGAACGCCTTGGCCTTGATGGCGTCGATTTCGGCCTTCGGCGCGTTGAAGGGTTCTTCGCCGGTGTTCTTTTCGACGATGCCCTGAACCGTGGTGAAGGGTGCGTAGCTCACGCCGTCGCGCGGCGCGACCCCCTGCACGTTGCCGAAGGTGACGCGCAGCGAGCTGTTGGCGTCCGGATAGACCGGCAGGCCCTGCGATTCCTTCCAGGCGATGATGGCCTGCATGTACCGCGGACGAAGGCGGGCGAGTTCGCCATCCCGCGCATCGCCTTCGTCCTCGATCTTCTTCAAATCGGGCAACACGGCCGTGGCGAGCTTCAACATGCTGTCGTCACTGTCCGCGATCGCCTTGTCATCGGCCTTGAACCATTTCAGGCGCTGCTCGCTTTCGCCAAGGCGGCTACCCTTGTAGAGCGCCGCCACCTTCGCCGAGATGGCGGACGGGTTGTCCGCGCCGGCCAGCCAGGCATCGAGGGCCGGCAAACGCTGCGCCTGCGGCAACGACACATAGTGCACCAGCGCGCTGGACAACAGGGCCTGGTCGGTTTTTGCGTCGTAGCGGCGATCCATCTGCTTGAGCGCGCCTTCGATGCGCACCTCGTCACGCTGCTGGTACCCCGCGTCGCGCTCCATGTCCGGCTTCGTGCGTTCATGTGCGAGACGCGCCAGCCTGACGCCCGTGGAGAACAGTTGCGTACGCGCGACGAGGGCCAGGTACGCATCGCGGGCGCGCGTGGACTGGTAGGCCGAGAGCTTAGCCTTGAGTTCGGCGATGTCTTTCGCCAGCGCCTGATTATCGGCGCCGCCCCGCTTCCTCAGCCAGGCATCGAGATCGGCCTCCTGCTTGCGCTTGACGGCCACCGCATCGGCTCGGCGCAACCCTTCCAACTGGCCGCCGAAGTTCTTCAGGTAATTGTTGAGGCCCGCGACGAGATTCGCGTACTTCACCGTGACGTCGGGATTGGCCTTGCCGTTCTCGGCGATGATCGCGAGCTGTTCCTTGTACAACCCGATCTGCGTGGGGTACGTCCAGTCGATCGCGCCCTGCACTTCCTGCGCCAGGCGATACCGGTTGGTACGGCCGGGGTAACCGACCACCATCACGTAATCGCCTTCGTTCACGCCTTGCGGATTGAGCTTGATGAAGTGCTTGGGGTGATAAGGCACGTTGTCCTTGGAATACGTGGCCGATTTGCCGTCCTTCGAGACGTACGCGCGCAGGTAACTGAAATCGCCGGTATGGCGCGGCCACATCCAGTTATCGATGTCGCCGCCGAACTTGCCGATCGACTCGGGCGGCGCGTAGACCAACCTCACGTCCTTGATTTCCAACTGCTTGATCAACTGGTAGCTGTATCCGCCGTGGAAGACGTAGACGTCGCAGCGGTAACCGTCGGTTTCGCAGCCCTTGACCAACTCCTTCTCCGCCCTGTCGATGGCATCGAAACGCTGCTTCCCCGTCATCGACGGCGTAACCTTCGCGGTCACCTCCCGGGTGACGTCGCGGATCTCCTCGGTGACGAACACGCGCATGTCGGGCGAGCCCGGCAGTTCCTCGGCAGGGGTCTTCGCCAGGAAGCCCTGCTCGATGAGGTTCTTTTCCTTCGTCGAGTTGTATTGCAGGGCACCGTAACCACAGTGGTGGTTGGTCACCGCCAGGCCGTCGGGCGAGACGAACGATGCCGTGCAGCCGCCGAGGCTGACGATGGCGCCCATCGGATACGCCGTCAGGTCGGTGAGGGTGGCCGGATCGAGCTTGAGGCCGTGCTGCCGCAGCGCAGCGGCGATCTTCGGCAGCTGGGCCGGCTGCCACATGCCTTCCACGGCATGAGCGACGGGAACCAGGCCCGCCACGAGGGCGGTGGCGAGGGCGAGACGACGCATGGATTCTCCTTGGATCGAACGGCGGGACGACGCCCCGCTTTCGTTACAATATAACAATCCAGCACATGACCTCCGACGGCTATGTGCCGGAGGTCATGCCTGTCCTCAGCGCACCGGGACGCCGAGCTCCTTCAGAAGCGACGGCGAGGGATAGACCTTGTCCATCAGCCAACGCATGTAACGCATGTCGACGTGGATCGCGCGCTTGTAGCGCGGGTCGTACATCCAGCTCGCGCTCACGGCTTCCCAGTTGCTGTCGAAGTTGAGGCCGACCAGTTCGCCCTTCGCGTTGAGCACGGGGGAGCCGGAGTTGCCGCCCGTGGTGTCGAGGTTGCTGAGGAAATCCACCGGCATCTCGCCCGTGGCCGGATCGGCGTAACCCGCGAAATCGCCCTTGCGGATGGCGTCGAGCAGGGGCTTGGGCGCATCGAAAGGCACCTTGCCGGTGTTTTTCTCGACGATGCCCTTCACCGTGGTGACGGGCGCATAGGCCACGGCGTCGCGCGCGACCAGCGGCGTGACCTTGCCGTAGCTCACGCGCAGGGTGGAGTTGGCATCGGGATACACCGCGCGGCCCTGCTTCTCGCGGTAGGCGATCAACGCCTGCATGTAGGCGGGACGCAGGCGAAGCAGATCGCCTTCGCGAGCCTTGCGCTGGTCTTCCATGCGCAGCAGGGCCGGGCGCAGGGTGCGCGCGGCGACGAGCAAGGCGTCGCCGTTCTTCTCCACCTCACCGGGCGTGGCGTCGAACAGGCGCAGGCGTTCGCCTTCGTCGCTGAGCTTGGTGGCGCCATAGATGCGATCGAGTGCCTGCGCGAGCTCCGCGGCCGTGCGCCCGAACACCTTGTCCATCTCGGGCAGGTGCTGGGCGGAGGGAAGCGCCTGGTAGCGGGTGACGAGCGAGGTGACCAGCGCCTTCTCCACCTTGGGATCGTAGCGACGCTGGATCTGCTTCAGCTGGCTCTTGATCAGCTCCTCGTCACGCTTCTGGTAGCCCGATTCGCGTTCGGCATCGGCCTTGGGCCGCTCGACCGACAGGCGGTCCAGCGCGAGGGCGCCGCGCATCAACTGCGTCTGCGTGGAAAGCAATCCGACGAGAAGATCACGATCGCGCACGTCCTTGCCCTGCTCGATCAACGCCATGGCCGCGTCGATGTCGGGCTTGAGCGTCTTCGCTTCGGGGCGCGTCGCCAGCCACGCGAGCATGGCCGCCTCATCGTCGCGACGCACGGTGACGGCGTCGCTGCGCTCCAGCCCCTGGAGTTCGCCGCTGAAGCGCTTGATGCCGTTCTTGAGCGACTGCAACTGCGAGGCGTAACGGATGCCGGCGTCCTTGTCGGCCTTTCCCTGGGCCTCGATGACGTCCTGCAGGCCGGTCAGCACGGCCACCGACGTCGGCAGGCGCCACTGGATCTGGTCGGCGAACTCGGCGGCCGTGCGATGGCGATAGGTGATGCCGGGATAACCGGCCAGCATGACGAAATCGCCTTCGGCCACGCCTTCGGTCGCCAGCTTCAGGTGCGACGGCGGATGGTACGGCTTGTTGTCGGGCGAATAGTCCGCGGGCTTGCCGTCGGGGCCGACATAGGCACGCAGGATGGTGAAGTCGCCCGCGTGCCGGGGCCAGACGAAGTTGTCGATCTCGTCGCCGTAGTTGCCGATGGCACGCGGCGGAGCGTAAACGAGGCGAAGGTCGCGAAGCTCGAGCTGCTTCACCAGGTAGAAGTCGCGGCCGTAGAACATGTTGGCCACGCTGCAGCGAATGCCCGGCTCCTTCTCGCATTCGGCCACCAGCGCCTTGCTGGCGGCGTCCACGGCATCGTAATACGCCCGGCCGGTCTTCCCCTTCGCGTCGGCCAGGATGCGATCGGTGACCTTGTCGAACCCCACGGTGACGCGGAGACGGTAATCCGGGTTGGCGGGCAGCTCCGCGGCCCGGTCGGCGGCGACGTAGCCGTTCGAGATCAGGTCGCGATCGGGCCGCGAGTTGTACTGGATCACCCCGAAGGCCACGTGGTGGTTGGTCACCAGCAGGCCGTCGGCCGACACGAACGAGCCCGTGCCGCCTCCCACCCGCACCACGGCGTTGAGGGGTGCGCGGGTCAGGTCGGCGAGATCGCGGGCGTCACCGCGGAAGCCGGCTTCTTTGAGGTTTTTCGCAATGTCGGGCAACTGCGAGGGCAGCCACATCCCCTCGTCGGCCCGGGCCTCCAGCGCCAGCGCCATGGCGGCGCCCAGCATCATCGTGCGGATTCGCATCGTCTTCGGTATCCCTTGCATCGTAAAACCTTGCGGACCATAGAGGGCCGCCCCGGCACCTGGCAATGGCGCGTCGCACAAGATCGCCACCCCTCACCGGCCTATAATGGCGGTTTGGTCCGCGCCGCGGACGCTCCCCACGGAACCTTGAACCACCATGCAGCAGACGATGAAGGCGCTGGTCAAGCGCAAGCCCGAACAGGGTATCTGGATGGAAGAAGTGCCGGTGCCGACCGTCGGCCCCAACGAGGTGCTGATCAAGGTCGAGAAGACCGCGATCTGCGGCACCGACCTGCACATCTACAAGTGGGACGAGTGGTCCCAGCGCACGATCAAGCCGGGCCTGGTCATCGGCCACGAATTCGTCGGCCGCATCGCCGAGATCGGCCCGGGGGTCACCGGCTACAAGGTGGGCGACCGCGTGTCGGCCGAGGGTCACATCGTGTGCGGCCACTGCCGCAACTGCCGGGCCGGCCGCCAGCACCTGTGCCCGAACACGTTCGGCATCGGCGTGAACCGTGACGGCGCCTTTGCCGAATACATGACCATGCCGGCCTCCAACCTGTGGCCGATCCCCGACCAGGTTCCCTCGGAACTGGCCGCCTTCTTCGATCCCTACGGCAACGCGGCGCACTGCGCGCTCGAGTTCGACCTGATCGGCGAAGACGTGCTCATCACCGGCGCCGGCCCCATCGGCATCATCGCCGCCGGCATCGCCAAGCACGTGGGCGCGCGCAACGTGGTGGTCACCGACGTCAACGACTATCGCCTGAAGCTGGCCGCCGACATGGGCGCCACCCGCGTGGTGAACGTGGCCAACCAGTCGCTGAAGGACGTTGTGAAAGACCTCCACATCGAAGGCTTCGACGTGGGCCTGGAAATGAGCGGCAACCCGCGCGCGTTCGCCGACATGCTCGAGTGCATGTACCACGGCGGCAAGATCGCCATGCTCGGCATCATGCCGCGCGGTGCCGGCATCGACTGGGACAAGGTGATCTTCAAGGGCCTTACCCTGCAGGGCATCTACGGCCGCAAGATGTACGAGACCTGGTACAAGATGACCCAGATGGTGCTCACCGGCTTCCCGCTTCAGAAGGTGCTCACCCACCAGATCGCCATCGACGACTTCCAGAGGGGCTTCGACCTGATGGATGCCGGCCAGTGCGGCAAGGTGGTCTGCTCCTGGACCTGACGGCCGTCTGACGGATCGCCGCCATCGTGGCCCCCGGCGTACACTTCGCCGGGGGCCACGTTCGTTCCAGGGGTGCTGCATGGAAACGCGCAAGACGAAGGGCCGGATCCGTTGGCACGAGGGACGCGAACGCGCCCTGGCCGTATACCGTTCGCACCGCACGCGGCGCATCGTCTTCGCCCTCGTCGTCGCGACGATCGTCTTCGGGCTTCTCGGCTTCTTCGCCGCGCCGCCTTTGCTCCGCTCGCAGATCGAGTCGCGCGCCAGCGCCGCGCTGGGACGCCCGGTGACCGTCGGCAGGCTTTCGCTGAATCCGTTCACCCTGGAGGTTACCGTCGAGGCGTTGCACATCGGCGAAGCGGATGGCACCTCCCCGTTCGTCGACGTGGACCGCGTCATCGCGAACGCATCCTGGTCGTCGCTTTTCCGCTTGGCGCCGATCCTGGATGCACTCGATGTCGAAAGACCGCGCATCCGTATACGGCGCAGCGCGCCGCAACGCTTCAACTTCAGCGACATCCTCGAGCGCCTCGCCTCGTCTCCGGCCCCCGTCGATGCGGAACCCGTCCGGTTCGCGCTGTCCAATATCGCCGTTCACGGCGGACAGGTGGATGTCGACGATCGCGTGCTGGACGCCAGCCATCGCCTCGACCATATCGAACTGGGCCTCCCCTTCATCGCCAACCTTCCCAGCGCGACGGACATCTACGTGCGGCCGCTGCTCGCGATGAACGTGGACGGCAGCCCGTTACGCGTGGAAGGACAGACCAAGCCGTTCGCCAATGACCGCGAGTCGCTACTGAGCTTCCGGCTCGACCATCTCGACCTGCCCCGCTACGTCGGCTTCGTGCCCACGCCACTGCCGGTCGGCATGTCCGACGGCAAGCTGTCCGGACGGCTGGACATCCGTTTCACCATGGCCGACGCGCAACCCCACGTGATCCTGAGCGGCCGACTCGTCATCGACGGGCTGAAGGTCGCCGGCAAAGACGGCGCGCCGCTGCTGGGGCTCGGCCACGGCGACGTGGAACTGACCGCGCTGGAACCGCTGACCTCGCGCTATCGTCTGGGCATCGTCGCCCTGGACGGCCTCGACCTGCGCTACGCCAGCCTGCCGAACGGCCGCAGCAACCTCGATGCGCTGAGCACGCCCGGCGCCCCCGGCGCCGACGCCAAACCCACCGACGTGCGCATCGATACGCTGACGCTGAAACGCTCCCGGTTCGAATACGCGAACCTTGCCGGCCCGGCGCCCAGCCGGCTCGTGCTCGAAGGGCTGGACGGCGACGTACGTGGCCTGTCCACGGTGGCCGCCCGGGCCGCCACCGTGGACGCCACCGCGCGAATGGCCGGAGGCAGTCTCAAGACGAAGGGCACGCTCGACCTCGCCGCCGGCCGCTACGCGGGCAGGCTATCGCTCGACAGGATCGCGCTCGCCACGCTGATGCCGCTGGCGCCGCCGCTCCTGGACGCCGACGTGGCCTCGGGCACCGTGGGCGCCGACGGCGAGTTGGCCGTGGACTGGGGCCGGGCTTTCGCCCTGCGCATCGCGAAAACACAGGCGAAGCTCGAGGGCTTTCGCCTGGTGCCGCATCGGGACGAGGCGCTCCCCGTGGCGTGGTCGTCACTGAAAGCATCGATCGCGCTGCTCGATCTGGCCGGCGGCGAGGCTCGCCTCGACAACCTCACCCTCGACGGCCTCTCGCTCGAACCGCGCCGTCTCGCCGACGGCTCGTTCGACCTCACGCGCGTGGTGAGGGGCCCACCCCCGTCGAAGCCCGCCGCGCCTTCCACGCCATGGCGCTGGAGCATCGCGCATCTCGCCTTGAACGACGGCACCCTTACCCTGCGCGATGCGTCGTCACCGAACAGGCGCAACACCGTGGTGCTGCAGGCGAAGACGTTCGGCATCGACGGCCTCTCCGACGACATGAAGAAGCCGCTCGCCCTGCACCTGGAAGGCTCGCTGGGCAAGGGTACGTTCGCCGTTACCGGACCGGTGACACCGAGCCCCCTCGACGCGGACCTCACCGTAAAGGCCAGCCGCATCGACATCGCCCCTCTCCAGTCGCTGGTGACCGTGCCGTTGAACGTACGCGTGGCCAGCGGCCTGTTGAGCATGGAGGGACGGATCCGTTACGCCGATCGCGGCAACGCCGCGGCTCGCATCGCCTACCGCGGGCAGGCCACCCTCGGCCGCGTGCGCGTGCTGGACAAGGTGACCGAAGCGGATTTCCTTAGCTGGCGTTCGCTCAGTGCCTCGGACATGACGGTGCAGGTGGGCGAGGCCGCGCCGCGCGCCTCCATCGGCGGGCTCGCGCTCGACGATTTCTATGCCCGCGTGATCGTCAACACGACCGGCCGCCTCAACCTGCAGGACGTCGTCGCCAGCCCGGAAGCGCCCGGCACGGTATCGGTCACCGAAGCCCGCGACACGCCCGCGCCGCCCACGCCGGCACCCGAGGCCGCGCGCGCCACGCCCGCCGCGGACATCCATATCGGCCAGATCTCGCTCACCGGCGGCCGCCTCAACTACACCGATAATTTCATCAAGCCCAACTACACCGCCGACGTGACGAAGCTCACCGGCAAGATCGGCGCATTCGGCACCGCGGGAGGGAGCGCACCGGCAGAGCTGACCCTTCAAGGCCAGCTCGACGACAATGCGCCGGTCGACATCCGCGGCACCATCAATCCGCTCACGCCCGTGGCCTTCCTCGACATCACGGCCAAGGCCGACGGC
The DNA here is from genome assembly GCF_023078455.1 of Luteibacter aegosomatis. GTDB lineage: Bacteria > Pseudomonadota > Gammaproteobacteria > Xanthomonadales > Rhodanobacteraceae > Luteibacter > Luteibacter aegosomatis. The sequence continues at coordinate 1,731,163 of NZ_CP095740.1, read as the reverse complement.
ATCCAGCTCGCCAACCTGTCGCCCTACTCCGGCAAGTACGCGGGCTATCCCATCACCAGGGGACGCCTCAACGTCGACGTGCACTACCTGCTCGACCAGCGCAAGCTCACCGCGAACAACCATATCTTCATCGACCAGCTGACCTTCGGCGACCGTATCGAGGGGCCCGGCATCAGCCATCTGCCGGTGAAGCTCGCCGTCGCCCTGCTGAAGGACACCCAGGGGCGCATCGACGTGAACATCCCCGTCTCGGGTTCGCTCGACGATCCGCAGTTCAGTCTCGGTGGCCTGGTCTGGCGCGCCATCGGCAACCTCATCGTCAAGGCGGTGACCTCGCCGTTCCGCCTGCTGGCCTCGGCCGGCGGCGGACGCGAAGACCTCGGCTACGTGGAGTTCGCCCCGGGATCGGCGCAACTCGATGCCGGCGCCCAGTCGAAGCTGGCCGACATCGCCAAGGTACTCGCCGACAAGCCGACGATCAGCCTGGACATCGTCGGCCGCGTGGACCCGGCCAAGGACGAACCGGGCCTGCGCGCCGTGATGGTTGACGACCTCATCCGGCAGGAAAAAGGCGACAACGAGAACGACGAGGCCACGCCCGACGACGAAGACCGGTACCTCAAGCGGGCTTACCGGCACGCCTCGTTCCCCAAACCGAAGAACCTCATCGGACTGTCGAAGTCCCTGCCGCCCGACCAGATGCGCACGCTCATGGAAACCAACATGCCGGTCGACGCCGACGCCCTGCGCCACCTGGCCGAACGGCGGGCCAATGCGGTGAGGCTGTGGCTCCAGGGCAAGGCGGACGACAAGCGGCTGTTCGTCGTGGCGCCGAAAACCGACGCCGAAGGCATCGACGACGGCGGCAGGACGACCCGGGTGGATTTCGGCCTTCACTGACCGAGGTTTTATCCACCGGGCAAAGGCCTCACAATCGGAGGTCTTCGACGTCCCGGAAGCCCCCATCATGTCCTACCCCGGCCAAGACCGTTTCGCCGCCGAACTCGAATCCATCCGCGAGCAAGGCCTGTTCAAGAGCGAACGCATCATCGTGTCGCCGCAATCCGCCGAGATCGAACTGGACGGCGGGCGCAAGGTGCTCAACTTCTGCGCCAACAACTACCTGGGCCTCGCCGACCACGCCGAGGTGATCGCGGCGGCCAAGCAGGCGCTCGACACCCATGGCTTCGGCATGGCCAGCGTGCGCTTCATCTGCGGCACGCAAGACCTGCACAAGGAACTGGAAAAGAAGATCGCCGACTTCTTCGGCACCGAGGACACCATCCTCTATGCCGCCTGCTTCGACGCCAACGGCGGTCTTTTCGAGCCACTGCTCGGCGAGGAGGACGCGGTGATCTCCGACGCGCTCAACCATGCCTCGATCATCGACGGCATCCGCCTGTGCAAGGCCAAGCGCTTCCGCTACGCCAACTGCGACATGGCCGACCTCGAAGCGCAGCTCCAGGCGGCCGACGCCGCCGGCGCGCGCACCAAGCTCATCACCACCGACGGCGCCTTCTCCATGGACGGCTTCATCGCGCCGCTGGACGAGATCACCGCGCTGGCGAAGAAATACAACGCCCTCGTGCATATCGACGAATGCCATTGCACCGGCTTCCTCGGCGACACGGGCCGCGGCTCGGCCGAATTCCACGGCGTGATGGACAAGATCGACATCTTCACCGGCACCCTGGGCAAGGCACTCGGCGGCGCCTTGGGCGGCTTCACGACCGGCCGCAAGGAAGTGATCGAGATGCTGCGCCAGCGCTCGCGTCCCTACCTGTTCTCCAACTCGTTGCCGCCGCACGTCGTGGCCGCTGGAAGCAAGGTGTTCGACATGCTCGCCGCCGCCGGTGAACTGCGCGAGCGCGTGAAGGAAAACACCCGCTATTTCCGCGAAAAGATGACCGAAGCGGGCTTCGACATCCGCCCGGGACAGCATCCGATCGTGCCCGTGATGATCTACGACGCCAAGCAGGCGCAGGCGATGGCCGCCGAACTGCTCGACGAAGGCATTTACGTCACCGGTTTCTTCTTCCCCGTGGTGCCGCAGGGCAAGGCGCGCATCCGCACCCAGATGAGCGCGGCGCATACGCGCGAGCATCTGGACAAGGCGATCGCGGCGTTTACCAAGGTCGGGAAGAAGCTGGGCGTATTGAAAGCCTGAAACGATTCGCTTCGCAGGTATCGCGGACGGGATCCGCTCCCTACCGAAGGGTGGGAGCGGACCCCGTCCGCGGTCAGCGGCGCCTGAGTGCGGCAACCTCATCGGCGGACAGAGGCCTCCACTGCCCTTTCGCCAACCCGCCGAGCACCAGGCCCCCGATAGCCACCCGCACCAACCGCTGCACCTCGAATCCCAGCACCGACATCAACCGCCGGATGTGGCGGTTACGTCCCTCGTCGAGCGTCACCTCGAGCCAGGCGGTCTTCTCGCCCCGCCGCAGTACCGACGCGGCGCCCGCCTTCAGCGGCTCCCCCCCGTCGACCACGCCGTGAAGCATGGCCGCCACCGTGGCTTCGTCGGGCTGTCCCGACACCTGCACGTGGTAGGTCTTGGGCACGTGCGTGGCCGGGTCGGTGATACCCGACGCCCACACCGTGTCGTTCGACATCAGCAACAGGCCTTCGCTGGCCTTGTCCAGCCGACCCACGGCGCCGAGCCACGGCAGCCCTGCGCCTTCGAGCAAGGCATAGACCGTGTCCCTGCCCCGCTCGTCCGATGCGGTAACCACGAGTCCCCGGGGCTTGTTCACGGCGATGTAGACGGCGGCCGCGGCCCGTGCACCTTCACCGTCGAATTCGATGCGCTCATGGCCCACGATGGGAAACTCGGGATCGCGAACCAACCGACCGTCCACGCGCACCCTACCCTCGCGCACGGCCTTCTCGCCCTGGCTTCGCGAGCAGATGCCGCGCTTGGAAAGCACACGGGCGAGGCCGTAGGTGGGTGTCGTGGCGCGGGACGGTCGTGCTGGCATGGGGAAAGGATACGGCTGGCTGGGCAAAGGCTCCACGGCTGCCCGCGGTGAACCAAAAAAAACGGCATGCCGAAGCACGCCGTTTCGGAAATATACGTTGAAGGGTTGCCCGTCAGATGTTGCTGATGCCCTCGGGACGCTTCGCGCCCACGAAATGCTTGGACCAGTAGGCCTCGTTGAGGCTGTCGACGCGAACGGTCTTGCCGGCCGACGGCGAGTGGATGAACTGGCCGTTGTCGATGTAGATGCCCACGTGGGAAATGGCCTTGCCGCGCGTGCGGAAGAACACGAGGTCGCCCGTCTTCATCTCGTTGCGCTTGACCTTGAGGCCGGCGAGGAACTGGCTGGCCGAGTTGGTCGGCAGGTCGAGGCCGATGCTGTGGAGGAACACGTAGCGGACGAAGCCGCTGCAATCGAAACCGGTGGAAGGAGCGCGGCCGCCACGGTGGTAACGGATGTCGCGCAGCTTCATGGCGAAGGAAAGGAGGGCCTCCCGGGCGTGACCGTCGACGTGACCGGCCAGCTTGGCGGTAGCTGCGGCGACGAGGCTGTCGTCGTCATCGTCGTCGGCGGGGTTGTCGCTGTCGACGGCGGCGTTGTCGGCCACCGTGGGGGCCTTCGGCGCGATCAGCGAGGCGACATCGGGAATGGTGGACTGGGCCAGCGCGTTCGCCGGGGTGAACACCGGCAGGTCGGTCAGGAGGATCGAAGCGGACTGGTCGAGACCTTTCGGGGCCGTGACAGTATCGGCGATGGCAGGCGTAACCGAGGCGAAACAGCAGGTGGCTAACGCGAGAGCGGTCAGTCGCTTTAAATGCATGAGCGAGAAGGCCTATTCATCGATAAGTTAAGCCACCGCGAAGGGTGGATGCCCGTGAACGAGCGGTGAAGTTAGCAAACCGAAACGTCAATGTTGTTCGGTTAAAGTTAAAAACGGCAACTCCTAGGAAATATTCAGAGACCGTCAAAAAATTACGATCACAAAGGTGAAACCTGAACGTAATGAAGGTCTTGGCCGAAAACCGGTGATTCGCTGCACATTATCGGCAAGCGCCCGGTCAACCTTCGACGGTACGGCGGGTTTACGGGTGGCCGCTTCGGGCCCCGAAAATCGCGCTGCCGATGCGAACCTCGGTACTGCCCTCGGCAATGGCCAGGGCGAAGTCGCCGCTCATGCCCATCGACAGCCGCTCGACGGCGTGGCCGGCTTCCCTGGCCCTGTCACGCCAGCGATACAGGTCACGAAAGCAGCGACGGACGACGGCCTCGTCGTCGGAGGCTTCGGCCAACGTCATCAATCCCCTGACGTTCAAGGAGGAGAACGGTTTCAACTGACGGAGAAAGTCCAGCAGGCGTTCCGGCTCAAGGCCCGACTTGGTCGGCTCGGTCGAGGTTTTCAGCTGCACCAGCACGTCGATGCCACGACCCTGCGCCTGCAGGGCCTTGTCCAACGCCACGGCGAGGTCGAGGCGGTCCAGCGACTGGACCTCCGAGGCATGCGCCGCCACGGCCTTGGCCTTGTTGGTCTGCAGGTGGCCGATCACCACCCATTCCAGGTGCTCGGCGGCCAGTTCGATCGCCTTGGCCTGGATTTCCTGCACCTTGTTTTCGCCGAAGCGGCGCTCGCCGGCGGCCACGGCTTCGCGCACCACGTCGACGCCGAACGTCTTGCTCACCGGCAACAGGCGCACCGCCGCCGGATCGCGCCCCGCGTCCCGGCAGGCGTCGTCGATCCGCGCCCGCACGGCGGCGAGGCGGCCGGCGAGCGTGGATGCGTCGGCCGTCATGCCTTGGCCGCTTCCTGGAAGTGGCGGGCGACGACGCTGGCCACCAGCATGCTCACCCGCTTGCCGGTGGGGATGTGCAGGAACTCATTGGGACCATGCGCGTTCGAGTGGGGACCGAGCACGCCGGTGATCAGAAACTGGGCCTTGGGGAATTTCTCGCCGAGCATGCCCATGAAGGGAATGCTGCCGCCCTCGCCCATGTAGGCGGCGGGTTGTCCGAAGTAGTCTTCCGAGGCCTGGGCCACCGCCTCCTCCAGCCACGGCGAAAGCGCGGGAGCATTCCAGCCGCTGCCGTCCTTCTCCAGGGCGAAGCTGACCTTGGCGCCGTAGGGGGGATCCTTCTCCAGCAGCTGCTTGAGGAACCGCCCGGCTTCGGCTCCCGACAGGGTCGGCGGCACACGCAGGCTGAGCTTCACGGCGGTCTTGGGGCGCAGCACGTTGCCGGCGCTATCCAGCGGCGGCATGCCGCCGACACCCGTCACCGCCAGCTGCGGACGCCAGGTGCGGTTGAGCACCAGCTCGGTGAGGTCGTCGCTGACCGGCGTCATGCCTTCGACGAACGGGAACTTGTCGTACACCGCGGTGCCCAGCACCTCGGCCGAGCGGCGCGCCTGCTCGACACGCTGGGGCGGAATCTCGACATAAAGCTCCTTCGGCAGGATGCGGCCGGTGGCCGGATCCTCCAGGCGGCCGAGGATCTGGCGGAGGATGCGGAAGCTCGACGGCACCACGCCCGAGGCGTCGCCCGAATGCACGCCCTCCTCGAGCACCTGCACCGTCAGGTTGCCGCCCGTCATGCCGCGCAGCGAGGTGGTGAGCCAGAGCTGGTCGTAGTTGCCGCAGCCCGAATCGAGGCAGACCACGAGGGCCGGGTCGCCGATGCGGTCGGCCAGGTGGTCGACGTAGTAAGGCAGGTCGTAGCTGCCCGACTCCTCGCAGGCCTCGATCAGGATCACGCATCGCGCGTGCGGAACACCCTGGTCGCGCAAGGCCAGCAGCGCCGCCAGCGAACCGAAGATGGCGTAACCGTCGTCGGCGCCACCGCGGCCGTAGAGCTTGTCGCCCTTGATCACCGGCGTCCACGGACCGAGGTCGTCGGCCCAGCCCGTCATCTCCGGCTGCTTGTCGAGGTGGCCGTAAAGCACGACGGTTTCGTCGGTGCCCTTGTCGCCGTTCATGCCCTGCGCGGGAACGTCGATGTAGATCAGCGGCGTGCGGCCTTCCAGGCGCACCACCTCGAGCGTGGCCCCGTCGAAGGCCGGCAGCTTGGAACGGGCCCAGGTTTCCATCAGCGTCACGGCCTGGTCCATGTAGCCGTGCTCGCGCCACTGCGCATCGAACATCGGCGATTTGTTCGGAATGCGGATGTACTCGACCAGTTGCGGGACGATTTCCGCGTCCCAGAGGCCGCTGACGAAGGAAGTGATGCGGGAGGTATCCATGGCGAGACGGCTCGTGGGGCAAAACGCGATTGTAGCAGCGCCGACGGCATGCCCTCGGGGACGACGGCCTCGCCCACGCCCGGTTGCTGGCCGCGCGCCGACAGGTTTCACCGCCCCCGACCGGTTCGCGAGCGGTCCCGCCGGACGCAAAGTGACCCGTTCGCGTCACCCGACGCGAGTCACGAGGAGATACCCATGAATCGATACCTTTCCACCCTCACCGCGATGCTGCTCGCCTCGCCCGCTTTCGCTTCCACGCCGGTCAACGTCAATACCGCCGACGCGTCCACCCTCGCGCAGTCGCTCGACGGCGTGGGGCTGGCGAAAGCCAAGGCCATCGTCGCCTGGCGCGACGCCAACGGCGCCTTCGAATCCGCCGACCAGCTCACCGACGTCAAGGGCATCGGCCCCTCGTTGATCGACCGCAACCGCGACGCGATCCTGCTTGCCGACGGCAAGCCCGCGAAAAAGAAGGCGAAAACGGCCAGCAAGCCCCGCGCGACCGAAAGCGACGAGTAACCCCCGCGGGGCGGAAGGCGGCCTGCCCCCTTTCGCCCCGCCATGAACGCGCTACACTCGCGCCCCATGCCGGGGGCGAAACATTCGCCACCCGTGACGGAACAAGGGCCTGATGATCCGATGATCCTGCCGCGTTATCGCATCGCCGCTTCGGGTATTCCCGGGGCCGGCAAGGGGTTGTTCGTCGAGGAATTCGTGGCCGCCGGCCAGGTCGTCACCGCGCCCGACGCCATCGACCGCACCTACGCCTGGAAAGAGATCGAGCGTTCCCCCGATCTCCACGCCGCCGCACGCTGGTTCGGCGACCGCTACACGCTCTCGCCCGATTGGCCCGACGAGTGCTACGTGAACCACAGTTTCGATCCCACCGGGCTCTGGCACCTCGGGTTCATCTTCGCTGCTAAAGACTTGCCGCAAGGCACTGAAATCACGGTCGATTATCGCCACCTGCTCGCTCCGGGACAGGAGGAGGACTTTAACGACGCGCTCACTGGTGAGAAAATAGTCGGCTTGTCCTGGCCGGAAAGCCTGGCGTCGAGTACCCGCGCGCTGGCGGCACTGATCGGCTGAACCCTTGGTCACTTCGATGGCAATCTGCGACATCCCCGTAATCGAAACCGCGCGGCTGCGGCTCACCGCGCTCAACGAACGTCACTTCGACGACTACGCGAGCATGCTCGCCGACGCCGACAGCACGCGCTGGATCGGTGACGGCCAGCCGCTCGACCGCATGAACGCCTGGCGTTCGATGGCCATGCTGCTGGGCCATTGGGCGTTGCGCGGCTGCGGCATGTGGGCGATCGAACTTCGCGAAACGGGCGAATTCATCGGCCGCGCCGGTCTGATGAAGCCTGAAGGCTGGCCCGACCTGGAACTGGGCTGGATGCTAAAGCCCGATCACCGTCACCATGGTTATGCCACCGAGGCGGGCGCGGCGATCCTCGACTACGCGTGGAACCGCATGCATGCGCAACGCGTGATCAGTCTCGTGCGCATCGGCAACGAGGCCTCCGATCACGTCGCGGAGCGACTGGGCGGAGAGCACATCGACAACATCGATTTCCTCGGCGGCGCGACCCACTTGTTCGCGTATTACCCGCCCCACCGCGAAGTGCGTCGCGCCAGCTGACGGCTCAGCCGGGAAACGCCCGCTCCCGCATCCATTTGGTAACGATCCATTTCTCGCCCCGGGTCACCGGGGCGCCACCATGCAGCGTGAGCGGATCCAGGCCGCCTTCCGGCGTGTCGTATTCGAAATACAGCCCCTGGCCTTCCCTGGGCACGACACTGAAATCGATGCGCGGGAAGATCGTCTCGCCACCGGCTTCCACGTCGTTGAGGTACATGATCAACGTGGATACCCGCTGGCCGCCCGTGTTCAGGTGCGGCAGGCTGCCCTTGTCGGCCGGATCGAAATAGTCGAAGTGCGGCTGGTATTCGCCGCCGATGCCATAGCGCATCACCTGCAAGCCCTCGCCATGTTCCTCGGGCAAGTGCATCAAGGCGGAAACGCGTCGATCGACCAGCGCGACCAGTTCGTTTTCCGCGCGTTGGAAATAAGCGCCGTCACTGGTACGGATATCCATCACCGCATGCCGGCCATGATCCCGGTCCACGACGGCGGAACGCGTCAGGCGCCGCGCCGCCATGTCGCGGAAAGCCCTGCATTCCTCCGCGGACAACACGCCGTCGAGCACGGCCACGGCGGGACGGGCGATGCGCGCGAGGACTCGCACCGTCCGGTCACCCGCATCGAGTTCGTGGCCGTCGGCCAGGCGGCTGCGGAACACGGTGCGTTCCGTCGACGACGCGACGGGCGACGTGCCGTTCACCGAGTAAGCGTCGTCGATGGCGGTCCAGGCCGCGCGCTCCGCGAATCCGTTGTCGAGCATCGTCTGCAGGATGTCGACCGCACGCGAGCCGGCCTGCAGGGACTCGGCTATCCAGCGGTGCCAATCGGGCGTAACCTTCGTGTGTTGTCGTTCGTTTCCGGACATGCCGTCATCCTAGCCGTTACACGAATCCGATCGGTAGCCCCATGACCCACACCGCGAAAGGTACGTTCGACGTCAAGATCGAGCCCGACGGCACGCCCGACGAGGGCGAAGGCAGCACGCTGGGAACCTTCCTCCTGACCAAGCGCTATCACGGCCCGCTCAACGCGGAGTCCCACGGCCACATGATTTCCGCCGCCAGCACCGCCGAGAAACATTCCGCGGCCTATGCCGCCGTGGAGCGGCTCACCGGGTCACTGGACGGCAGGAGCGGCAGCTTCGCGCTCGTGCATCGCGGCATCATGTCGCCGGGGGGACGCGAGCTGCGTATCGCCATCGTTCCGGATTCGGGTACGGGTGAACTCAAGGGCATCAGCGGCACGCTCGATATCGATATCACGCCGGATCGAACGCATCATTATGTTCTCGAATACACCCTGCCCGGCGGCGACGTTCACTGAGCGCCGTCGAGCAACCAGGCCAGCTTTCGTTCCCTGGGCAGGCGCTTGAGCGCGTACTCGGCCTTCGAGGCGGCCGAGCGATCGGGAAACGGGCGGGAGCCGAGCAGCCGCACGGGGGGATGGGCACGCGTGTAGCGTGCTCCGCTGCCCGCCACGTGCGCGGCGTAGCGCGCCTCGAGATCGTTGGTGATCCCGGCGTACCAGCTGCCGTTGCGGCATTCGATGAGATAGACGCACCACATGGGACGGAAGGGTAACCCGCCATGGCCACCCGCTACGATCTGGCGGTAAATCTTCCCCTGCGTTCGCTCGTCGCCACGCGGCTGAGGCAGGCTCTCGCACATGCACCGGTGGACGAACGCATGCTGGCCTATCCCTGGCCCGGCGGCGATCCGTGGCTCCTCGACGCCATCGCGGGCTGGATGGCCAGGCACGGCGGCCACGAGCACGTGGACGGCCGTCGCCTGGTGCTCACCTTGGGCGCGCGCCATGCGCTGGTGCTCGCCCTGTCCACGTGCTGCTCCCGCGGCGATGCGCTGCTCGTGGAATCCCCCACCTACCACGGCTTTCGAGCCGCCGCCGAAGCCCGCGGCGTGCGCACGATCGACGTCGCCATGGACAAAGACGGCCTGCGCCCCGACGCCCTGGACGAGGCCGCGCGCACGAGCGGCGCGCGCACGCTCTACGTGCAACCCACGCTGCACAATCCCACCACGCGGACGATGCCCGCCGGACGGCGGCGCGAGATCGCGGAGGTCGCCGTGACGCGCGACCTTACCGTCATCGAGGGAGACGTGTATTCGCCGTTGCGGCCAGGCGTCGGCCAACCGCTGTCGGCCCTGCTTCCGGATCGCTGCCTGCATGCCGGCGGCATCGGCAAGGTGCTCGGCCCCGGGCTGCGCATCGGCTGGCTCCTGCTTCCCGACGAGGAGCGGCGGGATGCCGTGGCGACGGTCATTGCCCGCGACACGGATGGACTGCCCGCCCTGCTACCGGAAGTGGTCGGCCACTGGCTCGCCGACGGCACCGCCGATGCCTTGCTGGATGAATTGCGCCTGCGCCTGCGCGAGCGCAACGCGCTCGCCGCGGCGATCCTCGACGCGCGGCTGGTCACGGCGGATGCCTTGCATGCGTGGCTACCGCTGGAAGATGCCGATGCGGCGGCGGCCCGGATCAGGCAGGCCGGCGTGGACATCACGGTGGCGAACGGCGGGATACGGTTGAGTCTTGCTGCCGAGGAGGATCCAGCACGGCTCGAAGCCGCTTTGCTTGTCCTGAAGAACTCGCTTCGCTGAGGCGAAGACACTGGGTTCCTTATGTCTCGATTCTCGCTCCCGATGGAGCGAGAATCCCCGACTGATCATCGGTGGGGACAAGGTGACACCGTTGGGTTCCTTGGGCTTCGAGCCCGTGACGCAGATCGTTGCCCTTGTCCCGTTTCATGCGCCTGTGAGCTCGAACGGTATCTTGGGACGACCTTTGGGTCAGAGCCTGCACTGATAAGGATGAGCCTGGCGCTATCTCGCTGATGATCGGAATGTTTTGGTTTCACAGGAGTTCCGAGATGACATCGACGATCATCGGCATCGACATGGCCAAAGCCACTTTCGACGTGGCGCTACCACTGGATAAACCGGGCAAGTACCAGACCCGCGCCAAGCTGGCCAATCAAGCCAAGGGCTTCGCCGAGTTCATGGCTTGGCGCGACAAGCATGCGCCGACGGCTGCCGTGTGCATGGAAGCCACCAGCATTTATCACGAGGCGCTGGCCACGTTTCTTCACGAGCGCGGCGTCACCGTCTACGTGATCAACCCGTCACGGATCGCCCATTTCGCCAAGAGCGAGCTGCTGCGAGCCAAAAGCGATCGCACGGACGCCAAGCTGATCGCGCGTTTCGCCGCCGCGCAGACGGATCTGCAACCCTGGATCCCGCCCAAGCCCTCCCAGCGTCGCCTGCGTGCCCTGGTGATGCGTCTGGATGACCTGTTGCAGATGAAGGTCATGGAAGAAAATCGTCGCGAGGCGACGACCGCGTCTGACGTGCTGGCCTCTATCGAGCGCGTCCTGTCCGGCATCGAAGAGCAGATCGCCCAGTTGCGCCGGATGATCGACGACCACATCGATTCGGACCCGGACATGAAAGGTGACCGTCGGTTGCTGGAGAGCATCCCGGGCATCGGTCCAGCCGTCAGTGCCGTCTTGCTGGCCAGCGTGGGTGACCTCAGGCGCTTCGACGATCCGGGCAACACGGCCTTCACCGGCCTGAACTCGTTTATTCGCGAATCCGGGCAATGGAAGGGCTCACGGGCGATCGCCAAGCTTGGCTCGGCGCTGGTCCGCGCCAAGCTATACATGTCCACGCTGACAGCGATGACTCATAACCCCGCCATCCGAGCCTTCATCCAGCGTCTACGGGAGCGCGGCAAGCCACACCGCGTCGCCATGGTCGCCGGCATGCGTAAGCTGCTGCACATCGCTTGGGGCGTTGTGCGATCCGGGCGTGATTTTGACCCTCAGATCGCCCTTGCCTAGGCCGTCAAGACACGGTATCTGCCTTCGCAGGAACGACGAGAGGACGTTTACGGATAGCGGTGAACCTTGCCGTCCGTCGTTCCTGCGAAAGTGTACAGACCGGGCACATGGTGAACAGGTGTGCCAGGACATGGTGGACACTTTAGTCCAGGTCTCGCAGGTTGACGGTGTCGAGCCAGTGATGACGGAAATACAGGTCATAGATGCCGTCCTGCCCGTCCTGCGGGCGGCGGCGATGATCTGGGCCTTCAGGGCCGACGACACCGTCAGAGGATGGCCCAGCAGCTGGGTTCGACCTCGCTGGTCGACATGTAACCGCAAGTCATCCGGGCCGTACTCAAACGCCGCGATCCGCTCGGGAAAGGCGCGCGGACTGATCCGGTAGCGCTGCACCGGCGTGACCATGCCGATGCCTTCGTGCGGACGGACGTGGTTGTAGATCTCCCGCCAGTGATCCAGCGCCAGGCCCAGCTCCCTGAGGTTGAGGAAAGCCCGGCCGCGCAGCACCTCCACGTCCAGGCTTCGGTGGAAGCGCTCGTCCTTGCCGTACCGACAAGGTCGACAGATGGCGTGCCGGGCCGTTGCCCACGCCCCACGGCGTGCCGTTGTCCATGTTCATGCGCAACGGCAGCCCGTAGCGACGAAACGCCGCCGTGAGCAGGCGTCGTACCGTCAGGCCTGTCTTATCGGCGTTGTTGGCCAGCACCAGGTTGAAACGGGAGTGATCGTCGAGCACGGTCAACGGATCGCACTGGCCCGCCCCCACCGGCACCGATCCCTTGAAGTCCATCTGCCACAGATCGTTAGGCGCGCTGTGCTCGAAGCGCTGCCAGGGCGTGATCACCGCCTCGGTGGGGCGCCACAGCAGGCCATGGCGACGCAGGATGTGGGTGATCGTGCTGGGCGCGGGCGCATCGCAACCTTCCCGTTCCAGCACCTTGGCCAGCTTGCGCCCGCCCCAATGCGGGTAGGTCTGCCGTAGCGCCACGATGCGGGCTTGGACCTCGGCCGCCGTCTGCCCAGGACTGCGGTGCGGACGACGTGACCGGTCCGCCAGCGGCTCCTCGGCCGCCTCCCGGCGGAGCCATTTATAGCCGGTCGTCCGGCTGATCCCGAACCGCCGGCACAGCGGCGCCACGGGCTGGTCCGGGCGCCGGGCCAGGGCGAGAAACTCGGCACGCAAACTCATGACTGACGCTTCCTTCCAGGGCATGGGATGGGCCTCTGGCCGCCACAGGTTGGCGGTCGAGGTGTAAACCATGTCCTGGCACACCTGTCAGCTATGTGTCCGGTCTATACACCTTCGCAGGAACGACGAATGGCTAGATTCAAAGGGGCGCAAAAAAAGTGCCTGTGTCAAGCCCCCGGTGAAAATCGCTGAGGGCTCAAAAGCTTATAGAGGACACGGGTTTAGCTCTACTTCGGGCCGCTTTGCTAGGCTGCGGCTTTGTGGGCTAGGAGCCACATAAGAGCGTCGCGGTAGAAAGCCGGGTCGTACTGTATCGGGGCCGATTGCCAGCAGATGACGGGCTTGTTTTCATCATAGTCCAATCGACCATAGCCCTCCAGAACGGCGAACGCGCAGCCTTGGGCTGCGCGTTCGAGGGGGGGCGGCAACGTGTCCGTGCATTGTCAGCTCGGCTTCGGCGGCGCGGCCTTGTTCCCGCCTCCCTTCCTGAATCCTCGGTCGCCGGCGATGAACGCCTCCAGCATGTGCGGAATCAGCGTCACGGCATCGACCGTCTCGCCATACGCCTGCGCGTGCAGCGCGGCGTAGCGGTCAAGGTCAGCTTTCAGGCTGGCCGGGCAGGCAAAGGTCAGCTTGATGCTCTCGGTCTTGGGCAGTGGCCCTAGCCGCAGCTTCTTGGTCGTGCTCATCGTGAAGTCCCCCGATTGAAGAACAGCGGCTGGTATGGCCGCAGCACCAGATCCCGATTGACGATGATGCGAACCGGCAAGCCCGGCCGCTCGGTCAAGGTGGGCTGGATGTTGAGGTTGCGCCGGGTCATCTCCTGGCCGACCTGGTTGATGCTGTCTTGGGCGCTGTCGCGCCCGGCAATGATGACGCGATCACCGTTCTGGCGATTCTCCGGCGCGGCCAGCTCGGCACCGACGCCCAGCAGCGTGGTTAGCACCGCACCGGCGAAGATGCGATCCCAATGCCAATCGACGCCATCCTCCAGGCCGGCATAGCCGGCCGGGTCAGTGCCGGCCAGATTGTCGAGCGTCAGCGAAGACGTGTCCGGCAGGATGATTCGGTTCCAGACGACTTGAACGCGGCTCTGCCCGTAGCTGACCTGGCTGTTGTAGCGGCCGAGGATGCGCGAACCCTGCGGAATCAACAGGAAGCGCCCGGTGGCCGTGTCATAGACCGGCTCTGTCACCGTGGCGATCACGTCGCCCGGCAAGTCCGACTTGATGCCCGTGACCAGCGCCCCGGCGACCACTGTTCCGGCCATCACCTGATACGGCGATGCGGGTATTTGCAGGTTGCCGGAATTACGGGTTTCCGTGGTTCCGGCTTGCTGGAACGCCTCTTTCTGGTCTTGCCTGTTCTGCACGGCCGTCGGGTCGGCGGGCTGGGCCGCCGTCGAAGCCGGCCCGGCCGCCATCGGGTCGAAGGCCGCATTGGCGGCGAAGCCCGGCGCGGCGGCCACCTGCGACTGCGCCACGGGCGCGGCTTGCTGGGTGCCGGTGCGGAAGAATACCGACGATGCAGCCGCTTCCTCGGCCTCCTTCAAGCGGGCCAGGCGTTCCGCCTCGGCCGGGTCGTGACCGGGTGTGGCGTAGGCGGCCATGGCCGGCGGCTGCGAATTCACGATGGCCGGCCCAAGGTCGCCCGGCAGCGGCGGCCCCAGCTCGGGCACGTCGGGGGGCAAGGTCGGCGGCAGCTTGGAATAGTCGGCCGGAAGCTGGTCGAGTCCTTCGGAGCGTGAAACGCGATCCACGTTGTAAAGCTCGGTCTGCTCGTTGGCCGTGCGCCGCTGCGGTTGCAGCGACCACATCAGCGCGCCCAGCACGGCGACCGACAGGCCGCCGGCGAGGATGGCCAGCGTGCGCCGGTTCAGCCGTGTGACCGGCCGAGGCTGGGCGCGCAGCGTCACCGCTTCGGGTTCGACCTTGCCCGCTTGCGGCGCGGCAACGTCGGGAGTGTCATCCTGGCTCATGGTCAGTTCCTCCGCGTGCCATCCGTGCGCTCGATGCGCACCACGTCGCCACCGTCCCCGCCCAGGCGAAGTTCAGCCGCACCGAACAGCCGATCGACGATGTAGTACGGCGGGCGGAAGCGGTAGTTCACCAGTTGCCCGTCACCCTGCGCGCCGATCACGAACAGCGGCGGCAGCTCGCCTTGGGCGATGCCCGGCGGGAACTGGATATAGACCTTCTCGCCGTCGTCGAAAGCGCGCAGCGGCTTCCACGGCGGATTGCTGCCGCTGATCGCGTAGCGGAAGCGGATGCGCTCAAGCGATAGGCCGGTATCGACTGGCGCGATCGCTTGCGCGACCTGCGCTTGGCGCTGCAAGGCCAGCATCCGATCTCTCGGGTAGTCCCAGGACACCGACGCCATCCAGGCGCGTTCGGTCGAAGTCAGTTCCAGCAAGTACGTCCGGCGGCTGGTGGTGATGACCAGGTTCGTCTTCAACCCGGAACGGATCGGCTTGACCAGTACATTGATGCGCAGCTCGTCGCCGCTGCCGCTGGACGTGTCGCCGACGATCCAGCGCACGGTATCGCCGGCGGCGACCGTCACCAGTTCTTCGCCCGGCTGGAGCGAAATCACGGTCACGCGCCCCGGCGCGGCATAGACCTGATACAGCGCGCCGTCGGTATACGGCCAGACCTGAATCGCGTTGACGTAGCCCTCGCGCGTGGGCGCGATGCGTGCCTCGGCATTGGCCTTCGATACGCGTACGGTTTCGTCGGCTGGCTCCGGCACGGGAGCGGCTTCGCCCGCCTCCGGCAGCGGTTTCAACTGCGCCGGCATCGGCAGCACCGTTGGCACCTCCACCACTTCGACCGGCTTGGGCGGTTCGGGCAGCGGCTGTGCCTGCACAGGCTCATCTAGCGAGATGGTCGGCGGCGGCTTGCCCTGCGTGGCGCAGCCCGACAGGGCAAGAAGCAACAACGGCAAAGCGTAAAAGCGGAAAGGCAGGTTCATGGCTTGGCTCCTTCGGAAGAATCCAGCTCGCGGCTCCACGACAGGCCGTTGACGTAGATGCCCAGCGGGTTGTGGCGAAGACGTTCCTCGGTGCGCGGGGTTTGTAGGACGATGGACACCACGGCCGTCCACCGCTCCAGCCCGGTGGCCGCGCCGTTGACGTAGCGGCGTTCCGTCCAGCGCACGTTGAACGACGTGTCGCTGGCCCGCACGACGCTGGTGATCTGCACCGTTACCGATTCGCGGCCGATGCGGGCGAAGGGGTCGTTGCTGCGGGCGTAGTCGTTGAGCACCGCCGCGCCCCTGTCCGTGGTGTAGTCGTAGGCGTCGAGCCAGTTCTGCCGCACCACGATGGGGTCGATGGACAGCGAGCGAACCAGCGTGATGAAGCGCGCAATGTGGTGCGCCGTTTGCGCGTCGTTGGGCCGGTACGGCGTGGTCGCTTCGCCCACGGCGCGCACCTGGCCGGCGTTGTCCACTTCCACCACATAGGGCGTCACGATGGACTGCGCCGAGCGCCAGATCAGGCCACCAGCCATCAGCAAGGCCAGCACTAGGCAGCCGAAGGCCATCAACCGCCAGTTCTTGGCCTGAGTGCGGGCCGAGCCGATGCGCTCATCCCACACCTGCGCGGCGGATTGGTATGGAGTGGCAGGCTGCGGCGTGTCGGCATAGCGCACCTGCGGTCGCTTGAATCGCATGGTCGTCCCTCCTTATGAATCGGAATCGCGCAGGCTCGGGCCTTGCCCCGAGCCGCCACCATCGCCACCGCGCAGCGTGTGGGCGGTGGTGGTCGCGGCGTGGGTCATCTGCTGGCGGCGGTGCAGGCGCTTGGCCCAGGCCGGTTGGGCAGCGGCCGGGGCATTGCCTTCGTCTGTATTCCCTTGCGCAGCGCCACCGCTGCCCGAGGCCGGGGCCGCGCCGTCGGCGCGGAAAGCGGCTGTTGTGCGGTCTTTGAGTGAGCGCGCCCCGGCGGCGGCCTTCTGACCAGCCGCCTGTGCGCCGGTCTTGGCGATGTTGCCAAGACCAGCCGCCGCGCCCTTGGCCCCGCCGCCGGCAGCGGCGGAGCCGGCCTGGAACGCCGAGCGGGCACCGCTGGCCGCCGATGTCGCAGCGCGGGCGCCGCTGCCGGCCAGCTTGGCGGCCGCCGGCGCCATGCGCGCCCCGGCCATGACCGCACCGCCCACGCCAGTTGCGGCGGCGCCAATGGCGACGCCCGTACCAACAGCGCCGACAGCGGCACCGGCCATCGCGCCCGCGCCAAGCTGCGGCGCACCGGACACCAGGCCCGTGGCGATGCCCGGCCCGTAGATCCCGAGTGCGAGCAAGGAGAGCGAAGCCAGCATCACGACCAGGGCATGGTCGATGGACGGTTCATCCGGCACGGTCTGGAACTCGGCGAACAGGCCCGAACCGATGCCGACGATGACGGCCAACACCAGTACCTTGACGCCAGACGACACCACGTTGCCGAGCACCTTTTCCGCCAGGAAGCTGGTCTTGTTCCAGAGCGCGAACGGCACCAGCACGAAGCCGGCGAGCGTGGTCAGCTTGAACTCGATCAGCGTGATGAAAAGCTGCACCGCCAGCACGAAGAAGCAGAGGATGACGACCAGCCACGCCAGGAACATCACCACGATGGGGTCGATGTTCGTGAACACCTCGGGGAACCCGGCCATGTCGCCGATCTGCTCCAGAATCGGCGCACCCGCGTCGATGCCGGTCTTCGCCAGCCGCCCCGGTTGCAGGAAGTTCTCCATCGTGATGGCCGAGCCGGTGGCCGTCAGGCCCAGGCCGGCGAACGAGCGGAACACGATGCCGGCCAGCCAGTTGAAGTTGCCTATGATGTAGGCGAAGGCGCCGACGTAGAGCACCTTGCGCAGCAGCTTGGCCATCACGTCCTCGCCCTGGCCGGTCGCGTGGCTCATGGCCCAATACAGGCCGGCGATGGTCATGTCGATGACGATGAGCGTGGCAGTCAAGAACGCCACTTCGCCTTGCAACAGTCCAAAGCCCGAGTCGATGTAGCGCGAGAACGTGTCCAAGAAGCGGTCGATGATGGTCACGTCGTTCATGGCGCGTCCTCGTGTGCGGACAAGGCCGGCGTTTCGCCGCCATCGGTGGGTTCGTCGAAGCTCGGCGGAATCGGTGGCAGATCGGCCAGCGTCCGGTACTCGTCAGGCCCGGCCTGGCCGGCGAAGAAGCGCCGCCGGAACGCCTCGGCGGCGGCGCGGCAGGCGTCCTCGCCCACGGCTTGCCGGTCGGCCGCGCATTGCGCGCGCAGTGCCTTGAGCCGCACGGGATCGGTGGTCAAGGTGTCGGCCAGGTCTTCGGCCTGCTGCTGGCCGCACGCGGTCAGCAGCAGGGCAAGCAGCGAAGCCGACAGGGCGAGGACGCATCGCATGGCTGTCTCCCGTCAGTTGGAATAGAAATCCACGCGCTGCGGCGTGTACGGCGTGCCGGTGCCAAGGAAGCGCCGTCGCACTTCGCGGGCGCGCTCGGTGGCCGCCGCCTGCCGCGCCAGTTCCAGCGAGGCCGCACGGTCTTGCGTGATCTGGAGCCGCTGCGCCTGGATGGACTGCTTGGCCTGCAAGGCAAGGAGCTGATTCGTCGCTTGCATCGCTTGCAGCGCGCCGGTGGCGGACTGGCTCTGGCTGACCAGATCGGCCAGCGCGCTTTCGTCTTGGGTCAGGTTCTGCGACACCTGGGCTTGCATCCGCATGGCGGTGTGCAGGCCGTTCAAGCTGTTCTGCCATCGTTCGCGGGCGTCCTGCGCCATGCGGTCGCCGCTGACGGTGGCGGCGTACTGCTCGGGGTACAGGCGCGCGAACTCCCGATCCATGTTCGTCACATCAAAGGCCAGCCCCTGCGCTTCGGCGATCAGGCGTTCGGTGGTGGCGAGCGTCGAGCGCAGGCGGTTGACGATGTTGAAGTCCAGACGTGCCAGGTTGCGCGCTTGGTTCATCAACATCTGTGCTTCGTTCTGGAGCTGGTTGATCTGGTTGTTGATCTGCTCCAGCGTGCGCACGGCGGTCAGCGTGTTCTGCACGAAGTTCGACGGATCGAACACGGTGATGGCCGCCGCTGGCTGTGCGAGCATCAGCGAGACAGACAGCGCGGCAGCGAGAGAGGCGGACAGCAAACGGGGCTTGGTCTTCATGGTGAAACCTCCAGTGGTTGGGCGTTGAGGAACGAAGCGGCCGCCGGTGCGGACGGCAGCAGGTCGGCGGCCCAATCGAGGCCGCGATGGCGCAGCCACGCGCCGGCGAAGCCGGGTGCGCCGGCCTGCGTCAGCAAGCGGTCGATGTCGCGTTGGTCTTGCGGTGTGGAAGCGCCCGCGAACGCGAGCGCGGCCGGCCCCAGGTCGAGGTCGAACAGGCGATTGCCGAGGCGCGATTGGTAGTAGTAGTCGCGCTTGGGCTGCGCGGTGGCGACGATCTCGATTTGCCGGCTGTTGAGGCCGAAGCCCTCGTAGATCGTGCGAATCTGCGGCTCGGTGGCCTGTGGGTTGGGCAAGAAAATCCTGCTCGCGCAGCTTTCGATGATCGCGGGCGCGATGGTCGAATCCTCGATGTCCGCCAGGCTCTGCGTGGCGAAGATGACGCTGACGTTTTTTTTCCTGAGCGTCTTGAGCCATTGCCGGATGCGGGCCGCGAAAGACGGCTCATCGAGGAACAGCCACGCCTCATCGAGAATCAGCAGCGTGGGCGCACCGTCGAAACGCTCGTCGAAGCGGGCGAACAGGTAGCGCAGCACCGCTTGCACTGCGGCGGGGCTATGCATCAGTTCTTCCATCTCGAAGCCCTGCACGCCGGCCATGCCCAGCCGGTCGTGGTCGGCGTCCAGCAGCTTTCCGTGCGCGCCGCCCAGGACATAAGGCGCGAGTGCCTGGCGCAGCGCGTTCGATTGCAGCAGCACGGAAAGCCCGGTCATCGTGCGCTGTTCCTGCGGCGCACCGGCGAGGCTGCCCAGCGCCGACCAGATGGCCACCTTCTCGTCCGGGCCGACGGCCACGCCTTCATGCAGCAGGCGACCTTCCACCCATTCGGCGGCCCAGGAGCGGTAGCCCTCATGGTCGATGCGGGCGAGCGGCTGGAACGCGATGCCGCCATCGGCGCCCAGGTCGTAGTGCTCGCCGCCCAGGCCGAGGATGGTGGCGCGCATGGAGCGGCCCATGTCGAAGGCGAAGATCCGCGAGCCGAAGTAGCGGCGGAACTGCAAGGCCAGCGTCGCCAGCAGTACCGACTTGCCCATGCCGGTCGGGCCGGCGACCAGCGTATGCCCTACGTCGCCGATGTGCGTCACCAGCCGGAACGGAGTCGCGCCATCGGTGCGCGTAACGATCAGCGGCGGGCCGTCGAGGTGGTCGTTCTTCTCCGGCCCGGCCCATACCGCAGACAGCGGCATCATGTGCGTCAGGTTCAGCGTCGAGACGATGGGCTGGCGCACGTTCGCGTATGCGTTGCCGGGGATGGACGACAGCCACGCATCGACGGCGTTCAAGGTTTCGGGAATGGTCACGAAACCCCGGCCTTGGATGACGCGCTCCACCATGCGCAGCTTCTCGTCCGCCACGGCCGGGTCGGCATCGAGCACCGTCACCGTGGCGGTGAGATAGCCGAACGCGACTTGATCGCTGCCCAGTTCCTGCAAGGCCGCGTCGGCGTCGGCGGCCTTGTTGCTGGCGTCGGTATCGACCAGCGGGCTTTCCTGCTGGAAGATGGTTTCGCGCAGCAGCGCGACGACGTTCTTCCGTTTCGCAAACCACTGGCGGCGCAGGCGGCCGAGTTCCTTTTCCGCCTCGGCCTTGTCCATGCAAAGAAAGCGCGTGCTCCAGCGATAGGCAAAGCCCAGGCGGTTGAGGTCGTCCAGCAGGCCCGGCCAGGTCGAGGTCGGAAAGCCGCGCACCGACACCACGCGCAGGTGCTGGTCGCCCAGCGTGGGCGCCAGGCCACCGACCAGCGCGGAGTCGGCCAGCAGCGCATCCAGATGGAAAGGCACTTCGGGAACACCGATGCGATAGCGCCGCGTCGAGACGGTTGCGTGCAGGTAGGTCAGCGTCTGGCTGTCGTCCAGCCAGGCGATTTCCGGCATCACGCCGTCGAGCAGGTCGAACACGCGATCGGTTTCCGCCACGAAGGCATCCAGGCGGCCGTCCCAATCCACGCCATCGCCGGGCGAGTTCTCGTAGAGCAACTTCGCCGCGCGGGCGCGGGATTCCTCCGGCGGCAGGAAAGCCACCGTCAGGTGATAGGCACTCTCGAAGTGATGGCCCGATTCCTCGAACGCGGCGCGGCGTTCTTCATCGACGAGCCAGGACAACGGTTCGGGGAAGTCGGAATGCGGATAGTCGGCGGCGGATTGGCGCTCTGCCTCGATGAACAAGGCCCAGCCAGAACCCAGCCGGCGCAGCGCGTTGTTGAGCCGTGCAGACGCGGCGATCAACTCGCCTTGCGTGGCGCTGTCCAGATCGGGGCCGCGGAATCGTGCCGTGCGCTGGAAACTGCCGTCCTTGTTCAAGACAACGCCGGGCGCGACCAGCCCGGCCCACGGCAGCCAGTCAGCGAGCAAGGCCGGGCGCTGGCGGTATTCGGCAAGGTTCAGCATCGTGGCGTTCCCCTACACGTCGAGCAGCGGCTTGTGCTTGATGTGCCGGGCGAAAACCTGCATGAACTGCGGATCGACGCGCGCGCCCCACACGGCGAGCGAATGGCCGACGATCCAGAGCACCAGCCCCGGAATCCACAGTTGCAGACCCAGCCCGACGGCGGCGGCCAGCGTGCCGTTGGCGATCGCCACGTTGCGCGGCGCACCGCCCAGCAGGATCGGCTCGGTCAGCGAGCGATGCAGCGGCACCTCGAAGCCCGGAAGATCGCTGGCCGTGTTCATACGACGGCCCCGCCGGAGAAGCTGAAGAACGACAGGAAGAACGAGGACGCGGCGAACGCGATGCTCAACCCGAAGACGATCTGGATGAGCTTGCGAAAGCCCCCCGACGTGTCGCCGAAGGCGAGTGCCAGGCCCGTGGCGATGATGATGATGACAGCGACGATGCGCGCCACCGGCCCCTGGATGGAATCGAGGATGGATTGCAGCGGGCCTTCCCACGGCATCGAGGAACCGGCGGCCTTCGCCGTGCCGGCCGTCATCAGCATGACGGCGGCCAGCAGCAGGCCGTGGTGTGCCGGCGCGGCCAGGCCCCGCAGGCGCGCAAGGATTGAGGCCGGATTTACGGAAAAACGGAAAGCAACAGCGTTCATCTGCGTCATGGCAGTTCTCCAGGGTGGTCAGGGGACGGGAAAGAAGGCGGCGCCAGCGCGGGAAACGGCGTTTCCATCGCGTCCGCCAGGCGATAGCCGGCAGCGTCGAAGCCATTGAGGCGGGCAATGCTTTCGACGTGGCGCTTGCGGCCACGGCCGGCGATGTGGATGACGACGTTGACCGCCTCGGCGATCAGCGCCCGCGGCGGATTCACCGCAACTTCGAGAATCAACTGTTCGAGGCGCAGCAGCGCGCCCAGCGCGGAACCGGCGTGGATCGTGGCGATGCCGCCCGGATGCCCCGTGCCCCACACTTTGATGAGGTCGAGGGCTTCGCCGCCGCGCACTTCGCCGACGATCACGCGATCCGGGCGCAGGCGCATCGTGGCGCGCACCAACTCGGTCATGGTCACGACGCCGGCGCGAGTGCGCAGGGGTACATGGTCGCGGGCCGCGCATTGCAGCTCGATGGTGTCTTCGAGCACCAGCACGCGATCGCCGGTGGCGGCGATCTCGGCCAGTAGCGCGTTCGCCAGCGTGGTCTTGCCGGTGCTGGTGCCGCCGGCGATCAGGATGTTCTGCCGCTCGCGCACAGCGCGGCGCAGGAACTCGGCCTGCCCGGCGGTCAGGATGCCGTCGGCCACATAGCGATCCAGGCCGATGATGCTCACGGCGCGCTTGCGCAGCGCGAACGCCGGGCCTGGCGCGGCCGGCGGCAAGATGCCCTCGAAGCGTTCGCCCGTCTCCGGCAGCTCGGCGGTCAGCAGCGGTTGGCCGCGGTGCACTTCCGCGCCGACGTGTGCCGCGACCAGGCGGATGATGCGTTCGCCATCGGCTTCGGACAGTTCCACGCCCAACGGCGCACGGCCCGACGACAACCGATCGACCCATAGCGTGCGGTCGGGGTTGAGCATGACTTCCACCACGTCCGGGTCTTCGAGCGCGGCGGCGATCACCGGCCCCATTGCGGTACGCAGCATCTGGATGCGGCGATCCAGCGAGGTGGTGGCGGACGAACGAGGCTCGGGCGGGAGTTGCGGAACGGCGCTCATGAGGCACGCTCCCGCGCTCCGGCCAGCGCCGCCGCGTCATCCATCCGTGCGGTGTCAGGGTGCAGTTCCTCCACCACGTCGCGCACAAGGCTGCGGCCGCGCAGCAGGTGGCGGCCGAGTTGTTCGACGAACTGCTCGAAACGGGCCTTGCCCTGGGCGCGGGCGGCTTCCTGGTGTGCCTCGGGAACGGGCGTGCTGACGGTCAGGAAGTAGCGGACGAACAGCGCCAGCGTTTCGATCTGGATGTTCTGGTCGCGCTCCAGGCGCTCGGTCTGCCGCGACAGCCGATCCAGCCGCTTGGCGATGGCCGCTTCGCGCTGGTCGCCCGCGTCCGGCGATAGCCAGGACGCCAGCGCCGCCGCGACGATGCTGGATTTCGACACGCCTTTCTTGGCGGCCAATTCGTCCAGGCGTTTGGCGTGCTCGGGCTGGATGAACAGATTGAGGCGGTATTGGCTCATAAGTCGATTCCGTCTTTGGGGTTCAGCGATGCCAGCCGGGCCGTGCGTTGCATGGCCGGGTCGAGCTGGCCGGGAAGCGGCAGCGGCAGGTCGTCGTCATCGAGCAGCGCCAGGTCGGTCGCGTGCGCGTCCGGCTCGGGGTCGTAGGCGACGGTTTCGGAGAGTTCGGGCTGACGGCGCGGGCCGCCGTCGTCGGAGCCGCCAAGGTCATCGACGAATGCCGTGGCTGGCGCGGCGGGTACGGCGGGAATCGCCAGGCCGCTCCAGTCGTCGGGTCGGGTCGGCGGCGCATCGACATAGCGCCCGGCTGCGAGGTTGGGCGGCGACAACACGCGCTGCTTGAAGTTGGAGTCGGCGTAGTAGCGCAGCTTCTTCGCCTTGATCGGCGGCAGGCTGGACACCATCACCACCGATTCGTCGGGCGGAAGCTGCATCACCTCGCCGGGGGTCAACAGCGGTCGGGCCGTCTCCTGCCGCGACACCATGAGATGCCCGAGCCACGGCGCAAGCCGATGACCGGCGTAATTGCGTTGTGCGCGCAGTTCGGTGGCGGTGCCGAGCGTTTCGGAAATGCGTTTCGCGGTACGTTCGTCGTTGGTGGCGAACGTCACCCGGACGTGGCAGTTGTCGAGGATGGAATGGTTCTGCCCATACGCCTTGTCGATCTGGTTCAGGCTCTGAGCGATGAGAAAGCTGCGGATGCCGTAGCCGGCCATAAAGGCGAGCGCGGACTCGAAGAAGTCCAGGCGACCCAGCGCCGGAAACTCGTCGAGCATCAGCAGCAGCTTGTGGCGGCGGGCGATGCCGTCGGAGCCGTCAAGCGATTCTGTGAGCCGCCGCCCGATCTGGTTGAGGATCAGCCGGATCAGCGGCTTGGTGCGGCTGATGTCCGAAGGCGGCACCACCAGGTACAGCGATACGGGATGCTCGGCAGAAATCAGGTCGGCGATGCGCCAATCGCAGCGCGACGTGACTTCGGCCACGGTGGGGTCGCGGTACAGGCCGAGGAACGACATGGCCGTGGACAGAACCCCCGACCGCTCGTTGTCCGATTTGTTGAGCACTTCGCGCGCAGCGGATGCGACGACAGGGTGCGGTGCATCGCCCAGGTGCTTCGTCGTCATCATCCGGTGCAAGGTCAGCTCGAACGGGCACGCCGGATCGCTGAGGAAGTTGGCGACGCCGCGCAGCGTCTTGTCCTCGCCCGCGTAGAGCACATGCAGGATGGCGCCGACCAGCAGCGCATGACTGGTCTTCTCCCAATGGTTCCTGCGTTCGAGCGCGCCATCGGGATCGACCAGAATGTCCGCCACGTTCTGCACGTCGCGCACTTCATGCGCGCCGCGCCGAACCTCCAGCAGCGGGTTGTAGGCTGCCGACTTCGCATCGGTGGGGTTGAACAGCAGGCAATGCGAGAAGCGCGAGCGCCAGCCTGCGGTGAGTGTCCAGTTTTCTCCTTTGATGTCATGGACGACGACGGATGCAGGCCAGCTCAATAAGGTCGGCACGACCAGACCGACGCCTTTGCCGCTGCGGGTCGGCGCAAAGGTCAAGACGTGTTCCGGGCCTTCGTGGCGCAGGTATTGGTCGCGATGCAGGCCGAGCAAGACCCCGGCCGGCTGGGTCAGCCCAGCCTTGCGGATGTCGGCGGTATCAGCCCAGCGCGCCGAGCCGTAGGTCGTGACCAGCTTGGCCTGCCGCGAGCGCCAGACTGACATGGCGATGGCGACCACCACGGCCAGAAGGCCGCTGCCGCCCGCAATCGCGCCGCCTATGTCGAAGACATGCGGCGCGTAGGCATCGAAGAAGAACCACCATTCAAAGAGCCGCCAGGGGTGATAGACCGGCGTGCCAAAGAAGTCGAACCAGGGCGAGCCAAGGCGTAGTTGATGTCCGAGGGCTGCCGCTGTCCATTGCGTTGCACTCCATACGCCGGCGATCACGATGCTGAAAACAGCGGCGATCTGCCCGAACAGCACGCCCTGACCTTGCATGACTGGCCTCCGATTTCTCCTGCGCTGATTCCTTGCTCACAGGTGGCACAAGGACGTGCCGCATAGCGCGAGGATCAGTGCCGGGTCGGTGCTGGTCAAAGACCGTTATCGGGAGAAAGGTCGAGAAAAAAGCAAGATTTCGCGCGAGGGCGCAGGCAGAAAAAACGCCGCAAGCGATGGCGCGTTGCGGCGTGTCGAGCAAGAAATCGGAAGTTTCGTAGCGAAGCGCCTACGATCAGAACTTTGGCGGATTCTCCGGCGGTGTATAGGGCACCTTGCCATCGCCATAAAACCGCTTGCGTGTAGCCTCGGCTACCCGGTTGCATAGTTCGTCGCCCAGCTTCGCGCGTTCCAGCCTGCACTGCTGGCGCAGTTCCTTCAGCCGTTCGGGATTGCTCGCCAGTTCCTCTACGGCTGGCAGATCGGGCTGTTGAGGTGTGTCGGACTGGCCGCAAGCGGTCAACATTGCAGCAAGAAAAAACGCAAACGGCCTGTGAACGGTCATTACTCGACCTCCTCCGATGCATTGAGACTGGTTAGTGCGGCAGACTTATTCTTAGCAAGCGATGCCAGGGTTCCTACCCGTTCTCTGAAACGTGTTAACGCCTCCGAAGGCTGGTTATCCCGGTGTAGTAAAAATGTGGTCAGTAAAGGCGCCCGGCCTACCAGTGGCCGAGCTATGACACCTGACTCGCGGCTGGTGGCAATCTGCGAAGCGCCAGCCATGCCCAAGGCAAAGCCTGCCGCCACTAGTGCCATCATGAGGTCGATGGATGCTACTCTTTCAGCGATCAATGGTTCTTTATCAACCTGCCGCAGCACCCGTTCAATCTGCCGAGAATAGCCTTCGCACGCATGGAGATCTCCAAGCACCAGCGGATAGCGCAACACCTCCTCCAGTGGGATGCGTTTGTACGTCAACAGAGGATGGCGATCGGGCACAGCCACCATCAAGGGCTCACTCCAGGCTTCCTCGGCAATGATGCCGTCGCCCACCTCATCTGACCGAGCGAACCCAACGTCGTAAAGGTCATCATGCAAACCTCTAATCTGCTGGACTAGTGGCACTTCGGACAGGCGTACCTCAATCTCTGGATCTTCTTGTCGGCACAACGCCAGGAAGTTGGAGAATCTCGACGGTGTTATTCCATCCGACAGCGCAATACGTAGCTGACCGTGAAAGCCATTGCTGGCGGCTTTCACGCTTTCTCGCGCCTGCTGCAAAGCAGTAAAGACACGTGGCACATGCTCCCTGAACAGCTTTCCGGCGCGAGTCAAACGAGTGCTGCGCGTGGTTCGCTCGAACAGCGCCATACCCAATTCTTCTTCGAGTTCCTTAATTGCTCGCGATAACGGAGACTGTTCGATGTGAAGGCGTTGTGCAGCTTTCGCAAAGTGTAGTTCCTCTGCCACCGCTAAAAAGCAACGGAGATGACGAAGTTCCATACGAATTTCTCCTTTCGGATCAATCTCCTACGATCACGCTTCACACAAAAGCAATTCGCAAACTCTGCTGTTTTTACTTATATTCGGGGACAGTTAATCTTGCTTCTCGCCATCGCGTTGGTCTCGACATCTCATGCCTTCGTGTAACCGCGCATTGCGTCGACTTCTCACTATCCTAGTCCTCGTACACAATTAGCTTGGCCATCTTGTATCAGCCTGCCTTTAGCACACACCGTCAGCTACAGGATACGATCGTGTCGACCACACCGGCCAACGTCGCATCGGATGACCTTCAACGAAACAACTCCGGGGCGAAGAGGCTTCGGTGACTGGTGCGTCGACTTCAAGTTACTAATGTGGACATTCTGTCCCCGTTGCCTGCAAGACAGCTCCACGTTAGTCGATTTTTTGTGTACGATTCTCCAAAATCATGTGGAGATGGGATGTGTGTACTCGGTTATCCGTGGATAATTCTGATCACGCATTCGTAGGCTTATAGACCATGGAATTTACAGGCGGCACCCCACTAGATCGTCCTTCACAGGAAGCTATATCAAGGCACCTAGCCGCGATCGTGGGACGCTTTACCCCTATTGATGGCGAACATCGCACGGCTATCCCGTCTCTGACATTTCACCGGTACTCTGCGCCGTCAAAGGAAGAGTCGGCCTTTACCAAGATCGCTCTTATCTTCGCTGCACAAGGAGCAAAGACTGTCACCGCAGGCGATGCTTCCTATAGCTACGATACAAAGCACTGTCTGGTCACATCGATAGACATGCCGGTCATTGGTCGCGTCACACAGGCCAGCACCGACATGCCTTATCTGTGTTTCGCTTATGAGATAGACATGCAGAAGGTGGCTGATCTTGTTGCCGTTCGAGATTTGCCACCTCCGGACGAGACACCGACTGGGCTTGGCATCAGCCTGAGCAAGCTACCGACGGAGCTGCTAGACGCCGCCTATCGCTTGGCCAGCCTACTCGAGACCCCCAAGCACATTCCTGCGCTGGCTCCCCTAATCGAACAGGAAATCCTTTATCGCCTGCTCATGAGCAGCCAAGGCATGAGGCTGCGCCATGCGCTCGTGGCAGATAGTCGTGCTTTCAAGGTCAGCAAAGCTGTCGAATGGATCAAAGAGCACTATGACGGGCCGATTCGCATCGACGATCTAGCTAAGCATGTAAACATGAGCATTTCGTCTTTACATCAACACTTCAAGGATGCCACTGCACTGAGCCCGCTTCAGTATCAGAAGCGCCTGCGGCTGCTCGAGGCCCGCCGTCTCCTGATACAACGGGCTAGTGATGTAGGCGTCGTTGCGTCGACGGTGGGTTACGACAATCTGTCGCAGTTCCATCGCGAATACAAACGTCAGTTCGGAGCATCTCCTATTCAGGATGCGGTACGGTTGAGGGCTGACTCGGTTTAATCGGCGATCTGTTGGCTTTCTGTAGGTAAGCGCGTAAGCACATTTTGCAGACAGGCAAGCGGATGATGCCAGTTCAGTCGTACCGAATGGATCAGGTGAATGGCGGCGACACATTTACCGCCGCGTTGCGATCCCGTGCACCTTCTGCGCTTATGATGGGATTGCCGGGACTTACGTTCACAGATAACAGCCCTTAGAGGCAGGTAGTCAGCATCACACACCAGACCTCTTGAACTCATTGCTAGCCCAGTCGAGGAACACGCGTACGCGTGGCGACAATTGCCGGTTGCGCGGATAGACGAGCGACACAGGCGCCGACGGCGGCGGGCGTTCGCGCAGCACGGCGACGAGGCTACCGCGCTTGAGGTCTTCATCGATATGGAAGCGCGGCATCTGCGCTAGACCGAAACCAAGCCGTGTGCTGGCCAGATAGCTTTCCGGTCCCGTCACCGATAGCGTGGCCGGTAGCGTGATGCTCTCGTGCGCCTCGCCTCCGGTGAACTCGAGCGGCATCAAGCTGCCACTCGAAATCAGGCGGATGCCCACCATACGATGCCCGGCGAGGGAAGCAACATCGGTCGGCGTGCCGAACTTCTTCAGATAGCCGGGCGTGGCGCAGGTCACGCGTTCCAGCATTGCCACCTGCCGCGCAACGAGATCGCTGTCCGGCAGCCTGCCGTAGCGCAGCGCGCAATCCATACCTTCCTGCACCAGATCGATCCACCGGTCGCTTTCGCTCATCGAGAGTTCGATGTCCGGATAGTGTTCGAAAAACGATGGCAAGCCGGGCATGAGAAAGTGGCGAGCAAGAGTACCCTGTACTTCGACACGCAACTGCCCCTTGGGTTGCGCGCCAAGAAAGGCTCCTTCCGCGTCCTCCAGGTCGTCCAGGATGCGGACGCATCGCTGGTGAAAAGCCTCACCGTCAAGCGTCGGACGCACCACGCGTGTGGTCCTCTGTAGCAGCCGCACACCCAGCCTAGCCTCCATCTCGGCGACTACTTTCGTTGCTGTCGAGCGAGGGATTTCCAAGTCGTTTGCCGCCAACGTGAAGCTGCGCCGCTCCACGATGCGCACAAAGAGCCTTAGTGCATCCAAACGATCCATGACGTGTTCCCCAGATTATCCATTGTTCGCTCTCAAGAAATAGTGATGTGCACTTTACATCGATTATCTCTGGCCGGGGAGATCGCATAGTTCTTCTAACGCCGCGATCCCCGCGGCCTGAAAGGAGAACTTCCATGACTACCCCTCAAGAGAAAATTGCCCTAGTGACGGGCGCTTCGCGTGGCATCGGTGCGGCCATTGCCCGACGTCTGGCCGCGGATGGCTTCACCGTCGTTGTCAACTACGCCGGCAATGCAACCGAGGCCGAACAAGTGGTCGCCGATATCGAGAAGTCCGGCGGACGCGCGATCAGTGCCCAGGCCGATGTCAGCGACGCGGCCGCCGTGTCACGCCTGTTCGACGGTGCCGAAGCGGCCTACGGCGGCATCGACGTTCTCGTCAATAACGCCGGCATTATGAAGCTCGCGCCGCTTGCCGATAGCGATGACGCGTTGTTCGATAGCCAAGTCGCTGTCAACCTGAAAGGCACCTTCAACACGTTGCGCCTCGCATCGCGCCGCCTGCGCGATGGCGGCCGGATCATCAACTTCTCCACCAGCGTAATCGGGTTGAGGCTGGAGAACTATGGCGTCTATGCCGCGACCAAAGCTGCCGTGGAGACGCTGACCGCCATCCTGTCGAAGGAGCTGCGCGGCCGTTCGATTACGGTCAACGCCGTGGCGCCTGGTCCGACCGCGACCGATCTGTTTCTTCACGGCAAGTCCCCTGAATTGATCGAGCGCATGTCGAAGATGAACCCGCTGGAACGCTTGGGTACGCCGGATGACATCGCACATGCGGTGGCCTTCCTGGCCAGTCCGGCCGGCGGCTGGATCAACGGCCAGGTTCTGCGCGCAAACGGCGGGATGGTCTGACAACGGGTTCCCCCCCCCACCCGAATTCATAGTCTTTCCTATCAGGAGAACCTTCATGAGCAAGATCATCCTCATCACCGGCGCTTCCAGCGGCTTCGGCCGCCTGACTGCCGAAGCGCTGGCTCGCGCCGGCCATACCGTCTATGCCTCGATGCGCAACACCGCCGGCCGCAATGCCGCGGTGGTCGAACAGATGTCCGCCTTCTCGAAGGAAAATGGCGTGGACTTGCGCACGGTCGAACTGGACGTGCAATCGCAGGACTCGGCAGACGCCGCCGTGGCGCGCATCATCGCCGAGTCCGGTCGCATCGACGTGCTGATGCACAATGCTGGCCACATGGTGTTCGGTCCGGCCGAAGCCTTCACGCCCGAGCAGTATGCACAGCTCTACGACGTCAACGTGCTGAGCACCCAGCGCGTCAACCGCGCCGTGCTGCCGCACCTGCGCCGACAGCGTGATGGGCTGCTGATATGGGTATCGAGCAGCAGTTCGGCCGGCGGCACGCCCCCTTATCTGGCACCTTACTTCGGTGCCAAGGCGGCGATGGATGCGATCGCCGTGCAGTACGCGCGCGAACTGTCGCGTTGGGGCATCGAGACCTCGATCATCGTGCCCGGTGCCTTCACCAGCGGCACCAACCATTTCGCCCATACCGGCACGCCAGCCGATGCGGCGCGCGCGGCCGAGTACGAGGCCGGTCCGTACGCGGGCTTTGGCGAACAGGTGCAGAAGGTCTTTGCCGAGATCGTGCCGGCGGATGCCGATGCGGGCCTGGTGGCCGAAGCGATCGTCAAGGTCGTCGATACGCCGTTCGGCAAGCGTCCGTTCCGCGTGCACATCGATCCGACCCAGGACGGCGCAGACGTCGGATTCACCGTGCTGGACCGCGTGCGTGCCGAGATGTTGCACCGAGTAGGACTTTCCGACCTGCTCAAGCCGCGGACCAATTGAACGATCCAACCCCGAATGGGTTCGCCGATCGCTGTTGCCTTCCTTGGGTGCGCGACCGATGACTTGCCCAATGAATCCATTCTGCCTTGGAGCTTCCCATGAGCCACGCTCGCCAATCTCCCACTTCTTTCATCATCACAACTCTCGTTGCCGCTGTCACGGCCGCCGTCGCGGCAGCGAGCAGTGCGGCACTTTCGCTGCCCGTCTGGGCCATGTTCATCGGCTGGATTGCATTCTTCACGCGCGGCATGAATACGCGAAGCGCCTTTGAAAATCTCGCTTGCGTCGGACTGGGCCTGACGATTGGTGCGATTGCGGCATTCAGCCTGCCGCACGTGGGATCTATCGTTGGGCCACGCTTGGCACTGCCTGTCGTAGTGTTTGTCGTCGCACTGCTCGTGGTTGCCATGCGCGGCATGCCAATCCTAAACAATCTGCTGGGCTACTTCCTCGGCCTGGTCGCGTGGTTCGCCGCACACCTGGAACCGTCCGCCGAAAGCCTGGCGCATCTCCTGGGCGCTAGCACGATCGGCTCGGCGGCGGGATGGGTCTCGCACTACATGCCAGCCAGAATCGTGAGGCCATCCTAATGGCCGCGGCCATCGGGAAAATATTCAGTATGCCTTCGGCAAGCGGTTGCTTCGCTTGCACATCGATCCTGCTTAGGACGGTGCGGACTCGGGCTTCGCGCTATTTGGCCTCGTCCGCTCATAGAACTGCATCGGATTGGACTGTTCGACCTGTTCAAGCCGCGCCTCAATACGTAATAAGCCATCAACCACGCCACCTCAAAAGTGGGCGTGGCTGACGATCGGTATCGACAAACCCTGCTTTGGAGCACAGCCATGCCATCCGTCGACACGTTGTTGCCCTTTGCCGGCATCTCGCTGCTGCTGGCGCTCACACCAGGGCCGGACAATCTATTCGTCCTCGTCCAATCCGCCCGCTACGGCGTGCGCTCCGGTCTTGCCACCGTATTGGGCCTATGTACGGGCCTGATGGCCCACACTGCTCTGGTGGCCGCGGGACTTGGCGCCGTTCTGACGGCCTCGCTCACGGCCTTCACCATTCTCAAGGCCCTCGGTGCCGCGTATCTCGCCTTCCTCGCGTGGCAGGCGTTTCGCGCACCGGTGGGCGCCGCCGAGACATCGAAGCTGGAACTGCATTCCATATGGCAAGCGTATGCCAAGGGTGTCGCCATGAACCTGAGCAATCCTAAGGTGATCATGTTTTTCCTGGCCTTTCTGCCGCAGTTCGTTACCGCCGAGCGGGGCCAAGTCACGCTGCAAATCGCCGTGCTGGGGCTGGTTTTTGCCGTTGCAGCCCTCGCAGTCTTCGCTGGCATCGCATGGACAGCCGGCGCAGTCGGTCAGACGTTCATGCGCTCGACCAGGCTGCAGCGCTGTTTGAACTGGTTCGCAGGAACAGTATTCCTCGCACTGGCAGTTAAGCTCGCCGTGACCTCGCGTCGCTGAAGCCCCATAAGACGTTCAATCATGATGCGCCGCTCTCTCGCGATCTTGCTTTCCCTGCTCACGGCCGGGTGTGCGCTGTCCGTGGCACCGTGCCACACCACCCAGGCCACCTCCACGATGAAGCCCTCCGTCACCTACTTGCACCTCTTGCGTCATACCCCGTTCTTCACGTCACTCAACACATCGCAATTACGCTGGACAATCGACCATTCTCGCGAATGGGAGACCGACCCAGGAACAGTCATCGCATCCGGACCAGGAGATTCTTCGATGACCGATGACTCGATCTGGATATTGCTCGACGGACGCTGGCAGTTGGAGGAGAACGGCCGCTCGCACCCGGCCGGCCATGCCGATCCAGGAAAGTGGTTCAGTGCGAACGAAGCCAGCGGCACTTGGCGGCTAGTCACGACTGAACACAGCTACGTTATGCGGATCACCCGCGAGGACATGGACATTATGTTGGCAAAGAACTTCACATTCGACTCGCATCTGCGCGATGGCAAAGCCTACTACAGGATGTTGTTCGGGCCGGCGGCGCCCCGCCCATAGATCCCAGCAGCCACAGGCCGCACAGTAGCCAGATGGCAGAATTCATGTCCTTAGCTAGTTGTCTCGTCCCCGCTCGTAAATTACCTGATCACCGTAATGCCGCTGACTTCATGAGGTGTATATGGCGCCTCCAAGTCCTTGATCTCTTCATCGGTCAGTTTCACCGACAGCGCAGCGATGGCATCCACCAAGTGTTGCGCGCGGGTGGCGCCAATGATCGGTCCCGTGACACCCGGTTTCTGGAGTAGCCAGGCGAGCGCGACCTGAGCTCGAGGAATTCCGCGTGCCTGCGCGATTGCCCCGACTCTCTCAACGATCTGAGCGTCGCTTTCGACATAGAGTGATCGTCCGATCTTGTCGGTCTCCAGTCGACTGGTGGTCTCATCCCATGCCCGAGTGAGGCGACCGCGCGCCAAGGGACTCCATGGGATTACCGCCAGCTCCTGGTCGCGGCAGAACGGCAGCATTTCGCGCTCCTCCTCGCGGTACAACAGGTTCAGGTGATTCTGCATGCTGACGAAGGGCGTCCATCCATTGAGGCGAGAAGTGTAGATTGCCTTGGCAAATTGCCATGTCGCCATGGAAGATGCCCCAATGTATCGAGCTTTACCTGCTTTCACCACATCGTGCAGTGCCTCCAGCGTTTCTTCGATCGGTGTATCGAAATCCCAGCGATGGATCTGGTACAGATCCACGTAATCAGTGCCCAGCCGTCGCAGGCTGTTGTCGATCTCCGCGAATATCGCCTTACGTGACAGTCCGGCACCGTTCGGGCCGGCGTGCATGCGCATGAATACCTTCGTTGCCAGTACGATCTCGTCGCGCCGAGCGTAGTCCTTGATCGCCCGACCAACGATTTCCTCCGACGTACCGTCGGAGTAGGCATTCGCCGTATCCAGAAAATTTATGCCAGCCTCCAGCGCTTGTTTAATGATCTCCCGACTGGCGGCTTCGTCCAGCGTCCAGGCGTGATCGCCGCGCGAAGCATCGCCAAAGCTCATGCAGCCGAGCACCAAGCGCGACACATCCATTCCCGTCCTTCCGAATTTCACGTACTCCATATCTGTATCCTTAAAGATGTGTGGCGCCTTAGATGACTAGTCAGGCCGTGCCTGGGCGCCAGGGATTGATCAAGCGCAGTTCCCGAAAGGAGCGCGCGAAAAGTGCTCAAAGACTTCACGCACCAGATAGACCGAGTGGACATGATCCGCTCCCGGACGAATGCGGTGTCCGTCTAGGAACGTTTCATGCAATCGACGGGACGGCAGCGCAGCCACGATACTTCGCAAGGTAGTACTCGCCTCGGCCGTGGTGCGCTCATGCCGTTGTTCACGACCGCCCACTGAATGTCTGGATCTGTACCGACCGCCCCTGAAGCCACCAGGCAACCTGTGTGGGCCACGAGGCAAATGGGGCTTTGGGATCAACAGTGCCAAGTTCGGCTTCGGCATGTAGAGCGAAGTTCGGATCGGCCAGCGCCTCTCGGCCGATCGCGACAAGATCTGCCTGGCCGCTTTCCACGATAGCTTCCGCTTGACGACCATTGACGATCAGACCGACCGCAGCGGTGCCGATGCCTACTTCGCTGCGCACCTTCTGAGCATAGGGAACCTGGTAGCCATAGCTCGACGGGTACTCGTAGCGCGGGGCGATACCTCCCGACGAGCAGTCGACGATGTCCACGCTGAGCGCTTTGAGACGATGGGCGAAGACTATCGTGTCCTCGATAGACATGCCCTCACGTAGGCCATCGACGGCAGAGACCCGCACGAAGAGCGGCTTATCCTGCGGCCAGATCGCCCGCACTGCCTGTACGACCTCCAAGGGAAAACGCATTCTGCCTTCGAGGTCGCCGCCGTACTCATCCTTTCGATCGTTGGTCACGGGCGACAGAAAACTGTTGAGCAGGTAGCCGTGCGCGCAATGCACCTCGATCACATCGAAGCCGGCTGCGTCGGCACGTCGCGCCGCGTCGACGAAAGCCTGTTTAACCTCGGCCATTGTTGCGCTTGTCAAAGCCGTAGGCTTTAACCAGCCATCGGCATACGGCTTGTTGGAGGCAGAGACCACCGGCCACGGCTGCTCGCCGCGCTGGAAGTCGCTGTCATCGAGGGCGCCGTTACCTTGCCAAGGTCGCTGGCTGGCCGCCTTCGGTCCGGCATGCGCGATCTGGATGCCTGCCACGGCACCGTACATCTTGAGCGCCTCCGCAATGCGCCGCAGGCCGGGGATGTGATCGTCCGACCAGAGGCCGAGATCGCCATGGGTGATACGGCCCTCGGGAACGATCGCCGTCGCTTCGACCATGATCAGGCCAAAGCCCCCCATGGCGAATCGCCCGAGATTGATGAGGTGATGATCGTTAACATAACCCCCCTGCGCCGAGTATTGGCACATCGGGGAAACGACCAAACGGTTGCGCAGTGTCACGTCGCGCAGCGCAACAGGTTCAAAGAGCTTCACTTTTCCGATCCTTTTTAATGAGGTTTTAAGTTGCGCTGGTTATCCGGCGATATTGGTGACCATTGAGCAACGGCGCAGATCCATTTCACCTTCCAGCACTTCGGGAAGTGCCGCGACGAATGCCTTCATGTAGGGCTGCTCGAAATGCAACGTCAGATCGGCTTCTGCCTTCCAGTTTTCGTAAAGCACCCAGACATCCGGATCGTCATTCGAACGATGCAGGTCGTAATTGATGTTGCCAGCCTCGGCACGCGAGGGTTCGACCAGGGCGCCGAGACGGCGTCCCAGTTCGTCACCGAGACCAGGCTTGGCCCGAATAAATGCGATGAGCGTGAGTTGTACGCCGTATGCCGGCGCCGGCGTGGTGAGGGTGGATTGTGCGGTCATGATTTTCTTCCGAATCAGGGGAGTTACGCTGCGGGCCGACCAGGTAGCGGCATCCTGCAGCCCTTAGTCAGGGCAAAGCGCGTGGGCATATCCAGCACTCGCGTTTGCGCTCGCCCCTGCGCTCAACGGCAATCGGCGACCGAGGTGGGGTCCGTCGTCACGGGCGCTGGGCGCGGCGCCGGGGCGAGGTCGGCGACGAAGTGCAGGCCGCCCGCGCCTTCCGTGAGCGGACGCGCCAGGTTCCGCTCGAACATCGCAAAGAGCGCCTTGGTATAGGGACGCTCGAAGTGGCTGTCCAGAGCCTCCTTGTTGCGCCAGATTTCGTAGAGAACATAGCTACGCTCGGCGCCGAGGACCTTATGGACATTGAAAGTCACGTTGCCAGGCTCTAGGCGGGAGCAAGTGACTGAGCGCTGGAAAACCTTCTCGAACTCAGCTTCGGCGCCCGGCTTCACGTCGAAGTTGACGACGAGGGCAACTTCGCCGGTAGGCCCTGCCTTGATATCAAGGGCCAACGCGCTTTGCGACGAAATGATTGCCGTTGCGGCGACGAAAGCGCCCAGGATGTACTTCTTGAAGTGATTCATCAGATTCTCCTAAAAGGTTTGTGTATTCAGCGGCTTATCCCGGAACGGGATGACGTTGTAATCGGGATAAGCACCGTCGGATGTCTGGCAGGTCGTCTTCGATCAGGCGATCGAATAACCGGCGTCGACCAGCAGGCCGTGGCCCGACACGAACGACGCATCATCGGAAGCAAGGAACGCCACCACGGTCGCCACCTCTTCCGGCAAGCCTGCCCGACCGGGGACGGTCGAGGCCGCGAAAGCGTCCTTCGCTTCAGTGCTCGGCCAGATGCGGTCCTGGAACGGCGTGTCGATGATTCCGGGATTAACGGCGTTGACGCGCACACCTTGCTTGAACAGTTCGATCGATGCGGTCTTGGTCAGCCCTAGTACTGCATGCTTGCTGGCGATGTAGAGACCGGCGTTGGCAAAGCCGATCACGCCGCCCATCGACGCGTTATTGATGATGGTGCCGCCGCCTTGAGCCAGCATGGCCTTCGCCTCGTGCTTCATCGACCAGAAGACGCCACGGACGTTGGCATTGAAGATCGTGTCGTAGACCTCGTTCGACTGCTCCACGAACGGTGTGAACTCGCCTTCGGTACCAGCATTGTTGAAAGCGACGTCGATCCGGCCATAGGCCGAGATCGTCTTGGCGACCAGATCAATCACGTCCTGCTCGATGTTGATGTCGGCAACAGCGGCCGTCACTTCACCACCTTCGTTCCGGATCTCGGCGGCGAGCGCTTCGATTTCAGGATGACGGCGCGCACTGACGACCACTTTGGCACCACGGCGAGCGAGCTCGATGGCGGTAGCTCGGCCGATGCCGGAACTTGCACCGGTGATCAACGCGACCTTCCCGGAAAGCGTCCGGGGCGAGATTTGAATGCTCATTTTTTTCTCCAGATTCAAATGGTTAGACCGTTAAGAAGCGAAATACAGGATTCCTTCTCCTTTCTTTGACGGTATTCTGGAGCGTTCGATTGATATGATAAAGTAGCCAATACTTGTTACGATGATGAATGAGGCTCAACAATGGAGAACGCAGAACTCGCCGAGTTGGCCGTATTTGCGTCAGTCGCAAGGCACCTGAGCTTCCGCCAAGCAGCTACGGAACGGGGGACGTCCGCTTCGGCGGTAAGTCATTCGATACGCAGCCTCGAGGGCCGCGTGGGCGTGCGTCTTTTTCATCGCACCACGCGTAGCGTGTCTCTGACGGAAGCGGGCGAAGCGCTGCATGCCCGGTTGCAGCCAGCACTAGCTGACATGCGGAGCGCCCTGGATGGGTTGAACTCGTTCCGTGCCACACCGTTTGGCACTATCAGGTTAAATGTTCCAAACTCGATCGCGCCCTATGTGTTGGGGGATGCAATGGAACTCTTGGCCGCCAACTCTGGGCTGAAGCTGGAAGTCGTTGCCACCGACGCACTAGTCGATATCGTGCAGGAAGGTTTCGATGCAGGTATTCGCTTCGGTGAGCGTCTGTCGCAGGACATGATCGCGGTGCGAATCAAACCAAAGTTCCGATTTACCGTCGTCGGTTCACCAAGCTACTTCGAGAGGAAGCCACCTCCCATGGCACCTCACGATCTGCATGGCCATGATTGCATTCGATATGCTTTTCCGAGCGGGACCACCTTCAACTGGGAGTTCGCCAGGGACGGCGAGATAGTGAAGGTCGAGGTCGCTGGTCCCCTGACGGTCGATAGCCAGGAATTGATGGCGGATGCGGCGGCAAGGGGGCTGGGCCTCGCATACATTTGGGAGGATCGCGCCGCGCCGTATCTGCACGATGGCCGACTGCGCCGCTGCCTCGAAGATTGGTGCACCGTCGACGAAAGCGTGTTTCTCTATTTCCCCAGCCGCAAACATCAATCAGCGGGGCTTAGAGCGTTGGTTGAGATCATGAAGGCGTGAGGTAACACCAGATTCGATCGGCAAATGCAGGAGTCGATACCGCGAGATGGATCAGTTCCAGCAATCTAATGGAATAGAGTGACGCAGATCACCTTGTTTCGTTCTAGAAAAAAGCGAGAGATGGATGGAATTTATTCAATTAATGCGTGTGTTCTCGAAATTGGCAGAGCTCGGAAGTTTCACAAAGGTCTCCGATGCGATGGAAATTGGTCGCCCTCAAGTGACGGTTGCCATTCAAGAGCTTGAAGCGAAGCTTGGCGTCCGACTTTTCCAGAGAACGACAAGAAAGGTCAGCCTCACCCAAGAGGGCGAGAGTTTTTACCAACGAGCCGAAGAGATTCTTCGAAGCGTATCAGAGATTTCGACGATGTTCGGTACTTCCGGAGCACCGCCCACAGGTAGGGTGCGCTTAAACATATCTGCCGCACTCGCACAGCAGAAGTTCATAGATTTATTAATGCAATTTCACAAAATTCACCCTGGTATTGAGCTCATCCTGGGGGTCACTGACCGTGCGGTCGATTTGATTTCTGAAGGGGTGGACTGCGCATTAAGGATCGGCGATCTACGAGACTCCAGCATGGTGGCGCGGAAGATCGGCAACGCGGTGATGGTGACTTGTGCGTCGCCAAGCTACCTTGCGGAGTTCGGAAGCCCTAGTTCAATCGAGGATCTTCCGAGCCATCGAAGCGTAAGTTTCGTGTCTGGTATGAGCAACCGCCCGTTGCCATGGCACTTCAGCATTAATGGAGAAGATCGTACCTATACCGGCCGTGGAAGCATAAGCGCCAACGAGTCGAAAGCGTATATTCGGTGTGGTTTAGCGGGATTCGGCATTATCCAAGCCCCCGGCGTAGCCGTCGATGAACATCTTGCCAGTGGGGCACTAGTTTCGATTCTTGAGGATATTAAACCTGCGCCCCGCCCTATATCGCTTATCTATCCGACACGCAGCCATTTAGCACCTCACATTCAAATTTTCTTCGAATGGCTAGTGGAGAGATTTGTGAGCATCGACGATACTTGGATAGAAAGCCAAACTTAGCCGCCCTGGCACTCTTAGACTTGTTCTCGCGACATCCATTGCAGAAAGGGTCTCCAGCTCAAAGCGATGACTGGCGCGGCTACTAGGGTTTGATTTATATACGCTATGCAGCATCTATCATCCGCTGCTGAGGTTTCCCAAGAAGCACTCCCTTTGATGACTTAACATCCAAACCCCTTTGTCCCGCCTCCTAGCGAGTGCGGTAGAAGACGGGGTGAAAATTTCGCAGCTCCAGTAATGCGGAACGTCAGATCGGATAATTCGCCTTAAGAGGCGGATGAGTTATACGGCTAGCTCATCCACCACTTCGGCAACAGTCTTGATGCGACGAATGTTTCCAATACCTGTTCCGAGCGAAATATAGCCGTCGTCAGTATTGCCTTCCAGCATACCAATTCGCAAACCACGCAGCCCGCCCATCAGCTTGCCAAGCTCTTCGTTGCTGGCGCCCGCTTTATCCAACTCTACTAATTTATGCGCCAGTTTTCCGGGCAGGGATCGGTAGTAATCAGGCATTGTGCGGAAGAGAAGCAAATCAAGCCCGTTGGAAGAGACAATCTTGTCCTTTACGGATTGAGGAACGCGGCTTTCCACGGTGCTAATAAACGCGGAGCCCACGGAAACGCCACTAGCACCCAAGGCGTGCGCTGCCCGCGCCGTGCGCTTATCGGAAATTCCACCGGCGGCCAACACGGGTACATCTCTTGCCGCATCGACGATCAGTGGAACAATAGAGAAGGTGCCCAGGGCCGTGCCAGGCAGAGTACCACCTTCGTCAAAACCAGTAGCGACAATAATATCAGCACCAGCATTCTCGGCGAGTCGAGTGTTTTCTGGCGTAGGGTTAAGGTCGCGGTAGATGATTTTGATCCCCGCCTCCTTCAACTCATCAAACAATTTGGGAATTACCGCTCCTTCTCCATAGCCGGTGTATAGGGTCGCTTTGACACCCTCTTCCTTCATCACTTTCAGGATATGCGGAGTCCAAATGTCGTTCTCCGGCGTCGGGATCAAGTTAACGCCAAACGGCTTATCCGTGAGCGCTTTTGTTTTTCTGATTTCGTCGCGCATCTTTTCGGCGGTCTCCTCCGGTGTCGATACTGCGGTCTCGGCAGTTAGCCCTGCGTTGGGGCCAAGAACTCCCAGGCCACCAGCATTACCAACAGCCGCGACTAAACGCGCGTCAGTCAGCCAAGAGAGAGGAGCCTGAATAACCGGCTTTTTGATTCCGAGGATTTTACAGATGCGATTGATATGCATGACGCCGTTCCAGTGTAGATTAAGTAAAAGCAAAAAATTGGGCGTTTCGGATGATCGATGAGCCTTGAACGAGAGGCTACGCCAAGTGGAGACGGAAAAAATTAGCCCGTCGGATAAAACACTGTTATTGATTTTCTTAACAAGCGGCTTCTCGATATCCAAGACGATCTTTTCTTCTTTCGACTGAACATGCTTGGGGTGCAAGCGGCCCTGATGCGTCTTGAGTAAGTCATTTCTGACGAAATGAAATCTAGATAGGAGAACCTCTGCCGAGAAGTGCCCAGCACGTCAGCACGCTCAAATATGGCAACCCGCGCGGCCTGCCCGGTTGGGACGGCCTTCGTGCCGTATCAGCAAGTCTGGAAGGTACGGGCGGGGGATGACCGCTGGCCCGCAACGCCGCTGGCGCTCACGTTGCGGTACGCGGTCTACAATCCGCATAAGCTGGCGTGGTCGGTCAAAAGCACACGTGTGTCTGCGGAGACTGTGTGAAAAAAATACCCGCCGCGAGGGGCTGCGGCGGGTTCGATAACGGCAGCACCCTGCGGATCTATCCGTGGTTGCCGCCATCTATACATCAGGTCTGCCAGCGGACTTCAGGAAGTCCCTATAGACCGAATCACCTGTCGGAACGGGTAAGTTCCCTTGTTGTGCAGGATCGTGACCCAGTGGTCTCGTGTTAGTTCATGGAGAATCCACTCACCACCGAAGCGCCCAAGACCACTGTTCTTTTCGCCGCCAAAGGCGGCCTGAGCGTGAATCGTCAACACTATGATCGTTGATGTGCGTCATTCCTGCTTCGACGCCCAGCGCGAACCGGACTCCTCGATCTTGGTCGTGGGAGAACACTGCGGACGATAATCCGAATTGGAGATGGGCTGGCGCTAGAGATAACGCCGCATCTTCAGCGGTCTTTGGGATGGGCATATTCCCCTTTGACTGGCCAATAGGCCTGCCCGCCCCCCGTATGCACCGCACTTAATCAGGGAAATCAGTTGCGTCAGATACTTCGCGCCAGGCCGTTAGATCCTTTTCCACTGCTGCCAATTTCTGGAATGCAAGATCGTTTGCAATCTTTCCCGCGAACAGATGCAGGGGGGGCTCAGCCGCACCTGCGGCTTGGATGATCAAAGAAGCGAGCTTGTTCGGGTCGCCCGCTTGCTTCCCGGCCATTTCATCCAGATGCACGTCGAGCAATGTTTGTGCGGCGGTATATTCCCGGATGCTGTGCTGTGCGACTACTAGCGAACCGGACGACAGGAACTCGGTACGAACAGGCCCCGGATAGACCAAGGTTGCCTTGATACCGAATTCCGCGACTTCGGCCG
Organism: Luteibacter aegosomatis; assembly: GCF_023078455.1. Taxonomy (GTDB): domain Bacteria; phylum Pseudomonadota; class Gammaproteobacteria; order Xanthomonadales; family Rhodanobacteraceae; genus Luteibacter; species Luteibacter aegosomatis. The sequence continues at coordinate 1,688,712 of NZ_CP095740.1, read as the reverse complement.
CGAGAGCTTCCGTAAGTCCTGCAAGTGCGAATTTGGTAGCCGCGTAGATTCCCCACCCTGCATACCCGCCCTGAAAGCCGGCAATCGAACCGACATTGAAGACGTGTCCGCTGCATTGCTGACGCATATGAGGCAACACGTGGCGGAGGACATGGGCTGGTGCAAAGACGTTCACTTCAAAGTTACGACGCAGTTCTTCGTCGGATATCCCCTCTATGGTGCCCTGCAGACCATAGCCTGCGTTGTTGACGACCACATCAATTCGCCCGAATTGGGCGATGGCTTGAGCGACACAAGCCTGCACGCTGCGCTCATCGATGAGATCGACTTGTACGGGCAAAAACGTATCGGATGCAGGCCCAATCAGATCGACGAGCGAGGTCAATGTACGCGACGTAGCGACCACGTTGGCGCCGCTTTTCAGAAGCTCGCGCACAAGCGCCAGACCGATGCCCTTTGAAGCGCCGGTGACAAGCCATGTTTTCTCGTTCTTACTCATGATGATCCTCTAAGCGGATGGATAAAAGCGATGCAAGTCGCAATGGTCATCGTGCGGCAGTTTCGCTGCTGGCCGCACTCGCGGGCGAGCTGGTTGATTATCTTCTCCACCACATCCACCGAGCTGCACGATCAGGGATTAATGATGCATAAAAGTCCGAATCTGTCTTAAGAGGCGTACCTGACGCTCTTGGCAGAGGATAGTCTTCACTGGCTTGCTCGCACTGACCTATCTGTTGGGTCAAAATTCGGATTTTTATGCACTAACTATGGAAGAACAGACAGCTCAACTTGGCTGCTTTACCCGATAGTAGACACGGCTCCTGGGGTTGGAGGCATCACATGTCGAGTCCACTTGGACGACTAATGGTGATGCGTCTCCAGCGCACGCTCCGGTTCGACTAATACATCTATCGAGGATTGTTATGAAGCACGCCTTAGTTATTAACGCATTTCAGTTGTATGAGGGATTCTCCAAGGGAGAGCTCAATAAGACGATGGCCAGCATAATCCAAGAAGAGTTGGAGTGTAGGGGCTACGAAGTCCGAACGACGAATATCGAGCAGGGCTACGTCGTACAAGAAGAAGTCGAAAAGCATCTGTGGGCGGACGTAGTCATCCTGCAGACCCCGATCCACTGGTTTGGCGCCCCTTGGATCTACAAGAAGTATGCCGACGAGATATTTACGGCAGGACTGCTGCAGAAAGTTCTGATCGTGAACGATGGTCGTGTCCTGGGCGACCCCTCCAAGCAGTACGGCACTGGCGGCCTGATGCAGGGCAAGAAGTACATGCTGTCCTTGACCTGGAATGCCCCGCGCGCCGCTTTCGACGATGAAGGTCAGTACCTCTTCAAGGGAAAGTCCGTCGATGACGTCATGGTTGCCAACACCGCCAACTACCGGTTCTGCGGCGCAGAGGTCCTCCCTTCCTTCTCGTCCTTCAATGTCATCAAGGACCCGCATGTGGCCGAGGACATCGTGCGACTTCGCGAACACCTAGCACAACTCTTCCCGATCCCCGCAGCGGACGGCGGCGAAGAGACGGCGGCGTGGCAAGCGCAAGCAGCAACGGCCTGAGCAGGGAACCATGATGCGCCGGATCGAAGCGTCCAAGACCTACCGGATACTTGAATCCGGCCCCATCGTCATGGTCTGCACGAACGATGGCGCACGCCCCAACATCATGACCATGGGTTTCCACATGATGGTTCAGCACGCGCCACCGTTGATCGGATGCGTCATCGGCCCTTGGGACCACAGCTTCGGCACGCTCCGCGAGACCGGCGAATGCGTTCTCGCGGTGCCCGGTGCCGACCTGGCACGCACCGTCGTTGACGTCGGCAACTGCAGCGGCGCGGAAGTGGACAAGTTCGAGCACTTCGGCTTGGCCACCTCCAAGCCGGCCAAGATCAAAGCTCCGCTATTGAGCGACTGCCTCTACAACATCGAATGCGTCGTGCACGACGACACACTGGTCGACAAGTACCAGCTCTTCATCCTCGAAGCCGTTGCCGCCTGGTCCAACGATTCGCGCAAGGAACGCCGCTTCCTGCATCACCACGGCGACGGCACGTTCACTGCCGACGGGGAGCGCTTCGATTTGCGAGACCGCATGACGCTTTGGAAGCAATTCCAAGTCGACCTGTAACTGCCTACACCTTTGGAGTTTCGGATATGGACCAGACCAAGTACGCCTTCATCATCAAGGCACCCGGCTACCGCCGGAGCACGCACAAAGCACACATGAAATCGCCGGCATTCGACGCGAAATTCATCGGTGTGGAGGACTTTGACGAAGCGCTGGCTGCCATCGAAGACCTTGCCGGTGCAGGTACGCAGGTTGTCGAACTTTGCGGCGGCTTCTCGGCGCAGGAGGCGACAAAGCTGCGTCGCCGTTTCCCCGACTGCGAGATCGGACACGTGACGTACCCGTAAGAAATCCCACCCTACGGGGAGCTTTTTCATCCACTTCATTCCTATTGGAGATCCATCATGAAATACAAGACTCTAGGCAACACCGGCCTTCTCGTTTCCCAACTGTGTCTCGGCACCATGACGTTCGGTGACGGTAGCGGGATCTACAAGCACATCGGCGCCGCGGGACAGCAAGACGCCGACGATCTCGTCAAGGCCGCGCTGGACGCAGGCGTCAACTTCTTCGATACCGCCGATGTCTACTCCGCCGGCGTCAGCGAACAGGTGCTTGGTCAGGCCTTCAAAAATCTTGGCATCGCACGCAAAGATTTCGTTCTCGCGACCAAGGTGTACAGTCGAATGGGAGAAGGCCGCAACGACGTGGGCGCGTCGCGTGGGCACATCATGGACGCCGTGGAGGCGAGCCTGAAACGCCTGCAGACCGATCATATCGACCTGTACCAGATTCACGCCAACGACACGGTGACGCCGGTGGAGGAAACGCTGCGCGCCCTTGATGACCTGGTTCGGCAAGGCAAAGTCCGCTACATCGGCGTCTCGAACTGGCAAGCCTGGAAGATCGCTCGTTCGCTGGGAACCTCTGAACATCGGAATCTGGCGCGCTTCGAAACGTTGCAGGCCTACTATTCGCTGGCCGGACGAGACCTCGAACGGGAGCTCGGCCCACTGCTGGAAGCGGAAAAGATGGGCCTGCTGGTATGGAGCCCGCTTGCTGGCGGCTTACTCTCGGGCAAATTCACTCGCAACAATCAGAAGCCTGGCGATTCGCGTCGCTCTGAGTTCGACTTCCCGATCGTCAATCGAGATCGCGCCTGGAACATCATTGACGTTCTGCTGCCTATCGCACAAGCCCACGGTTGCAGCCCGGCGCGCGTCGCCTTGGCGTGGCTGCTATCCCGGCCAGTCGTCACCTCGGTGATTATGGGGGCCAAGCGCCTGGACCAACTCCAGGACAACCTCGCAGCTATCGACCTAATTCTGACCGAGGATGAGTTGCGCCAGCTCGATGAAGTCAGCGCACTTCCACCCGAGTACCCGGGCTGGATGTTGAATACCCAGGGTGCCGACAGGCTAGGCCCGGTCGATCTGTGGTCGGCAGCTAGTACTTCCTGAGACCGGTAACGAACATCTCGCCTATATCTTCTGCCGTGTCCGAGTCGCCTGTGGTTCGGGCACGGCTGCAGCAAGGAAATCCAAATCATGACCTCTATACAAGGCAAGACCATTATTGTTACTGGTGCCGCCAATGGCATCGGACGAGCGGAAGCCGATCTGCTCGCGCAGTCGGGTGCGAACGTCGTCTTCACCGACCTAGACGAGGTCAACGGCACATCGGCAGCCGAAGCATTTGGTGGCCACGCAATTTTTGTCCGCCACGATGTTTCCTCCGCGTCGGATTGGGAGCGAGCAATCGCTGCTGCCATTGAGCGCTTCGGCCGCCTGGATGGACTGATCAACAATGCTGGCATCTACCGGCCAGGTTCGCTGGAAGAGACGACCGAGGAGGCCTTCGATAGGCAGGTCGCCGTCAATCAGAAAGGCACCTTTCTCGGCATGAAGTACGCTGCTGCCGAGATGAAGAAGGTGGGAGGCGGAGCGATCGTCAACACCTCGTCGATCTGCGGCATCCGTGGCATCCGTGGGTGTATCGCCTACAACGGTACCAAGTGGGCGATACGCGGCTTGACCAAAACGGCCGCCGCGGAACTCGGTCCATACGGCATCCGCGTCAATGCGATTCTGCCCGGTTTCATCGATACCAGCATCCTCGCCGCCAACCCGCCGGAGATGAATCGGCAGGCGGCCAAGGACGCTGTCCTCAACCGCCTGGGCTCCCCGGGGGACATCGCGTCACTGGCGAGGTACCTGATCTCGGACGAAAGCTCCTTTGTGACCGGTGCGGACTTCTTGGCCGACGGTGGCTACACTCTGTAATGCAGCATCACATCCAGGTCAAGCCTCCGTATCCTTAAGGGCTTGGCCTCAATGTGAGTCGTGACTTCGGAGTGAATCGTCAGAATCTGCCGGATATCTTTGAGGACTCTTGTCTGACATGCCCGGTGTCACCGTATTTCTGACCTCAAGCGGCACTTCAAGAGATACTGGCCCCTCTTTGGCGTCCGAATTCCCATGATACGCCCCTACCGCGCACCGTCGCGGCGACCTGGTGCCCCAGCCGCTGTTCGATCATCGGCTTCCACGGCACAAGGCTGAATCCCATGCCGTCGTCAAGCATGGCGTAACGCCCACTGGCGAGCATGACACTGCGCCGGTAGATGCCGGCCACGCGCTGCCCGTCGGCCACTGGCCGATGCGCCAGACCGGTTTCGGCGGCAATGTTCTTCGCCACCTGCGCCAGTTCCCGATTGCGCAGCGTACCCAGCAGGTTCCGGGCGAGCATCACGCGCTGCCCGCGCCGCTCGGCCAGTCCCTGTTCGGCCAGGAAGTCGGCGCGCTGCTGCATCGCCTGCTTGGCATCGCCACCGAAGCCCAGGTCGCCCAGCCCGCGGCCGCCGCCGATCAGTTTCTGGTCGAGCCATGTAGCGCCTATCACGCGGGTCTGCCGCTCGATGGGCAGGTGCGATTTCAGTTCCACAGCCACGCCGCCCAAGCGCTGCGCATCGTACTGACGGCCACGCTCGGCCAGGTCGTCCGGCACCTTCCATAGCCCCTCTGCCACACGCTCCACGATGCCAGCCCGGCGCAACGCTTCCAGCCGCCGGACGTGGGCGGCAACAACCTCCTGCGGGTCGCGTCCGGGCTTGGCCCGGCCCTGTTCGATGGCCAGGTGGTGATCGGCGCGGTACAGACCATCGCTCGCCAGCGCGGCGATGTTCTTGTCGGCGGCGCGCATGTCGGCCGAACCCTTCACTTCCACTACCGCGCCCGTGGGGTAGTTCGCCAGCTCGTCACGGGCGTTCAGTGCGACGTAGTGGGCCTTCCCGTCCACGCCGTCGATGACCAGATAGCCGCGGTCGTGCAGCTCGTCGGCCAGCCCCTTGGCAGCCACGCGGCCGACGATGGTGCGGCCGTCGTCGCCCGGCTCGAACACCGCCAGCTCGCGCGGCTGGCCGCTCATGGCCCGCTGCATGGTGCGGATGATGTCGCCACGCTCGCCCAAGGCGCGCAAGGTCTTCTCGGCATCGGCATGGATGGCCCAGGAGCCGGGCTGCGTCTCGTCGGCCAGGCCCAAGCGCTGCAAGCGTTGCAGGCGGCCGATCAGCAGCAGGCGCTGGCGCTGCAAGTGCGGTTCGTTGAAGCGTTCGACCCACACTCGGCCGTCGTCGCCGGCCTCGCGCTGCAAGGTGCGATCCAGGCTAGTCCAGCGCTCTTGTTCCACCTCGTGCCCCAAGGTCTGCTGGATCTCCAGTTCGGTGCGCGGCCCCAGCCACTCCGTCGCCAGTTCGGCGGCGCGATGGCGAAAGCCGTGGGCAATGTAGTCGCCCGCGATGATGAGGTCTTTGCCGGTGTCGTCGTGCCCGCGCACGATCAGGTGGGTATGCGGGTTGTCGGTGTTCCAGTGATCGACCGCCACCCAATCCAGCCGCGTGCCCAGGTCAGCTTCCATGCGATCCACCAGATGCCGGGCGTAGGTGCGCAGGTCGTCCAGTTCGGCCCCGTCCTCCGGCGAAACGATGAAGCGGAAATGGTGGCGGTCATCGGCGCAGCGTTCCTTGAAGGCATCGAGGTCGGCGGTGTCGGTCTGCGGCCCGTAGGCTTGGCCCGGCTCGCCGTCGCGGCCCACGCCATCGCGTTCGACGTAGCGCAGGTGCTTGGCGAGCGATTGCGGACTGGCCCGTTGGTGATTGACCAGCAAGGTCTTGATGGTCACGCGCCGCGACATGGGCGTTAGCTTCGCCCCGGCAAAGCGCGCCGCCGTATGGCCGCGACCCAGGCGCGAGCCAGGCCGCTGGCCGGTGCCGGCCGCCCCAGGACGGCGCACCGCCGACTTGCCGCTGCTGGCTTTGCCGGCCTGCTTGAGCACCTTGGAAACGAAGCTCTGGCCCTGGCCCTTGCCCCGGTTCTTCGGGGCGCTGGGGCGCACCCGGAAATCTTCGTCGCAGCGGTCAGTCATGGCCGTTCTCCCTGCAAGCTCTGGCGTGTCCGGTCGTGCGAAGCACGCGGACATGCCTGCATTGGCGCGACTCGCGCGCCGAACGCGGCACGGCGGCGAAGCCGCTCCGTGCCGCGCCACCCCCACGTGCAGACAGGCTTTCGACGCGGCCCGGTGCCGCGTCCTTTTGTCTTGCCTTCCGCCTTTGCCTTCCGCTGTCGCTCCAGGCACCGGCGGCCCGGCGGCGCTGCTGCGTGAGCAGCCAGCGCGCCGGCGAACGCGGCGATGGCCGCAGGCCGGGCGCGTTCGAGGCAAGACGCCTGCACGTAGGACGGCTGCGCCGGAGACAGTGCGAAGTGCGGCGCGGATGCGCTCGCACTGCATGCGCGACGACACGGCAACAGCAGCCGGAACGACATGCACGATGGCACGATGAGATGCACGGCAACGTGCAGCGAATCGGCGGCCATCATGGGCGTGACTCCAGCCAGATCGGACGCGCAACGCCGATCACGGCGGATGCGCTGACCGGGCCGAAATAGCGGCTGTCGAACGATGCCGGATTCGTCACGCTCAACAGGAACAGTTCGCCCGGTTCAAGGCGGCGGCAAAGCTGCAAGGACGGCAGCGCCCGGCCCAGCCGGTCGGCAGGCAGCACGGCGGCCGAAGGCACGCCGTCGATGCGTACCTGACCGGCGACGATGCAGACGTGTTGCGGCGCGACCGCGCCCACACGTTTGAGCAGCGGCACGCGCGTCGGCAGGTAGCCGCGCTGCGCAGCGAGCGCGGCGGCCGTGGCCGGAAGCGGCACCAGCACGATGCTGTCCACGAACAACGGACGTGGCAGCGAGGCGGTGCGCGGATCGAACGGGTCGATGCGATACCAGCCGACCACCACGCTGTCGGACGGGTTGTAGGTCAGACGCGGCAGCGGCGACACGAAAGCCGCCCAGGCCAGCGCAGCGAAGCCGATGGCAGCCAGTGTCGCCACGACGATGCGAGCGCGCAGGAGTGAGCGAGGACGCGGCGTCACGGCGGGCGCGTTGGCCGTGGTGGTCGGGGCTGTCATGGCAGCACCTTCCCGGCCAGCCAGGCGGCGTGCCGCTCGGCGGTGTATTCGGGCAGCGCAAGGCGAGCCGCAAGACGATTGCCCAGCGTGCGCCAGTACGCGGGCGACACGTCGATGGCGGCGATGCCCAGCGCCTCGATGGCGTCGATGCGTTCCAGCACGGCGCGCACGTTGGCATCGCCTTCAGCGTGCAGCAGCAGGCGCGCGCCCGGCTGCACGCCGGGAATGCGCTGTATGGCGTCCAGTGGCGTGCAAACCTGCATCACCATGAGCTGCCAGCGGATCGTGCCATAGTCGTTGGCCTGCCAGCGGATACGGCAGAGCATCGCGCCCGGCAGGAACACCGCGCAGCGTCGCCAGCGGTCGAGCCGCAGCGTGCGCGCCGGTTCTCCGAAGCGCAGATAGAGCTTGAAACGGGACTCGATGTAGGCCAGCGCCACGCGCGTCAGCGGCGCGCTGGCGGATTGGCCGGAAGGCACGATGAATGATGGCTGTGGCGCAGCCTTGGCCGCGCCAGCGGCAGGCGAAGCGGATGCCGTCATGGTGTGTTCTCCCTGTGGTTCTCGGGAAACTCCCGCTCCAGCAGGCCGCGCAGCAGGTCGGCCACGGTCACGCCTTGCGTGAAGGCAGACACCTTGATGCGCGCCCGCATGGCGGGCGTGATGTCGAGGGTCAGGCGCGCGGTGTAGAGGTCGCCCTTGCCCGGCGCATCGGCATCGCCCTGGCGAATCCACGCCTCGGCGTGCGGATTCGCGGGCGAACGTGCGCCGATGCCGACGCGCTTGCCGCGTGGTGGCTGCTTGGCTGTCATGTCGGCCACCGCAGCAGTTCGTCCACCAGGGCCGTGATTTCGCGGGCGGCGGCGCTGTCGGGCGCCGTCTCGCGTGCGAGCCGGCCAGCGGCGACGCTGTCGGCGAACACGATGCGCTGACGCACTTCCGAACGCAGCGCGGGCAGCGGCTGTTCGGCCAGCGATTGCCGCGCCTCGCGCCCGATGATGGTGGTGCTGACGCGCCGGTTGATGACGAAGGCTGCGCGGAGCAGCGGACGGAACACCTGCGCCTCGCGGATCAGCGAAACCATTTCCGAGCTGGCCCAGAGGTCGTAGGGGCTGGGCTGCACGGGGATCAGCACGCGCTCGGCCGCCAGCAGCGCGGAGCGCGCCAGGGCGGCGATGCGCGGTGGCCCATCAATGACGACGTGATCGGCCCGCCTGACGAGTTCTGGCGCTTCCTGATGCAGCGTTTCGCGGGCCAGGCCCACGGCGCTGAACAGCCGTGGCAAGCCTTGCTGGCTGCGGCGCTGCGTCCAGTCCAGCGATGAACCCTGCGGGTCGGCATCCAGCAGGACGACATGCTGGCCGCGCATCGCCAGCTCGCCCGCGATGTGGGTGGCGAGCGTGGTCTTGCCGACACCGCCTTTCTGGTTGAGCAGAGCGAGGATCATGGTGCGGCCCTCCTTGCTGGAAGGCCGGTCTTTCGCTCCTGCGTTTGGTGCCGTTGGGTGGCTGTCCACCGAAACGGCGCGCTTCTACTAAAAGTTATGTATTTACTGTTAGGGAAGTTAAGGGACGCGAAAACCCAATGCTGGCGCGGCTTTGCGGCCGATTTTGTTGCCTGATAGCACGAGGATTTGTTGCCTGATAGCACGAGCCTCCTGTTGCCTGATAGCACGAGTGAATTAACAGGTTTTCCCAGACTTATCCCCGTGCCGTGGGCGGCACGGGCCGGAAGATCAGCAGTTCGGTTTTCTCGCCAGGCATCCGCTCGATGCCGAGGACGTAGCCGGGCAGCGACTGCCGCGCCACCAGGGCGCGCAGGTCGGCGGCGAAGTCGTAGAAGCGCGCCACGCTGCCCGACTTGCGGTACAGGTGCTGGAAGTCGAACTGCCAGCCGTGCTCCTGCCGGCCGGCGTGCTTGCGCACCAGGCGGTACAGCCACCGCTCGATGCCGCCAGTGAGCCGGAAGTACGTCGGGTCGATGGTCAGTACCAGGGCGGCGTCCACCACGCCCGCGTAGAACCAGTCCGGCAGGATCAGCTCGATGCCCAGCGGCGTGCCGCTGGCATCGGCCAGTTCCTTCCACTCGTTGATCCACGAGAAGCGATGCAATCGCCTTCCCGTGGTTTCGCGGATGGACGTGGCCACCGTGGTCGATTGCAGGCGATCCAGTGCCGCTTTGAGGCGTTGGTAGTCGCGCAGCGACTTGCCCCGCCCGATGAAGCGCAGGATCTCGTAGGGTGTCGCGCGCATCAGCCGCGACGTGGGTAAGCCCGCATCCTTTGCTTCGACGATCTGCGAGGCGGCCCAGATCAGGATGTCGGCATCCCAGATCGTGGCGATGCCGTGTTCCTGGGTGCCTTCCACGCGGATCGTCACGTTTCCCGCGCGGAAGTCGATGGGCTTGACCCGCTTGGACTTGCCCAGCGAGAAGAACGGATAGGCCATCAAGTCCTGGCTGTCGCGCGGCGCCATGTCGCCCGGCAGCGCACGGAACAGGCCGAGCTGTTCGCGCTGCTGCACTGGTCGCTGCCGCAGGGGCAGCGATGGGCTGGACATGGCGGTGGCCACCGTCGAGCCGTCGATCAGCGGCGATCACGGTAGTCACCCACATGGCGCTCGGCGTACTCCGGGTCGGACGTGGCATCGAAACTGCGCGCATCGGCCCAGGCATCGAGGTCGGATACTGCGTACATGACACGGCGGCCGAACTTACGGAACTTCGGGCCGCCGCCCATCACGCGCTGTTTCTCCAGCGTGCGCGGCGACAGGCGCAGGTAGTCGGCGGCTTCGTCGTTGGTGAGATAGCGTTGGGGCTGCGCGGGCGCAGCGACAGCAGCGGCGGCAGGCCGCAAGGGAGCAGGACGCATGGGAAGTACCTCCATCAAGCCCGGCCACACCACGCGGCCGGATAGAGGCACTTTCAAGAAATTCAGGCTTCTTGCTAAGGGACGAATTGCAGGGTGCGCAAAACGTCCCCCTTACTACGATGCAACTGGCGGAAGCTGTGCCAGGCTGCGATAGCCGCCGAGCATCAGCGCCTCGCCACGCCGTATCAACCGCCGCACGCGGGCACGCAAGGCGCTGTCCTTGTGCCAGTCAGCCACGATGGCATCCACACCGAACAGCCCTTCGGCCACTTCGCGCAAGGATGCACCCGCCATGGTCGCGTCGAGCGCCTGCAAGGTGTGCAACTCCAGCACCGCGGCGGATGTGGGCCGGGAACGGGCCGTCGCCGCAGGCACGCCAACCGTGGCGGCGGCCAGGGCGTCCAGCTCGGCCGCCAGCGTGCGATAGCGCGCGCAGGGCGTGGCGCAGGCGCGGGTGGCGTAGAGGTAGGCCATGCCGTCCTCTAGGCCCGGCCCGAGCGCGAAGCGCAGGCAGCACCCCGGCCATCGCGCCATCAGCACCAGACGCTTGCCATCGTGGATCAGATGTTTGGTGCCTGGAATTCGCCAGAACTCGAACACCATCGCATCGGGCGGCGGGTCGGCGTCTGGGTAGAGCTGCACCACGGCGTCGTGATCGGGAAACCAGGTCGGGTGCGCGTCCCGCGCATCCAGCGCCGGGTCTTCCAGCAGGCGTAGCCCCCAGCGCTCGGCAGCATCTGGCCTGCGGCGACGGCGCAGCCAGTCGAGCCGGTAATCAGGATTGCGGCGCAGGTACTCCCAGGCCAGGGCTGGGCCATTGAGATGCAGCGTGTAAAGATACGCGGCGGTCGGATACCAATGCTCGTGGTGTTCGGCGCTCGGGTCTGCCATGACGCAACCTCCTGTCGGACAGCAGGAACGTCGCCACGGGCGTGAAGAAGGCAAACTACGGCGTCATCGGTAAACCGTCATGGATGGCGGGTAAACTGGCAGTGTCAAGACCGATTGGCTCCAAAGCGTTGCGTGGTTCGTCCGAATGCGACGACCCGCGCAACCCGAAAATGGTGCGCGGCATCGGATACCGTGCCGCAGCCCGCGCCAAAGATCATGACTGTTTGCAGCAGACTCGCACCGCTTCGGTGCAAGAGTGCCGATTCAGACCGTACAGGTCACAGACCAGACCAAAATAAACTGAATGTGCCCGGCTTCGCTGTGGCTATTCAGTCTGGAATAGAGCCGTTTTCCTCGGCCAGCCGCAGATATTCCGACAATCGCCGCATCGACTGGAAGTAGCGATCACGCATCACGGGCTGCTTGCGTGGGCCGACGATGGATGCCAAATCGGACAGCTTCACCGTGCCCAGGGCAGGCATGCCTAGCCCCAGGTAGATCAGGCCATGAGCGGTGTCACCGTCTGCGGGGTCAAGCGCGGCCAGCAGCCAGGTCAGGTGCGCATCTGGCGTGAACAAGCGAACAACCGGCAGTGGATCGGTTTCTTGCCCGTCAGCGCAGGCTTGGCCATTGGCCAGCAAGCGGATGCGGTCGTCGTCGGTGATGAGCATCGTCATGGCTGTGTTCTTACCAATACCCGAATCCGCATTGCCGCTTGCCTGCCTTCCCACGCAAGCGCAGATGCGCAAACCCACACTGCCACAGAAGCGCAAAGACACACAGGCGCATGTGCGGAAGTCAGGAAAGGCACGAATCAGGTTCTCCGCTTTTGAAGAAAGCCGCCGATGCGGATTTCAGTAAAGACACAAAACAGGTGAAACGAATGAATGAGTTAAATATAACGTGGTTTTAATTGTGCTGTAGATCGACGCTTCTGTCTATGCAGAAGCGTACCGTCCAGCGCGGCCGACCGGCCGGCACCACCACCTTTGACGCCGAACTGGCCCAGGCCTTCGGCGCGGCGGTGCGTGCGCTGCGCACGGAGCGCGGCATCGCGCAGGAAACGCTGGCCAATCTAGCAGGCGTCGAGCGTTCCCATATGGGCAAGGTCGAGCGTGGCGAGCACCAGCCCACGCTGTCGCTCATCTTCAAGATCGCAGGCGCACTCGAATGCAGCACGACAGTGCTGATGGCCGAGGCCGAAAGCCGTCTTCGGGCTATCGAAGCGTAGTCAGATGCAGGAAATGCCCCGCCGCGATGGGCGGGGCGCTGCGGCGGTTATGCCGCCTGCGGTTTGGTGCGCGACCAGATCAGATCGTGCGTGCCGCTCTCGCCTTCGATCAGGCGGGCATAGATCGGCGCCGGGAACGAAGGATCGTCGAGCGTCACGGACAGGTATTCGCGTCCGGCCTCGCTGGTCTTCTTCCACGCCGCGCCGATGTTGTGACTGGCGGCCTGCAGGCGGAAGTCAGGGGCATTCTCGCTGCTGCCTTTGTCGTTGGGAACCAGCTTGACCTTGACGTTGACGTTGAGCGTCAGGGTACGAAGCGTGCCGGTGTAGCCATCTTTGTCTGCGGTGAAGGTGCCGATGTTAGCCATGATGATTTCTCCTTTCGGGTTGAACAAGGTCGCGCCAGTGCGTCCTTGTTGTAATCCGTCCGGCGGGGGATGGGCTGGCCGCACCGCGCAGCGGTCGCAACACCGTGGAGAACCTGGAAGCGAAAAGAATTTGTCCCGCGAGGAATGCGCGCAGCGCAGGGGGAAATTGTTTTCGCTGCAAGGTTGCGGCCATGAAGCCCAAGGCGCAGCCGTGCCACCGCCAGGATTCACAACAACACAAGGACGTACTGGCCGCCCGCTCCCGAATGGAGACATGGCCGACTCGGCATCCCCGCGCGACGGCTTCACCGGCCTGCGCCCTGACACGAGCCAGGACAACACCCAGCGACAAGGTGAAAGCGCCCCTGACGTTGCAGGTGGCCTCTTGCATGAGGCGTGGCGTGGAAGCTCCATTGCAGGGCTGGGCGGCGTGTCGGTGAACCGTCCTTCGTGACGACCAGGCGACGAACCGCCAGCGTCGAGGACGGCATGCTTTCGTGCAACCTGCGGCAGCAAGCTAGGGCGTAGCCCCACAAGCCCCGCCCATTGCGGCGGGGCGCTGGCCGGGCCGATCCGGCACATGCCGGTTCGGCTGCATCGAGGGGCGCCAAGCATCGCGCGGCTGGGATAGCCCGCAGGGCTTTCCCCCGGAGGCAAGCGCAGCGCGCAGCGCCGTAGGCGCGAAGGCGTGAGGGATTAAAGCCGAATGGCCGTGACGGCGAAGTCAGCATGGGGGCGCAGTTCGCAAAGCCCGGCAGCGCTTCGCGCCGACGCGCTCAATGTACCTGAGTTAAGTTATACAAGGCACTGACAGAAAATAGACTCACGCGGGCCTATCCCGTTCTAACAGATGGTGGCTACATCAGTTTCTACGTCAAGAAGGACAACGTGATGTTCTCGGCATGGTTAGCATCGGTGCTGAGTGGACGGTCCAATCGTCATAACGAATGAGTAACTTACTGGGGGAAGTATGAGTTTGGTCGAACAAGCCCTTGAGGCAGCGCTACCGAAGCTGGCTATTGATTTCTTCATCGTTTTCTCAAGATTCGAGTGCGCGCTGAAGAGGTCTGGGCAGTATGCCATTGGCAACGATGACAGGGTCGATCCTGACTGGGATGGTTTTGCCCGAGACCTTGGCCCCGACTTCCTGAGTGATGTCATCGCCCAAGGAATTGCCCCCGTCTTAATTGGCAAGCCACCCAAAAAGCAAGTGAAGCTCGCCGATGGAACGCTTGGATGGAAGGACACGGGCGCCGTCAAGAACACGGCTGATCTCTTTCTTGCGATTCGCCGAGCGAGAAACAATCTTGCCCACGGCGCTAAATATCAAGACGGCGGCGCCGGTCATGCGGATTTTGTTGAAGGCTCTGAAAGAGACGATGTGCTTCTCGGCCAATCAATGGCTGTGCTGACTTTGGCTCTTGAGGTTCGTCCCGATATTCATAGCTTTTTTCGGCGCTACTGAGTGGCGGCCATGAACGATTTAACCCAGCCACTTTCAGAGACTCATCCGCATCTCAGCGGCTTCATGGACTTCCTTGCCGACTTCAACAAAGAGACAGAGCGCGGAACTGCATTGGCTGCGGCGGCAATGCTCGATGAGCAACTCGGTCGGATCATCGAGGCATTCCTCATTCCAAACAAAGGAAGCAAAGCTCTGCTCGATGGCTTCAACGCGCCGCTTGGCACGTTCTCCGCACGCATCGCCTCCTCGTTCGCCTTGGGCCTTTTGTCCGAAGTCGAGTACAAGGAGTGCGATCTGATTCGAAAGGTGCGCAACGAGTTTGCGCATCAGATCAAGGTGTCATTCACGAGTGAGAAGGTCGTGAGTCTCTGCGCGCAGCTTCAGCTTTCGGCGAAGAGCTACGGCGATGTACACGTTGACACCAGAGGCCAGTTCACCACAGCCGCAGTCGCACTGATCTTGAATTTGACGAATCGCCCACACTACGTTGGACAAAGACGGCTGCGGGCGGCGAACTGGAAGATCTAAATCTTGCTGCCCGCCGCATCGGGAACACGTCGGTTTTCAGCCCTGGTTCGACTTCCTTGGCACGTCGATCTACCACCACTGGAAGCTGTTTGAGTGGTGGTTATTCTTCAACGCCTACGCGCCGCGCGTGTTCGACACCGGCGGCGCAATCGCGGGCGCAGCGCTCTTGTCGCCGTGCTGGTGTTCGTGGGCATGGTCTGGTTCCTTGCAACGAAGCGCCCCGGCCCGAGCCGGGGCGCAGGTCTGCGGTGAGCGTCAGGCGGCCAATGCCTCGGCCGGTTCATCCACCAGGGCGGCGCTGGCTTCCGTGTCTTCTTTTGGCTCCACCTCCTGCGGGCCTTCGGCCTTGAACACGGCAGGCATCCAGCCGGTTCCATCCGCCAGCCGTTCGGCTTCGCTGGCAATGTCTCCTTTCTTCAACTTTGCCAGCCGGGTAACGTGCGCCGGGGCGTACTGCTCCACGGCTTCCAGAATCGCAGCTTTCGGCACATGCCGGAAATAGCCGTCAGCGGTGGGCTTCCACCATGCCGCCATGTCCAGCCCCACGGCCTGCGCCAGTTCCGCGCCGGGTTGGTGCGACGTGGCGCGGGGCGTCACCACGTCCACCGTAACGGCCACGCATACCGCCAGCAGCCGCACCAGTTCATCCTGCGACTTCGCCAGCAACACGGCGAACAGTTCTGCGCTGTCCTCCGGCAAGGCTTCGCCTGCTACCTGCTGCAATTCGCGCAGCGTCACGGCGGCGGACGAATCCGGCATGTCCGGGGCGATGCCTTCCAGCCGGTCTTGCGCTTTGAGGCTCACGCCCAGCGGCAACGCATCATGACGGGGGCCGTAGTGGCTTCCCTGCAAGACGGTCTGCACCATGCCATGCACCAGCGCGGCCAGCGCCACTTGTGGATGCCGGGCAACTTCGATTTGCAGCGCGGCGGTGCGGTGGGCGCTCAACCGCTGCGCCAGCTTGTCGGACATGGCGGTGGTCTTGGGCTGCCCGTCGCTGTCTCCGTCCTCGCCTTCGTCGTCGTTCTCGGCTTCGCTGCCGAAACCCTGCCGCAGCCGCTCCAGCGTGCGCAGCGCCTTGGCTTCGGCTTCGCGCAGCAGCCCGCGATGCACCACGGCATCGCCGCTGCGGTCGATAGTGACGATGGCACCGGCTGCGGCCTTCACGGTCGCGCCGTAGTCCTGCAAGCCATCTTCCAGCGCCTGCAACTGCTCGCCCACGGCTTCGCCTTCCTCCTGCAAGGCGTCGGCCTTTTCCTCGTCGTCAGTGTCCAGCGCTTCATCCACGGCTGCGGCCAGTTCGTGCAGCTTGGTTTGCAGCTTCTCGATACGCTACGCTTCGCGCTTGGTCGGTTCGCGGCGCTCCCTCGGCGCACGCTGGAAAGCGTGCAGGTCGGCATGGGTCACGGCGGGCGTGGCATCCACCCACGCCCAGCCTTCGGCCTTCACCTCGACGGCGATGCCTGCCAACTTGTCTTGCGCCAGCCGTTCCAGCAGCGCGGCATCCGTCAGATACACGCCTGCGTCGCCTTCCGCGAACAGATCGCGACGGATGCCGCCGCCTGCGCCTTCGTAAATGTCCAGCCCGACGAACCGCACCAGCGGATGCCGGTAGGCGTCAATCTCACGCTCGGTGAGGCGGTCACGCAATTGGGAAGGGTTGCGCTGCCATGTCGGTGCGTCATAGTAAGCGGCTTCCTGCGCGGCATGGTCATCGGTGATGGCAAGGGCCATCAACTGGTCAAGGCTCACGGCTTCGGCGCGGTAGTCTCCCAGCAGCCGGGGCGAGACGTTCGCCAGCTTCAAGCGGCGCTGCACCACCAGCGGGGACACGCTGAAATCGGCGGCTATGTCCTCGATGGGTCGGCCTTCGGCCACCAGCGCGGCGAAGGCTTCAAACTGGTCTGCCGGGTGCATGGCTTCACGCTGCACGTTCTCGGTGAGGCTGGCCGTGCGGGCGGTTCCATCGGCCACCAGCAGGCAAGGCACGTCCCATTCCTTGCTGATACGGCGCTTCTTCGCCAGCAGCTTCAACGCTGCAAGGCGACGGCCACCGGCCACCACTTCGTAATGCTCACCATCGGCGGCGGCAATGACGATCAGGTTTTGCAGCAGGCCCACGCGCTGGATGCTGGCGGCAAGTTCGGGAATGGACATGCGCGGGGTCTTGCGCACGTTGCGGCCAACAGGACGCGACACCAGCCGCGACAGCGGAACCAAAATCAGGTTCTTGGTCGGGTCGGCGGCTTCCAGTGCGGGGGATTGGATGGCGCGGGCTTCGGTAGTGGTAACAGCGTTCATGGTGATAACTCCTATCGGTTCAGGGATGCAGCAGCGAAGAAAGCGGCAAGGGCTGCTGCCTGCCCCTGCCGCGTGGGGAATCAGGCTTTCAACTGGCGCAGGCCATCGGCCAGCATCCAGAGGGCGCGATTGAGGCGCACATCGGAATCAATGCCCTGCACCGGGCGGGTTTGCTGGCGGCGTCCGTTGGCGCTGCGGCCATGCAATCCGCCTTTGGTCAGGTTTTCTTGCGTGCGGTTGAACACGCTCCACAAGTCCGGGCGGCGGTCGTCGAACCGGCGCGGCATCAGGATTTGCGATTCGGTGATGGGCGCGGGCCTGTTGTCGGTGGGGTCGTACTTCAAGGCCAGCGCGGAACGGGCGAACACTTCGGCTTCGCCTTCGCCCAGCGTGATGCCGCGCATGGCATCGCGGGATTCCTTCACGCGCTCGAAGCCCTGCAAAACTTCGTAAGCGCCTTCGATGACGTGCCCGGAAACGTCGCCTTTGTGGGGCACGCGCACATCGGCCACGGTGTCGCCGCACACAAGGCCATTGCTGCACACGAACCGGAACATGCCGGCCAGCATCTGATAGCTGCTCGTCCCGTCATGGGAGTTCAGCAACACGATTTCGTTAGCCTCCGCGCCGTTGATCTGGTTCGCGTGGCGCAGGCGCAGCATGTGTTTGGTGTGCTCGCGCTTGCCTTCATCGCGCACGCGGGTTTGCGTCACCATAAAGGGCTGGAAACCTTCTTTGCGAAGCTCGGCCAGCACGGCGGCGGTGGGGATATAGGCGTACCGCTGCGAACGGCTTTCATGCGGCGCGTCCGCGAAGATGGACGGCGCTACGCGGTGAATCTGGTCATCTGTCAGCGGGTAATCGCTGCGCAGCGAGGGTGAGCGGGAAGCGAATCGGGATGCGAGTTGCATTTCATTTCTCCTGACAAAAAGGGTTTGCTGTTCAAACCGCACACCGGATTCCTAGATTCGGAGCCCAGCCTTTCGGCTGTTCTGTGCGGTTGGCACGAGGAACCCGGTTGGCCCTGTTGCCACCGTCTTTCCTGAGTTCATCGCCCGCGGCCAAAGGAGCGCGCGGACGGGGGGCGTCAAGGAGACAAGCGCAGGGTTGGTGCGGCCCGCAGGCGCAGCCGAGGACTCGGCCCTGCGCGCCTTGACGGCACACGGGAGCGGGCTACGGTCGCGGAGAAGGTGATGAAGTCAGGGGAGACGGCTGGACATGGCAACGGCCGTCCCTGTGTGCCGAACCGCACGCAAGCGAAGCGCGCAGGCCCGGATTTAGGAAGCCGGGCCGTAGGCGTCAGCCGAGCGGAGCGAGGGAACGATGGAAGCCCGTCAGGGGCGAGACGCCGTAGGCGGCTCGATGCGCCACGCGCACGACAGCGCGACCGGCTATCTCCCAGGGGGTCGGGGACGCCCGGATTGCATTGGCGTGGGTACCTCAGAGCCGGTTCATCCACCGTCGCTCGGGTACCGACAAATCCGGCAGGGTTTAATACGCTGTGAAACGTCTAAAACATCAAGGACAGACCGTGAGTTCGTCTCAAACCGTGAATCCGCAGCAAGTCTGCGAAGACCTCCTCCTGGAGGGGAAGCAGTACAACATCGAGCACCACATCCTGCCCAGCGAGAACGCGGTCGCGAATCGACTGCTGGCGCGTGGCGTCGAATTGAAAGATGCCTACGATGAATTGCATGGAAAGCTCCACGCCCGCCCGCCGGCGCTCCAGGTCTTTCTCGGCCTCATTTTGAGCACTGCCGCTTTCTGGAATCCACAGAAGATGCTGAAGGCGCGCACCGCCCGCAACGACCTCACCAACGTCAATCAGCAAATCGCGAGGAAAGCGACTGAGTTGGCAGAACTTCTGGATCAACGCAGCGATCTGCACAACACCTCAGGTTTCAGCAGCGAAACCCACTATCACGTTGGAGACGTGATCGAGGCTGCATCCCAGAACAACCACCTGTTCCAGTCATACGTACAAGAGAAGCTTGATGCCCTCCGGGGCCAGTTCGATCTGAAGTATTGGCCCTCATTGGGCGACTTCATGCGCGAACTGGCATCGGATGCTGAGAAGGCGGAGATGGCGGCCACAGACCCACTGACGGCCGCCGCCACTGCGGCGACCCGTCCCTCCAAGGCCGATTTCTTCAAGGCACTGTTCGCTTCGATCGAGGAAAACAGCACGGAGAACTACGGCCAACTGCCAAGGGCGTTCAAGCTGACCGATCGGACATTGGCCTCATTGGCGAACTGCGCTCTGGATCTCGGCCCCGACGAACTGGTGGACGAAGCCTACGTGAAGCGCCTCCGTCAGCGTGAGCGCAACGGAGCCGAGTAGCACGGCGCAGCAAAAAGGGGGCCGAAGCCCCCTTGGATCAGATCAGGCCATGTTCGGCAAAGGACGTGGTGGTGGTGCCTGCGACAATGATGTGATCCAACACGCGCACGTCCACCAGCCCCAATGCCTCCTTCAGCCTCTGGGTCAATGTCCTGTCGGCAATGCTCGGCTCGGGATTACCGCTCGGGTGGTTGTGCGAAACGATGACCGCCGCCGCGTTGAGCCGCAGCGCCTCCTTGACCAGTTCGCGAGGATACACAGATGCACCGTCGATGGTGCCTCGGAACATTTCGGCGTATTCGATCAGCCGATGCTGCGTGTCCATGAACAGCACCGCGAACACCTCATGCTCGAAGCCAGCCAACTTGGCGCGCAGGTACTCCTTGACCACCGCCGGCGACGTGAACGACGTACCGCGCTGCATCTTGCGCTCGATGGCCTGGCGCGCGGCCTCAAGAATCTGCTCGGCAGTCGCCAGCAGGTAGCGGCCCTGTGCGTCACGCACCATCAGCGAGGAGTCGAACGAGGAAAAGGACAGTTGCGACATGATCGTGCTCCGGTTGCTCGGGCGGAATTGCCCGGAACCGTGGCGAGCACGGCGCAGCGCAAGCAGTCAGGGGTCGAGGACGGCCGACAGGCCGCAAGCGTGCAAGCACGCGCAGCCCTTGACGGCGAGAACGCCGTGATACGGTGAAGGGAACAGCAAGACCGCCTACACCCGCCCAATGCACACTCGCGTTTGTGCAAGCGGAGCGCGCAGGACCGTCAGGGCCGAAGGCGTCAGGGGTCAAAGCCGGATGGCCGCGATTCGGTACGAAGCGCGGGGCGCAGCCCGCGAATCCGACGGCGGCACGCCGGGACGCACTGGATTGATTGCGCGCTACTCCACGGGAGCGAGTACCAAACCTCGGCCTGATTTCGGCACCAACTCGGCGTATAGAGATTTTCGTCCGACGATGACAGCAATCATTGGCCGCTTGTCCCGACGCTTCGCTGATAAGCGGTTCCATTCCGATCTGTCCAGATCAGAAGGGTGAGGATGATCCTCTGGATGAGTGTGCCATTCGCCCAAGTAGCGGATGGTCCCGTTACTCGCCGTCCATCGCGCCAGGGCAATAGATTCGTGACCAAAGGGCATCCGCTCGAATAGACATCTGAATCTCTTGTCATATTCCGTAGGGGCCGTCGCTTCCTCGATAATCATGTGAGCCCCATGAACCGAACCAAGTAGAATTCCACCAGCTTCACAGGCGGTATCAATAACCTGAATATGCTGGAAAAAAGTCTCCAGTGTGGAATCCGTAAAATGCAGCAGCGTCCTCCTGTCGCCAGTGGCCCAGGAACTCATGAATTGCATACAGGACATTCCGGGTTCCGCAACGGATCACAGTCGGGCGTGGCAGATTGCTGGGTACGGTCGATGACCCTTGTTCGAAGTGCGGGGGAATGGACGCCGTTAACCCAATCAAGCGCCATCTCTGCGCCCAGGCTGGCGGCATGCACCGACACCGAGGCAGGAAACGGCACGTATAAGCCCTCACATCCATGCCCCGCTAAGATGGCAGGAAGAGGATCAACAGTGGAGCGGAGTTCACCTCTTCTATTGCTATGCCAAAGACATCGGTAGCAAGCACCAAATGCGTGCGTTCTCAATAGTGCGCGGACAGCCGTACCCGGCCCTTCTATCCAGACCGAAAGCATGGGCGTAGGCGGTAGATAGTGGCCGCACAGCCAGTGCCCAAGGGATTCTTCCCCGGTGGCATCTATGAGAAGGTCCAGTTCTCCCAGCTGGGCCTGCCTGACATCTACGGGAAGAGAACGAATCTCGGCCCCTGGCGCCAAGCGTTTAAGCTCCTTCGCCATGGCCTCGGCTTTGTTCGACAGCAGGTCCGGAAATCCCAAGCGATGACGCCCGATGTTTTGCGGGAGAAGGCAGTCGAAGTCCACTAACGTGAGTTTTCCACCGCACGTACCCGCCCCGGCCTTGACCAGCATGTCGGACAGATATCCACCGATCGTTCCGCATCCCACGACGACCAAGTTCTTGCCTGCAAGTGTCTTGGACGCAGGCATATTCCGCTGGGCAAGGTAGCGATCGTCGATTCTGACCACTGAGATGGGTATCACCTTCAATCCATAGCTGGAATCCCTGCGATCTGCAAGCTTGCTCTTTTGCACAGGACGTTGGCGGTCATAGAGAACCACGAAGCCATACGTCATCAACGGGGATTCAATGACGATCAGAACGCCGTTGGCCTTTTTCCTTTCTCCTTCCTTGATGCGTTCGTGAATCTTGCGCCGGCACCGAGGGTCAAGGGTGCTTTGCCACGCCAAGATATCCCTCACTGTTTCAGGAGGCCAATGGCTGGTCAGAGGACGGGGTTGAGCACCCGTCTTTACCCGGTAAGTCAGCACCGTTCTATCGGTGACTTGGTAGCCGAGCGATTTCAGTTTTTCTGTTGTTCGATCTTCGTTGTCGGTGATGAACCACAAGGGATTCCCATTGGCCTGCGCGACGATGCAGTTCTGCCGCCCCAAATCCTCGCCTTGCATGTCCACGAAGCAAAGCCCACCGTGCCAGTAGGCGAAGAACTCTTCCGCGAGATCTTCGATCATCTCTCCCTTCAGGATCTGCCCGAACAAGACGGCCGCGTGTTGCAGGCATGCCAGCGACTGTCCGACAGGATCGTAGATGTCCAGGACGACCGTGCCCTTGGCGAGATAGCAAAGAACGCCATCTGCGCCAAGATGAGGAACCGCAGCCGGCAGTTCGGAGGGGATTTCCAGCAGCCGGATGCGAGGCAAGTCAAAGAATGTGGGGTCGAGTTGGACTTCGCACGGACAACCCTTGCCCGCACCGGGTGGGTTCAAACACCCGTGCAGCTTGAACCAGCCGTCATCCGTCTTGCCAACAAACACGAAGCCTTGCTGCTCGAAGGCCTCGATCACGTCTGCGACCGCTGTGGCGCCGCTCATCCGGCCTTCGTTCGTCCGACGAGTTCGCTCGGACCAGCGGCGGCGGGAGCGGCGGCGATGGTGGCGACGATGGATACCACCTTGACCCGATCCGGCTCATTCGGAAAACGCGGGCCGAATTCGCCCTGCATCCAGATGCAAGCTTGTGAAGGGCTGCTGGCGTCGGTTGCGCCGCGAAGGACCTTCTCAAATTCTTCGAACGCCTTTGCGGCTTCTTCGACACCGGCTTTGCCCAGCCGTGCCGTAAGCGATTCGGATTCATCCACGGGGTTGTTCACCCCCGCACGCAACCGGGCCGGCAGTGCCACGACGACATCCAGCAACGCGAGGTCGTCGCGCCGATCACGCTTTTCAAATAGAGGGGCTGCGGCGGCCATCAGCAGGATCGAAGAGGGCCCGCCGCTGGACCACCTCCAATCGCGGAATGCCTTCAAGTAACGAACCACGCGGCGGAACTGCTCCCCCTTAGCTTCCACTTCGCCCAGGAACCACTCCTTTACAGGCCTAGGATCAGAGGGCATCCAATTGCATTCACGATGGGCAAGTAAAACCTTGTCGCGCGGTAATGCCGTCCACGCATCTCGCTCCGCTTTGATAATGGCATCCATCACCGAGTCGTAGCCATATCGCCTCATTGAGGCCTCTGCCAGATTCACGAACTCCTGATCGGGGATGGCATATAGTGGGATGTCAATGTGGGCATAGGCAGCAATGACAATGCGAATGCAAGTCGGCTTGTCAGTGACAAGCTTCCACCCCTTTTCTTCGACCAGCGGCCTTAACGCCTCTTCCGCAGCAGTAAAGAAAACTGTTGCCGCTGTGCTGGGGCGCTGCGTCTGCGAGACGAAACTCATTGGTAGATAGCAACCATCATCGACATCCGCCTGCTGCGGACGTTGTGCCGGCGAGTTCAGCGTCTTGTATGCCCACGACCCCTGCGTAAAGAAGCGCGGCTGCGGTACGTCTTCTGTGTATCCGCCAGCTCTCATCACACGAGGAATGCCCGTGCGTAGGCAGCTTCTGACATCCGTCCGTGCACTGGCGATCCTGGTACGCTGTTCAGGCGTCAAATCCAGCTCATCATGGATGCAGGATTCGTCGTCAACAGTGGTAAAGAAAAGCGGGCTCAGGTTCAGCATGCGGCCTCCGGTACATTCTTGTTGGGGCCGTGATAGAAAATGGGGGCGCCGGCCTGGTGCGCTCGAAACGGTTGAAAAAGAGGATCGCCAAGCGCGCGCTGGGCCGCGTGGCTACCGCGATCCTTGAGCGTATTCGTGGCGCCAATGGAAACCCGATCCAGCGCCTTCACGTCCTTGCTCTGATCCGGCGTTGCCTTGTCGTCGATCTGGAAGTAGTTGTTCCCCAACAGCTGTCTCAGCATGTAGTCCACGGACGATTCCTGGGCAGAGATCACTAGATCGAAGAGTCCTCCGCGCCACTTACCGAATCCTCGGTCAAGGCTGGCGCCGCCACGGACAGTCGCACCAATCGTCATCGTGCCGATGGAAAGAACCCGAATCCGCGCATCCTGTTTCGGTGCCAGGAACGTGTTGACTTCATGCAACCCGAACAGGCCGGGTGCATTACCTACCAGTCCGCCATCCGCGAAGACACCGCGGTCGTTACGCGCCAGCGGAAAGTAGACGGGCGCGGCGGCGGTCGCCAACGCAACATCGACGACCTTCATGCGGTGATCCAACTCAAAGGAAGGGTGGTGAGGCGTCTTGAAGAACTGTCCACGACCTGTCGAGTAGTTGACTGCTGGTACAAGAACACGATGCTTCAAGTCGCCTACGGTGGTTCCTTGGAAGCGTTCGGTCAGCACTTCTCGCAACCCTGCCGAATCATGCTTTGCAGTCAACCAGAATCCCAGAAGCCGTCTTGAAAGACTGCGGCAACCAAAGATGCGGCTGCCTTCGTCTTCGAACAGTGCTTTGAGTTCGCTGGCAGGGATTTCCGCTGCCAGTCCCAAAGCCAACATCCCTCCTGCCGATGTGCCACAAATCAGATCAAAGTGGGAAGCGATAGGCCGGCCCAGCACGGCTTCAAGCTCGGCAAGAACCGTGGCCGTATAAAGGCCGCGATAGCCTCCCCCTGACAGGGCGAGCACATGGTAGGTAGGGATGTCAGTCATGACGTCTCAACCTTTCGGGGGAAAGGAGTCGTTGCCGTGGCTATCCTTGTCACGTATACGGCCATCTGGACGATGGATGACGAGTTCGGACTTCTGGTTGCGTGCAATATCCCGCGCTGCATCTATTGCTTGCTGCTGCGTGTCATGCACAGAGGTCGCCCGCTCGTTGCCAGCGCCTTTAACGGCCCAACCGTCTTGATGAGGAACAACATGCTGATTTTTTCCGGCCATGATGGCACTCCTACAATGGAACTATGGAAGTCCCAGC
This sequence comes from Luteibacter aegosomatis, assembly GCF_023078455.1. Classification (GTDB taxonomy): domain Bacteria; phylum Pseudomonadota; class Gammaproteobacteria; order Xanthomonadales; family Rhodanobacteraceae; genus Luteibacter; species Luteibacter aegosomatis. The sequence goes on along the minus strand of NZ_CP095740.1, from coordinate 1,663,783 downwards.
CAGCCGGCTGGGTTGTCAATGGTCGCCCGCTGTAGCACAATACGTTGCTTATGCAGACAACAGGAAGACCAAGCCAATCCAACCCGTAGCAGGCGTAAAATCTGCCTCCGTTGTCTGGCTAGACAACAATGTATCAGAGCATGTGCGCTGGCGCAACACCTGCGCAACATGCGCCTTTAGACTCGACTGAATGTGGGGTTGATGCAACAGAGGGCTACGGCCTTCCCCCGCAACGCAAGGATCAGAACTCATGCCACAAACAGGCTTGGGCGTCGCTATCAAGACGCTACGCGAACGCAGAACCCTTTCCCTGCGTGAAATTGGGCAGCTATCGTCAGTGGACCATGCATACGTCTACCGCCTCGAAACTGGCGAAAAAACAAACCCCTCCCAAGACCTGATTGAAAAGCTATTGAAGGTTCTTAAGCCGACGGAGAGAGATGCTGCACTCGTAACTTGGCTGGTTGACCATGCGGACGCCGACCCGAACCTCGTCGAATTTGTGCTACAAGATTCGTCTATTGGTATCGACGTATTTACGATGGCGGCCGGCGTCAGGCATCGGGGTAACGCAAGGCCTGATCCCGCCACATTGATTACCCGGATCAAAAAGGCCCTTGAGGACGACGACGAGGACGATTGAACATGGACGAATCGGATGTCAGACAGAAAGCACGCGCGTTCATTGCGAAAGTCGATGTTTCTAACATCCGAGAAGACCTGTCTCCCTATGTGACCGCTGCTAATGCCAAGGTCAAGAAAGATGAGCTTGGCGAAGGAGAGTCTGGCTATACCATTACCAAGCCGAATGGGAAGCACATAATCACTGTGAACTCCCTGGAGACTGAGGAACGCCAGCGTTTCACTATTTGCCACGAGATAGCGCATATCGTGCTCGACCTAGAATCGAGTCACGAGGAAGTCCCGTCCTGGTCTTATGCCAAACGGCATCCCAACGAGATCGCCTGCGACACATTTGCCGCTGAACTGCTGATGCCTTATCAGCGATGGCTTTCTGTCGTTCCCAAGGAAGAGCCTTCCTTGGACCTTATCCAGCGCATGGCCGATTTGTTTGGCACTTCATTTCCCGCGGCTGCGTCGAGATTCGCCAGTCTCAGCGATGTGCCGTGTGCCTTCGTCACCATGGAGCGTGGCGCAGTACGGTATGCGGCACGCTCCACGTCTTTGAGACAAGCTGGAGCCTGGATATCACCCAGGTCGGTGATCCCGGCTGGCTCAGTGGCTCATCGAGTCAGATCCTCTGGGAACAGTACAACTGATACGGGGGAAGTCTCCCAGGACGTATGGTTCGACAACTGGGAAAAGGGCCTGGATCTCTGGGAACTTTCAAGGCACTACGCACGCACTGACACCACTATTTCGTTGCTATGGTTTGACCGCGAAGACCTGCCGGAGATCGAAGTGAACCGCTTCGGCGTGCGAGTGGAAGACGATGGCGGCCTACCAGAATTAACTGGTGAGTTGCCGTGGCCAGGGCGCAGCAAGCGTCGCTAGCTAAGCCTGGCAGCATCACGCTGCAACTGCCCTAGTTTTTACTGGGCGTATTGTGGGATGCCGGTCTACGTGATTCGAGCAGACGCCGCGTGTTCTCCAGCTCCTTTTGTAGCAGCTCCGCATCCGGCAACACGGTGCGGTAGTTCGCCGCCATCACCTTGGTTGGCAAGCCATCCAGCGCATACCGCGCCAAAGCATGGCCCTTGTCGGCACACAGGATCAGGCCCACCGGCGGGTTCTCATCCGGGTAGGCCCAATGCTCCTTGGCATAGTTGCAGTACATATGCATCTGCCCCACATCGGCATGGGTCAGGCTGCCCAGCTTCAGGTCGATGATGACCAGGCAGCGCAGCTTGCGATGAAAGAACAGCAGATCCACCCGATACCAAGTCTGGTCGATGCGCAACCGACGTTGCCGCCCGACGAAGGTGAAGCCTTCGCCCAGCTCCAGCAGGAAGTCTTCCAGCCGCTGGATCAAGGCCGCTTCCAGATCGGACTCCGAATATTCGTCCTTGAGGTCAAGGAACTCCAGCACATACGGGTCTTTGATCGCGTCATTGGGCGTGACGGCATCCTCGGGCTTGGCCACCGAGCCCTTGACCAGCATCGCCACCTTGTCCTTGGACAAAGCCGTGCGCTCGTAGAACTGGCTTCCGATCTGCCGATCGAGCTGGCGCACGCTCCAACCACCGCGCAGCGCCTCGGCTTCGTAGAACTGGCGGGCATGGTCATCTTTGACCGACAGCAGGCGGACATAAGCCGACCACGGCAGAGTGAAGACCTGGGCCAGTTCCGAGAGGTCGAATTTCCGAGACACCGTCTCGGAATTCCCTGCGGGCAGTCCGTCTCCAAATTTCCGAGACAGTGTCTCGGAAATTGCCTCAAGGGGGTAAGCGACGAAGAAACGCCGCATGTTCTCCAGGTTGTCCGGGCTGAACCCGCGCCCGAACCGGGCCGTCAGGTCGGCGGACAACCGCGCCATCAACTGCTCGCCGTAACCGGCCCGCCGCCTCCCTTTCTGCTCGGCTTCGACGATCCGTCGGCCAATCTCCCAATAGCTGGCCGTCATCAGCGCGTTGACACTGCGCGCCGCCGCCTGGCGCGCCGCGTCCAGCAGTTCCACGATGCCGCCGTGGATGCCGGCATAGCCAGCCGGTAAGGCAGCGGGTTTCTGCGTTGCCACGGGCGTCTTCCTTGTCATGCTGTCACCTCCATGGAACGGGACGCCCCGGTAATCGCCAGCCGCCGATTGGCCACCAGTTCGGCCGCATCCCGCACCGGCTTGTCCTCGGTATGAACATAGTGCATAAACATCGCCACGGTCTTGTGGCCTGTGAGCTTCATGCCCACCTTGGTTGGCACGCCCGAGTTGGCAATGTCGGTCGTCGCCCGGTGGCGGATGCCGTGCGTGCCGACGTGCGGCACGCCAGCGGCCTTGAGCACGCGCGTCCAGCCGCCGTAGTGTTCGCCATGGGTCAGGTGCCTGGTCGGATCGTTGGGCGATGGAAGGACGTAGGGGCAGCCCTCCCGGCGCGGGGCGGTGGACAGCAGCCGATAGGCTTCCTCGCTCATGGGCTTGGAGATGCCACCCGTCTTGCTGTCGGGCCAGACCACACGGCGCTTTTCCAGATCAACCCACGCCCATTCGAGCGGGCAGATTTCGGAGCGGCGGGCGGCAAACTCGAATTGCAGACGGATCGCCAGCGGGATGACGTAGTTCTCCAGTCCTTCCGCCTCCAGGTGCTCCAACTGGCGGAAGATCCGCACTAGTTCTTCGTCCACGATGAGCCGGGTTTCCTTGCCGGGCGGATACATCGGGACGTGGCGGCACGGGTTCGTGCCGTCAGGGCGCAGTCCCCATACTTCGGCCAGGTTGAACATCTTGCGCAACACGCCGAAGGTGCGGTTCGCTTCGGCCTGCTTGTTGGCCAGCTTCTTCATCAGCGCGGCCACGTCCGGGCGCTTCACGTCATGAACCTTCATCCGGCCCATGATCGGAATGATGCACCGGTCTATGACGCCCTGATAGCCGCGCTGCGTGCTGGGCTTGTTACGCTGCTTGGAGTAGTCCTCCATGAAGGTATGGCAGAACTCCTTCATGGTCGGTGCCTTGCGGGCGGCGTTCTTGGCTGCGCTGGGGTCGCCGCCTTTGCGCACCTCGGCCAGCCACTCTTGCGCCATCGTGCGCGCCTGATCGACCGTCAGCTCCCCGTACTGGCCCAGGGCGGGCTTACGGCGTTCACCGGCGTTCGTGCGGTACTGGAGCATGAACACCTTGCGACCCGCCGGGGTGATCTTGCACAGGAAGCCGGGCACCACGGTATCCCGCAGTTCGACGGCCTTGTCTTGGGGTTGTGCCGCATCGACTGCGGACTTGGTGAGCTTGATCTTCGCCATGATGACTCCTCGGAAAGCCCGGTTTCCAAGAGCCGCATGGGAGCCACGCGAGGGGAAGCCGGGTCAAGTTTCGGAAAGCACCGGCATATGTTGAACTCGCCTAAGTGATTGATAAACCTGCTGTATCGAACCTTGGCGTAGTCCAGCGAATTGCGGTACTGGAGTCATCGTGAAACAAAAAAGACCTCACGTCGTTCCTGCGAAGGCAGGAACCCAGCGTCTTGCGCCTCACGCTTTCGCCGGCGCTGCCAGCTTCTCCAGCGCCTTCCCCACCGCCGCGAACGCGAACGCTCCCGTCACGTGCGTGGCCGCGCCCAGCCCCCCGCCACAATCCAGCTTCAACGCATCCGACCCCGGCGGTCGAACCCCGCACACGCTGCCGTCCGGCTGCGGGTACTGCACGTTCTGCATGGAATACACGGCCGACACGCCGAAGAACCGTTGCGGATTGCGCGGAAAGCCATGCTCCTGCCTGAGCTTCTTGCGGATCATGCTGAGCATGGCGTCGTGCTCGGTACGCGACAGGTCCCGCACGCGGATCAGCGTGGGGTCGGTGCGGCCGCCCGCCGCGCCGACGGTGACCAGCGGCAGCTTGCGCCGCCGGCACCATACGATGGTCTCGAGCTTGACCTTCAGGGCGTCGCAGGCATCGATCACCACGTCGTAGTGGCGATCGAGCAGATCGTCGAGATTGGAAGGGGTAAGGAAGCTCTCCACCGCTTCCAGGCGCATGAGCGGGTTGATCGCATGGGCCCGCTCCGCCAGCACGCCCACCTTCGGCTTGCCGTACTGCCCGTCGAGGGCATGCAGTTGGCGGTTGGTGTTGGACAGGCAGACGTCGTCGCCATCGATCAGGGTGAGCCGGCCGATGCCGCTGCGGGCCAGCGCCTCGGCCGCCCAGGAGCCGACGCCGCCCACGCCGATCACGCAAACGTGCGCGTCCGCCAGGCGCCCGAGGCTGCCGCGGCCGTAGAGCCGTTCGATGCCGGCGAAACGTTCGGCCTGGGCGGTGCTCACGGGTGTTCCGGTATCAGGTAATGCGTTCATTGTCTCATATTGAAAGAAGCGGACCGTCGGCTATGCTCACAATCTCACGATCCATGGAAATCCGATGCGCGCCTTGCTCCTCGTCATCCTCGGCCTTGCCATCGGGGCGGTGGGTGCCACGTCCGCCCTGTCGGCCCTGCGCCAGGGCACGCCGTTTCACAAGGGCGTCATGGCCGTGATGGACCACCATATCGACGCGCTGCGCGCCGACATGCGGGCGAACACCTGCGAAGCCAAGACCGTGGCCACGCACCTCGACCGCCTGCGGGAGACGGCCCGCGATGTCCGCCCGGCCTTCGGCACCGATATGGACGCGGGGTTCGGTCAGGCCGCCGACCGCCTATCGACCTCCCTCGACGAGGCGGTCGCCGCAGCCCCCGCCTCGTGCGCCGCCCTGTCGACCGCCCTGCGACCGGTAGGCGAGGCCTGCCAATCCTGCCATCGTCAATACCGGTGACCCGTATGCCCCTTCCGCCCGGCCGGTCCTGAAGACGATGTCGCCGCATCCCGAGGAAAAGCCCGTCGAGCGCAAGCCCTTCGTGAAGATGCAGCTATGGCTGCTCTTCCGCGCCATGGCCCGTTTCGAAACCACGATGTTCCTGCGCACCCGCTATTCGCAACCGAAGATGGTGGCGATCGGGGTGGTGGGCAGCTTCTGCCTCGCGGTGTATTACCCGGTCTGGGCGTACCTGTTTCCGCAGCCGTACGAAAACCTGCCGATGCGGCTCATCTGCAGCGCCACGTTCATTCCGCTGGCCCTACTGCCGTGGTGGCCGCGCCGGCTGCGCACCCACCTGCCGACGTACTGGTACTTCGCCATGACCGTGGCGATGCCCTTCTTCGTGGGCTACATGACCCTGCGCAACGCCACGCCCGCCTGGTTGATGACCCACATGGCGTGCGTGATGCTGCTGATGATGCTTTTCGACATCGCCAGCTTCCTGCTCGTGTTCACCCTGGGCAGCCTCATGGCGGCCCTCGTGTTCGCGCTCTCGCCCGAGGCGCACCTGCATACGCAGACGATGCTCGAATACATTCCGCTCCTGCTGTTCGCGATGGTCGGCGGCGCCACCTGCACCGTCTCGTCCAACGTCGCCGATCAGTCGCGCATCGACGCCCTGACCGCCGCCTCGAACAACATCGCCCACGAATTGCGCACGCCCCTGGGGTCGCTGCGCATCGCCGCGCGGGCGGTCGCCCGGTTCATGCCCGACCTGCTGCGCAGCCACCGGCTCGCCGAGAGCGAGGGCCTGCCGGTGCCGGAAATCCGCGAGCAGAACCTGCACGCGCTCGAGCGCAGCATCGGCGTGATGGAGCGCGAGGTCACCTATGCCAATACCATCATCGACATGCTGCTGCTCTCGGCGCGCCCCATCGGCGAGGTGCCGCTGGTACCCCTGACCGCCCGCGAATGCGTCGAACAGGCCCTCAGGCGCTTCCCCTACGGATCCCGGGCCGAGCGCGAGCGCATCACCCTGGCTCCGGGGGGCGATTTCGCCCTGGTGGGCGAGGAAACCCTGGTGGTGCACATCCTCTTCAACCTGCTCCGGAATGCGCTTTTTCATACGGATCGGGCGGGCAAGGGCGACATCCGGGTCTACATCGAGCCGGACGACGACGGCAATCGCATCCGTGTCCACGACACCGGTCCGGGCATCCCGCCGGACGTCTTGCCCCGTATTTTCAATCGCTTCTACTCGTACGCCAGCCATAGCGCCGGCACGGGCACGGTCACCGGCCTCGGCATAGGGCTCGCTTTTTGCCGCGCGGCGATGGAGCATATGGGCGGTAGCATCGTCTGCCGAACGAACCTGGGTGAATTCACGGAATTCACCCTGACTTTCCCGCATCCGCATTCCGGGGACCGGCAGTGATGACGTTGAACTCGCAGGGCGACATCCAGCCCTTCCACTTTCCCACCACCACGGTGCTGGTCGACGACCACGAGGAGTACCTCGACGTCGTGCCGCTCCTGCTCGACCCCATGGTACGCGTGCGCACCTTCAGCTCCCCGCGCAGCGCCCTGGCCACCCTGGGCAACAACGGCAGCCGCCCCGTCCCCGGCGGCGGCTGGCTGTATCGCTGGAAGGACCGGCCCTCCGAAACCCAGGAACTGGTCGCCCTGGACATCGACTCCATCCACCGGGTGGTCTACGACCCCGAGCGTTTCGCCGAGGTCTCGGTGGTGGTGGTCGACCAGGCGATGCCGGAGATGGACGGCATCACCTTCTGCAAGCGCCTGCCGAATCCGCACATAGGCAAGATTCTTCTCACCGGACGGGCGGACGACGCGACCGCGATCGACGCCTTCAATTCCGGCGTCATCGACCGTTTCATCCGGAAGAACGACCCCCTCGCCATCGAAAAGCTGCAGGCCGCCATCGTCGAACTGCAACGCCGCTATTTCGAGCGCGCCAGCGCCTTCGTGGCCGAAACCCTGGCCCTGGGCAACTTCCGGTTCCTGCGCGACCCCGCCTTTCGCGAGGTGCTGCAGAGCGTGACCGCCACCTTCCAGCCCGTGGAGTGCTACGTGCACTGCAACCCCACCGGCCTGCTGCTGGTGGACGCCTGGGGCATCGGCCGGTTCCTGCTCGTACAGACCGACGAAGACCTCCGCACGCATTATGAAATTGCGGCAGATCTGGGCGCGCCCGCGCCCATACTCGATGCGCTTCGCAGCGGCGAGGCCCTGCCGTGGTTCGCTTCCCGCGACGGCTTTTACCACAAGGGCGTGGAAAACCCCGAAGCGCACATGTATCCCGCGACGGCCGTGTCGGGTGAGCAGTGGTATTACTACGCCCTCATCGATGACGTGGAGCGCTTCCGCCTGCAACACGTGAAGTCCTACAGGAGCTGGTTGCGCGAGCAGGACCTGAGCCTCTCCGCCGACAGCCGCCCGCGGTTCATCTAGCTCGATCTCTCTCTGGCAATCACGAGGCGCACGTTCCGCCTCCCCCGTTGCTGCGCTGGCCTGGGCGAGGCCAGCGCGTGCGCGTCGCACGGCCGTGCGCCACGCACCGTGTCGCCCGCACCCTCACCAGAGAGAGAGACCCATGGAACAGATATCCGCCGTTCACCGCATCGCCAAGGCGCCAGCGCTCCCCGATTTCGTTCACCGCAGGGTGAAACGATTTCACGACGAACGCGTGGCCCTCGACTGGGGCGGCCGTCACATTTTGCGTGGAAGCCGCCCTCAGGCGGATGCGTTGATGCTCCAGAGCAACGACTACCTGGCCATCGCGGGCCATCCCGCGATCGTCGAGGCGCAACGCGAATCGCTCGGCCACGGCGGCCTGGGCATGATGATGTCGGCATTGTTCCAGCAGGACGCCGATGCCCCGCTGCGCCAGGCCGAACGCGAGCTGGCGCGAGCCGTCGGCAGCGAAGACGGCATCCTCGCCCAGTCCGGATTCGCGGCCAACGTGGGCCTGATCCAGTCCATCGCCGAAGAACGGGTACCCGTCTACGTCGACATGCTCGCGCACGCCTCGCTCTGGGAAGGCATCCGTAGCGCGGGCGCCACGGCCATCTCCGTGCTGCACAACGACCTCGCCCATCTCGAACGACAGATCCTGCGCAACGGCCCCGGCGTGATTGTGGTGGACTCGGTCTACAGCACCAACGGCAGCCTCGCACCGCTGGAGCGCATCGCCGACCTGTCCGAAGCCAACGGCTGCGTGTTCGTCGTCGACGAATCGCATTCGCTGGGCACCCACGGCGAACACGGGGAGGGCCTCGTGGCCAGTCTCGGCCTCAACGACCGCGTGCACTTCATCACCGCGAGCCTCGCCAAGGCCTACTGCACCCGCGCGGGATTCATCGCGTGCACCACGCGGTTCAAGGACTACTTCGGCTGCGAGGCCCTTCCCGCCATTTTCAGCTCGTCGTTGCTGCCGCACGACATGGCCGGCCTCATGGCCTCGCATCGCGTGATCCGCGCCGAAACCTGGCGCCGCGAGCGGCTGCGCGAGGTCACCCGCCACGTTCGCGGCGAACTGGCCGCCATGGACTATCCGATCGAAGACGGGACCGAGCAGATCGTGGCCTTCGAGGCGGGCGCCGAACTGCTGACCGCCCACGTGCGCGATGTCATGGAACGCCATGGCATCTTCGGCTCGGTATTCAGCGCGCCGGCCACGACCGTCAACCGATCGCTGTTGCGCCTCACGCTCAACGCGGGCATGAGCGACGAGGACGTGGAGCGCCTCGTCGATGCCTGCCGCCGGGCGCGCGACGAGATGAACCTGCCGGCATGGAGCGCCAGCCGTCGCGCCAAGCGTCATGTCGATCGTCAACCGGCGCTCAACGCAACGTGACGCGCCCTCGGAGGATGTCGAAAAACATCCGCCAGTCGCCCATCAGGCTGTACAGCGGGTGCCGGAACGTGGCGGGCCGGTTCTTCTCGTAGACGAAGTGGCCGACCCAGGCAAAACCATAGCCCGCCACGGGCGCGAACCACAGCCATGCGAGGCGGCCGGTAAACGCGGCCAGCGCAAGGACGAGCAGTACCACGCAACTGCCGGCGAAATGCAGTCGCCTGCAACGCACGTCGGCATGCTCGCCGAGGTAATACGGATAGAACTCGTCGAAATTCGCAAAACCGGCCATGGATGGCCCCTCCCTTCGATAGCCGACGGTGCCTCGTCGCCCGCGCTGGCGCCAGCGCGACCGATCAGTGTTCCGGCAGCGGGATCCGTTCGTTCTCGTCGCCCGGCACCTTCGGAAAACGCTCGTGGTTCGCGACCTTCCAGTCCGCCTTCGCGCGCTCGATCAGCTCGGGCGAGCTGGCGACGAAATTCCACCACATGTGGCGTTCGCCATCGAGCTTCTCGCCACCGAAGAGCATCACGAGCGCATCGTCGTCCACGCTCAACTCGGGCCGCTCGCCATCGAACGCCACCGCCATGTCCTTCGCACCCAGCGTGAGGCCGCCCAGGCTGACCTTGCCTTCGATCACGTAGACGCCGGACTCCGCGTGCTCCTCCGGCATCGGCAGGCGGGTGCCCCGGCGCAGCCGCGCCTGGACCAGGAACATCGGGGAGAACACCTTCACGGGAGACCGCTCGCCGTACGCGTCGCCCACGACGACGACGAGCGAGCCGCCGTCGATGTCCTTCGTCGGCAGGGACGCCTTGCCATGATGGTGGAACTCGGGCTCGACCTCCTCGTGCGCCTTCGGCAGGGCCACCCACACCTGGACGCCGTGGATGTCCTGGCCGTGGTGACGCTCGTCGGGAGGGGTGCGCTCGGAATGCACGATGCCGCGCCCGGCGGTCATCCAGTTCACGTCGCCGGGATGGATGTCCACCAGGCTGCCCAGGCTGTCGCGATGGCGCAAGGCCCCCTCGAACAGCCACGTGACCGTGGCCAGGCCGATGTGAGGATGGGGCCGGATGTCCAGGCCGGCGTCCTCGTGGAACGAGGCCGGCCCGAAATGATCGAAGAAGACGAATGGCCCCACATGCCGGGCCTTCAGGTTCGGCAACAGCCGTCGCACCACGAAACCGTCACCCAGGTCGCGTTGCTTGCCTTCGATGGAAATGGCGGTCACTGGCTTTCTCCGGGGAACATGTCCCCAGCGTAGCGCAGTTGCCACAGGATGCCTCTGGGCGGGCGCACAAACAAAAACTCCCCCGGAGTCAGGGTCCGGGGGAGCATGAAGTCGACAGGGCGTCTTCGGCGGGATGCCGGCCCGTCAAAACGTCACTTGGGAACGACGTTATCGGCCTGGGGGCCCTTCTGGCCCTGGGTCACCGTGTATTCGACCTTCTGGCCTTCCTGCAGGGACTTGAAGCCGTTGCCCTGGATGGAACGAAAATGCACGAACACGTCCGGGCCGCCTTCGTCCTGGGTAATGAATCCAAAACCCTTGGCGTCGTTGAACCACTTCACCGTACCAGTTGCCATTACACACACCCTCTATCGGAACACAAATACCGGCTGCGAGCCGGCGACGTTACTGGGCATGCATGGCATGGGTGATGCGATGGAGCGGGAACTGACTCGCCTACATCGGGTCACTCGCGTGACCGCGCAAACACAGTACGGCCGATCATAACCACATTTTCGACAACGTCTGTAGGAAAAATCCTACACAGGACGTTTTTTTGACGGAGATCACGCGCTCATTCGTGAAGAAAGGTACAAAATCGGCAAATTCGCCGAAGGGCGCCCATGAAAAAAGCCGGGCGTTTCCACCCGGCTTTCGCGAAGCGATTCGGTGAAAAGGCTTACGCCTTGTTCACTTCCTCAGCCTGCAGGCCCTTCTGGCCGTTCACGACCTTGAAGGAAACCTTTTCGCCCTCGGCCAGCGACTTGAAGCCGTTGCCCTGAATGGCGCGGAAATGCACGAACACGTCCGGGCCGTTCTCACGGGAAATGAAGCCGAAGCCCTTGGCATCGTTGAACCACTTGACGGTGCCGATCTCACGATCCGACATAGAAACACTCCAATAACTAAATAACGAATGAAACCAGCAACTTAAAGGAAGTTGCCGATTACTGGTGTGCAAGGAAACGCGAGGAGCGAAGCGATGTGGCGGATTCGTGATCAGCGGCATCGGGTCAACGTAACTCTATGACCCCGGCAAACACAGTGGCCGGATCATACCCGTCTCCGCCGCAAATAGCGATGGTGGCTTGTCCCGTGACCGGGATGACGTCGCGTTCACCCCCTCCGGGCCCATGCTCTGGCGGCGTCGCACCTTCACGTGCGACGCTCTTGCCCCGCAGATCCACACAAGGGAACGCCGCCCATGACCATCCGCCCCGTATCCCGCATCGTGCCCCTGGCCATCGGCCTGGCCGTGCTCGCCGCCTGTTCGGACCACAATACCCGTGGCACGACGACGTCCACCCGGACCGTCGGGAGCACGTCGACGCCAGCGGCATCCGGCCATGCCGAATCGACCCGGTCCTCGTCCACCGCCGTGACGAAGCCCTCCACGCGGACCACGAAGTCGAAGGACGCTCCGCTGCCCGACAGCACGGGCATCGCGGCCTGCGACGAGTACCTGGCCAGCTACAAGAGCTGTCACCTGGCCGCCGGCGTCTTCCCCCGCGACCAGATCGACAACCGCTACGACATGATGCGCACCAGCCTGCTCCGCCAGTCGCAAGACCCGGACATGCGCGACCAGCTCGGTGCCCGCTGCGCCTCGCTGGCCGGTCAGTTGAAAGACGTGCTCAAGGGCAAGTCCTGCGCCGACGTGCCGGCGCCGGCTTCCACCTCGCCCTAATCGCGCAAGGCGGCGGCGAGCAGCGCGGCGAGACCGCGCGGCTCGCCCCGCTCCACGATCACGCGCGGCGTGCCATGCCACGCCGCGCACTCGCGCAAGGCGCCCGCCACAGACGCGACGAGCACCGGCGAGGCGACCTGCCCCGCCTCCAGCCATATCCCGAGCACGCGGAACACGCCTTCCTGACGATGCGCCTTGGCGTCGAGCCGCCCCACCAGGCGACCGCGATGCAGGATCGGCAGCACGTAGTAGCCGTAGCGCCGTTTCGGTGCCGGCACGTAACACTCGATCGTGTAATCGAAACCGAAAAGGTCGCGCGCCCGTTCCCGGTCCCATACCACGGGATCGAACGGCGAAAGCAGCGTGGTGAGCGTGCCGCGCAGGGCATGTCGCGACGCCGCGTCGAGCGACGCCTCGTGATCCCGGTGCACGTAGGCCGGTTCGTCCCATCCGTCGACCGCCACCTCGATGAGCGCGCCTTCCTCGACGAGCGGTGACAGCTCCTCGAGCGTGACGCGTGGACGAAGCCGAAAGTAATCGGCGATCCACCGGGCCTTCGCCACGCCCAACGCGCGCACGCTGGCGAGAATGAAATGGCGTCGCACGAATGCTTCGTCCAGCGACGACGCCGGTGGCGGTTCGGGCCATCGCGCCGTGACGCGGGATGCCAGGTCGTAGACGCGCTGGAAGCGGTCCCGGCGCAGGACCATCAGTTCGCCCAACGCAAACCACGCCTCGAGCCAACGCTTCTCGGGTTTCCATCCCCACCAGCCTTTCGTGGCGGGGGTGTCACGTTCGAAATCGGATGCGCGAAGCGGCCCTTCGCGGCGCACGCGCTCGAGCAGCGCGTCCATGTCCGCGCGCGCTTCGGCATGCGCGCGCTGCGCATGCTTCAAGGCCCAATGGTTCACGCGGCTGAGCCGATAATCCCGGTGGTAACGGTATTCCGCCACGGGAACGAACGAAGCCTCGTGCGCCCAGCATTCGGCGATGCGGCCATCGGCGAGGGCATCGTCGAGCCATGCTTCGCGATAAGCCCCCAGGCGCGAGAACAGCACCATGTACGGGCTGCGCGCCACCACGTGGATCGTGTCGATCTGGAGCAGCGCCATGCGTGCGATCGTCGCGTCGATATCCGCCGCGCGCGCCTTTCGCGCGGGCCGTCGCAGCAACCCCTGCGCGCTCAGGTGCATGAGTTGCGCCGAACGCTGGGACAGGCGTATCACCGCGCGCGTGGAGGGACCGTCGGATACGCGTGACGCCACGGTGAGGCCTTTTTCCAGTTGGGCCACCATTAAATCGCTCCTTGCTAGCGTCGGCAACGTCGTCGCGAACGAAGGGTTCGCGATCCCCGTCACGACAACGAAGGAGGCTGTCCATGAAGAACCAAGTTCGCGCCGTAGCCTTCGGCGCTTCGCTGCTGCTGGCAGGTGCGGCATTCGCCCAGGTACCGCCGCCGGCACCGTCCCAGCAGGTCCCGCCTCCGCCGCCGGGTGAAGCCACGCCGCCGCCGCCGGGCGCCATGCCTCCGCCGGCGTCTCCGGCCGACATGCCCCCGCCGCCGCCGACCCACGGCGTGCCGCCGGCGACGACGCAGGCCCCCGATCCGAGCATGCCGCCCCCGGCGTCCAATGCGCCGCCCCCGCCGCCTCCGCCGCCCGGTGGCATGGAATCCGGCACGACATCCGGTGCGCCGATGAATACGCCGCAGGGCCAGGTGACCGTCAACAGCGGCCCCGCGCCGGCGAAACCGGCGGGTCCGGCGCCCGATTGGGCGACGCTGTCGGGGGGCAAGTCGTCCATTACGCCCGAGCAGGCGTCGCAGTATCCGCTGCTGGCGAACGACTTCCAGTACGCCGATTCCAACCGTGACGGCAAGATCAGCAAGGCCGAATACACCAAGTGGGTCGCGCATTCCGGCGCAGGCCACTAAAACGACGTGCCGTGCGGAGGGCAGCGATGCCCTCCGCACTTCGATAACGTCGCCACTGCACGTTTTTCACACATGGGCAGCGGATACACTTCCGCCCCTCTGGCCATAGAGGCCAGAACCAGGGAGTGACCGCATGAAACGTCTTACCGTGGCCGGCGCGCTGGGCGCCTGCGCACTGCACGCGAGCGCCGCCTTCGCTCAGAATCCAAGCCCCATGGATATCCGTGCGTGCTCGGCCATCGAAACCGATTCGCAGCGCCTGCTGTGTTACGACAAGGCCGTGGGCCGCACGCAGATGTCGCAGGCGGCCAAGAGAACCGACGACAAGGCGAACTCGGTGAGCGTCGACCTGGCCACGCGCGATTCGAAGGACGTCGCCCGTCCGCTTTCCCTGCTCGACAGCCGGTGGGAGCTTTCGCCCGAATCCAAGCTGGGCACGTTCAACCTGCGCGGTTACCGGCCCACCTACGTGCTGCCCTTCTTCGCGGCATCGAAACAGAACACCACGCCACACAGCCCGGCACCGGGCCACGCGGTGACCACGCCGCAGGATCTCGATCGCGTGGAGGCGAAATTCCAGATTTCGCTGAAGACGAAGATCGGCGAGAACCTGTTCGGCGACAACGGCGACCTGTGGGTGGGCTACACCCAGTCGTCCCGCTGGCAGGTCTACAACAAGGACAACTCGCGTCCGTTCCGCGAAACCAACTACGAACCCGAGGCGCTGCTGGTCTTCGCCACGAACTACGAGATCCTCGGATGGACGGGCCGGTTGGCGAGCATCGGCGTCAACCACCAGTCGAACGGCCGCGCCGACCCGCTATCGCGCAGCTGGAACCGCGTGGTGGCCGACATCGGTCTCGAACGCGAGGGATGGACGATCATGCTCCGCCCGTGGTGGCGCATTCCCGAAGAACGCAAGAACGACGACAACCCCGACATCCAGGATTACATGGGGCGTGGCGAGATCCAGGTGGTGCACGAGCTGGGACGCAATGAATTCGCCCTCGCCGCCCGGCATTCCTTCCGCACGGGCGATCGCTCGCACGGCTCGCTGCGTTTCACCTGGAGCTTCCCGCTGGTGGGCAACCTGCGCGGTTACCTCGAGGCTTTCAACGGGTACGGCGAAAGCCTGATCGACTACAACCACCGGGCCTCGTATCTGGGCGTGGGCGTGTCGTTGCTCGACTGGTACTGAGGGAGCCTCGATAGCGGACAGGGTCCGCTCCCACCCCCGGTAGCGGGAAACCCTACCGGAGGACGGGAGCGGACCCTGTCCGCGATTCCGCGAAGCGCAACCCTCAGTGGTGGTGGCCACCCTCACCGTGCACGTGGCCGTGCGACAGCTCGTCGTCGGTCGCTTCGCGCACGTTGGTGATCTCGACGTCGAAATGCAGCGTCTGGCCCGCCAGCGGGTGGTTGCCGTCGACGGTGACGTTGTCGCCTTCGATCTTGCTCACCGTGACGTTGATGCTGCCCTGGTCGTTGCGGCCCTGGAACTGCATGCCGGGCTGGAGGTCTTCCACGCCCTGGAAGGCGGCACGCGGCACGACCTGCACCAGTTCGTCGTGGCGCACGCCGTAGCCCTCTTCGGGGGCCACGTCGACCTTGAGCTTGTCGCCGGCCTGCTTGCCGGTGAGTTCCTTCTCCAGGCCCGGCACGATGTGGCCTTCGCCATGGATGTAGGCCAGCGGCTCACGACCTTCCGAACTGTCGATGACAGTGCCCTGGTCGTCGGTCAGCGTGTAATGGAAGGAAACGACGTGGCGGTCGGCGATCTGCATGAAATTCTCGCTTTGCTTGGGGAAAGACCAGGCAAGGGAAGCCCGGCGGACCTCCAAGGCTAGGGGACACGTCCCCTCACTGCAAATCCGGGCCTCCGCGATGCTGCGCCGCAACCCGCCAGGGCGGCGGATTCTGTTAATTTTCACGGTTCCCCACCGCCCTACTTCGCACCGCCGGGAGCCGCATGTTCGACTGCATTCTCATCGCCAACCGCGGCGAGATCGCCTGCCGCGTGATCCGGACCTGCCGCCGCCTCGGCATCCGCACCGTGGCCGTGTATTCCAGTGCCGACGCCGACGCGCAGCACGTGCGTCTCGCCGACGAGGCCTGGCCCATCGGCGGCCCGCGTCCGGCCGAGTCCTACCTGCGCGGCGACGCGATCATCGAGGTAGCGCGCAGGACGGGGGCTCAAGCCATCCACCCGGGTTACGGCTTCCTCTCGGAGAACACCGATTTCGCCCGTGCCTGCGCGGCTGCCGGCATCGCCTTCATCGGCCCGCGCCCGGAAAGCATCGACGCCATGGGCTCCAAGGCCGCGGCCAAGGCGTTGATGGAACGGCACGCCGTGCCTCTCGTACCGGGCTATCACGGCGACGACCAGGATCCCGCGCGCCTCGCCACCGAGGCGGAGCGCACCGGCTTTCCTCTGATGATCAAGGCGGCCGCCGGCGGCGGCGGCAAGGGCATGCGCATCGTGCGCGATGCCGCGTCCTTCGCCGAGGCGCTGGCTTCCGCGCAACGCGAGGCGGCGAACGCCTTCGGCGACACCCGGGTGATCCTCGAACGCTACGTGGATCATCCGCGCCACATCGAGTTCCAGGTGTTCGGCGATACGCAGGGCAACATCATCCATCTCAACGAGCGCGAATGTTCCGCGCAACGGCGCTACCAGAAGGTGCTGGAAGAAACGCCCTCGCCGTTCCTCGACGCGGCACGGCGCAAACGCATGGGCGAAGCCGCCGTCGCCGCCGCCCGCGCGGTGGATTACGTGGGCGCGGGCACCGTGGAGTTCATCGTCGGCCAGGACGGGGAATTCTTCTTCATGGAAATGAACACCCGCCTCCAGGTGGAGCATCCGGTCACCGAGGAGACCCTCGGGCTCGACCTCGTGGAATGGCAATTGCGCGTCGCCTCGGGCGAACCCCTGCCCCTGTCGCAGGACGACATCCGCGCGAGCGGGCACGCCATCGAAGTGCGCCTCTACGCCGAAGACCCGGAGGCCAACTTCCTTCCCGGATCGGGCAAGCTGCTGGCGCTCGACCTGCCTGCACCGTCGCGCCACGTGCGTCTCGACGGCGGCGTGGTGGCCGGCGATACGGTCACGATCTTCTACGATCCGATGATCGCCAAGCTCATCGTTCACGACACCGACCGCGACTCGGCCCTGCAACGCCTGCGCGACGCGCTGGCGTGCACCGACATCGTCGGACCGAAGTCCAACGTGGCCTTCCTCGAACGCCTGGCCCGCCATCCGGTCGTGGTGGAAGGCCGCATCGACACGGGATACCTCGACCGTCATCTCGACGAATTCCTCGCCGGCGACGCGCGCGCGGACGATACCGAGCGCTTCGCCGCCGTGGCGTTGCTCCTGGCCGACGAGGCCACGCACGACGCTCCCGCCGGCGACCCGCACTCGCCCTGGGCCGCGGCCGACGCATGGCGCATCGGCCATCCGGGCAAGCGGGTGATGGCACTGATGGAAGGCGACGTACGCCACGAGATCGAAGCGCATGGCCACGACGGCCACTACGTGCTGCGCCACGGCGAAGCCACGTGCACCGTGTCGGGTGCCCGGATCGTCGACGGCACCCTTTCGGCGCGCTTCGACGATCGTGCCCGCCGCCTGCCGATGGCGATGCGCGCCTCGCGCGTGCGCCTGCACGACGAACGGGGACACCGCTGGACCTTCGAACGCGCCCCGGCCTATGCCTGGGCGGGCGCGGAAGGCGCTGGCGCCCACCACGTCGTGGCACCGATGCCGGGACGCATCGTGCTGGTGCGCGCCGCGCCGGGCGATACGGTGGAAGAAGGCCAGGAACTGCTGGTGATGGAAGCCATGAAGATGGAACTCGCCTTGAAGGCGCCACGCGCCGGCACCATCGAGTCGATATCCGCCGCGCAGGGCGATTTCGTGGACGCCGACAGCGTGCTCGTCCGCTTCGCCGAACCGGCATGAACGGAGCCGCCATGTCCCACCACGTACGCATCGTCGAAGTCGGCCCGCGCGACGGCCTGCAGAACGAAAAGGCCATGCTGCCGACGGCGGTGAAGATCGAGCTGATCGACCGCCTCTCGGCTACCGGCCTGGCCACCATCGAGGCCACCAGCTTCGTCAGCCCGAAGTGGGTACCGCAGCTGGCCGACGCGGCCGAGGTGTTCGCGGGCATCCGCAAGGCACCGGGCGTGGTCTATCCCGTGCTCGTGCCCAACCTCCAGGGTTACGAGCGGGCACGCGAGGTCGGCGCCACCGAGGTCGCCGTATTCACGGCCGCGTCGGAAGCCTTCAACCGCAAGAACGTCAACGCTTCGATCGACGAATCGATCGATCGTTTCGTTCCCGTGCTCGAACGCGCCCGCGTCGACGGCGTGGCCGTGCGCGGTTACGTCTCGACGGTGCTGGGCTGCCCCTACCAGGGCGAGGTGCCGGTCGGTGACGTGGTCCGCGTCGCCAGGCGCCTGCACGAACTCGGCTGCCACGAGATCTCGCTGGGCGACACCATCGGCGTCGGCACGCCGGCGAAAGCGCGCGCGATGCTTCGCGCCGTCGCCGCGGAGGTGCCCATGGCCGATCTCGCCGTGCATTTCCACGACACCTACGGGCAGGCCCTCGCGAACATCCTCGCCTGCCTGGAAGAAGGCGTACGCGTGGTCGACAGCGCCGTGTCCGGCACGGGCGGCTGCCCTTACGCCAAGGGCGCCACGGGCAACGTGGCCAGCGAAGACGTGGTCTACATGCTGCATGGCATGGGCATGACCACCGGCGTCGATCTCGACCGGCTCGTCGAGACCGGGGCATGGCTGGCGGCGCGGCTGATGAAGGAAACGGCGAGCCGGGTGACGCGGGCGCGCACGGCGGCCTGAGGCATTCGCCGATACGATCGGCTCCCACCCCTTCGGTAGCGAACTTTCTACCGAAGGGGTGGGAGCCGATCGCATCGGCGAAACAAGGTCGCGATATACCCACCTTCCATGGCAGCATCGTCGCCATGCCCGCCGAACTCACCCTCCGCCCCATCGAACCCCGCGACGACGCCCAGGTCGCCGCCGTCATCCGCACCGTCATGCCCGAATTCGGCGCCGATGGTCCCGGCTTCGCCCTCCACGATCCCGAAGTGGACACGATGTCCGCCGCCTACGCCGTGGCGCGTCGCGCCTACTTCGTCGTCGAAAAGGACGGCCGCGTGGTCGGCGGTGCCGGCATCGCGCCGCTGGAAGGCGGCGACGACGAAACCTGCGAGCTGCGCAAGATGTATTTCCTGCCCGAGGCGCGCGGCACGGGGGCGGCGTCGAAGCTCATGCGCCTGTGCCTCGATGCCGCACGGCGTGCCGGCTTCTCGCGCTGCTACCTCGAGACCCTCACCGGCATGGACGCGGCGCAGGCGCTCTACCAGCGCCACGGCTTCACCCGCATCGACGCCCCGATGGGCGGCACCGGCCATTTCAGCTGCGATCGTTTCTACCTTCGCGGCCTCAACGACGGCGATCTCGTCGTGGCACCCTCGCCTCCCTCGCTGACCTTCGCCATCGACGACCCGGGCAAGCCCGACGTGCTGCCGCTCATCGAACAACTGCACGGCTATCTGTCGGACCTCGACCGCCATCCTCCCGTGCCGCCGTCGGTCACCGTCGACAGCCTGCAACGTCCGCACGTCACCTTCATGACCGCGCGCGTGGACGGCACGCCGCTGGCCTGCGGCGCGAGCATCGACCGCGGCGATTACGTGGAGCTCAACTACATGTACGTGCTGCCCGCCTGCCGCGGCATGGGCCTGGGCAAGCAGATGCTCGAAGCCCTCGAGCAGCAGGTGCGCCGCACCGGCGCGCGGACGGTGAAACTCGAAACCGGTACCGCGCAGACCGAATCGATCGAGCTCTACGAACGCGCGGGCTATCGCCGCTGCCCGCCCTTCGGCGACCATCGCGCCAACGCCAACAGCATCTTCATGGAAAAGACCCTGTGATCCGCATCGCCACCGAGGCCGACGCCGCCGCCTGCCATGCCATCTACGCCCCGGTCGTCGAAACCAGCGCGATCACGTTCGAAACCGAATTGCCCGGTGAAGACGCCATGCGCGGACGCATCCGCGCGCGCCTGGCCAACCACCCATGGTTGGTGTGGGAAGAATACGGCGAGGTGCTGGCCTATGCCTACGCGGGCCGTTTCCGTGAGCGGGCGGCCTACGACTGGATCGCGGAAACCTCGATCTACGTGCACGAGAAGGCCCGTCGCCGCGGCATCGCCAAGCGCCTCTACGGCACGCTGCTCGAGGTCATGGCGCGACAAGGCATCAACCAGGCCGTGGGCGTCATCACGCTTCCCGGCGAGACCAGCGTCGCCATGCACGAAGCCATGGGCTTCACCCCCGCCGGCGTCTGGCCTAAGGCCGGCTACAAGCTCGGCCGATGGTGGGACGTGGGCGTGTGGAGCAAGTTCATGAGCGAGCCCGCCGTGCCGCCGACACCGGTGGTGCCGTTCGCCGAGCTCGCCGCCGCGGGCGGCCTGGACGATCTGCTGCGGCCTTGATTCGCCGATACGATCGGCTCCCACCCCTTCGGTAGCGACCTTTCTACCGAAGGGGTGGGAGCCGATCGTATCGGCGAAATGCCGCGCCGCCACATCGAGCCACGGCCGCGTCGGCTAAACTGGGCCTCTTTGCCCAAGCATCAGCGGAGTCTCCATGCAGCTCGAACAGGTCAAGGCCGTCATCACCGGCGGCGCCTCCGGTCTCGGCCACGCAGTCGCCCAGCGTCTCGTCGCCGCCGGCGCCCATGTGGCGCTCTTCGACGTCAACGAGGAGAAGGGCCACGCCGCCGCGACCGCGCTCGGCGCACGCGCCAGCTTCCAGCGCACCGACGTCACCTCCGAAGAAGGCGTGGCCGCCAACGTGGCCGCCGCCAGCGAAGCGATGGGTGGCCTCAACGTCGTAGTGAACTGCGCGGGCATCCTCGGCGCGGGCCGCGTGCTCGGCAAGGAAGGCCCGATGCCGCTGTCGACCTTCGCCACCACCGTGATGGTCAACCTCGTGGGCAGCTTCAACGTCGCCAAGGCGGCCGCCCAGGTCATGCAGGGCAACGCGGCGGGCGACGACGGCGAGCGCGGCGTCATCGTCAACACCGCCTCCGTGGCCGCGTACGAAGGCCAGATCGGCCAGGCCGCCTACTCCGCATCCAAGGGCGGCGTGGTCGGCATGACCCTGCCCATGGCGCGCGAGCTGTCGCGTTTCGGCATCCGCGTGAACACCATCGCGCCGGGCATCTTCTGGACGCCGATGGTCGACGGCATGCCGCCGCAGGTGCAGGAGTCGCTGTCGGCCTCGATCCCCTTCCCGTCTCGCCTGGGCAAACCCGAGGAGTTCGCCGAACTGGTGGCATTCATCCTCGCCAACCGCTACATCAACGGCGAGACGATCCGCCTCGACGGCGCCGTGCGCCTCGCCCCGAAGTGATTCCCACCACCCTTACGGCATCGACGCCATGAAAGCATCCGAAGTGAAAAAGGGTAACGTCGTCGAGAACGACGGTACCGTCTACCAGGTCCGCGACATCGAACGCAGCGCGCCCACCGCACGCGGCGGCAACGTGACCTTCCGGTTCACGCTGTACTCGATCCCGGGCAACCGCAAGTTCGACCTCAGCCTGCGCGCCGACGACGACCTCAAGGAAGTCGAGCTCGCCCGCCGCCAGGCCAAGTTCTCGTACATGGACGGCGACGCGTTCGTCTTCATGGACGACGAGGACTACACCCAGTACATCCTCGATGCGGCCGTGGTCGGCGACAACGCCGGCTACATCGTGGAAGACGCCGAGGGCTACTACGTGCAGGTGATCGACGATGCGCCGGTCGGGCTGCAGGTGCCCACCAGCGTCGTGCTCACCGTGGTCGACACCGCCCCCGAACTCAAGGGCGCCAGCGCCACCAAGCGCACCAAGCCGGCCAAGCTCAACACCGGCATCGAGATCCAGGTGCCGGAATACATCACCAACGACGAAAAGGTCTGGGTGAACACCGTCACCGGCGAATTCGCCGGCCGGGCCTCGTAAGCCGTGCGGGACGGAAAACCACCGGGTTTTCCGTCCCGCGCTTCCGCTCGCCGTCCAGTCAGCAAGCGTCGGGCACAATCGTCCGCTCAACGGATGAACCCTTCCCGATCATGAGCAACGGCTACTCGCTCCGCGCCAGCGTCATCGACACGCTGATCCGGACGAAGCGTCCCGACGTACCCATGCGCGTCGCCCTGCGCAACACGGCCGCCGTGGTACTCCCCCTGGCGATCGGCATCTACGCCGGTCATCCGCAGGTGGGCATCGGCATCGCCGCCGGCGCGCTCGACACGATGTTCTCGGACCAGCCCGGCCCGTACCAGCAACGCCTCATCCGCCTCTTCCTCGCGGCGCTCGCGGCTGGCGCCGCGTCGCTGGTGGGATTCCTCATCGGCGATCTCATCCTACCGATGAGCCTAGCGTGCATCGCCTGCGGTTTCTTCGGCGGCCTGCTCGTGGTGTTCGGCCCGGACATCGCCCGCGTGGGCATGACCAGCATGCTGCTGCTCGTGATCACGGCGGCCACGCCGACCGACTTCGCGCATGCGCTGTCCGGCGGCCTGCTGATCTTCGCCGGCGGCATGTTGCTGGCGATGTTTTCCATCGCCGCGTGGCCCCTGCAACGCTACCGACCCGAGCGCACCGCGCTCGCCGCGGTGTATCGCGGCCTCGCCGACCTGGCCCGCAAGCCGCAGAAGGATGGCGAGGCGCCCGGCCTGAGC
This sequence comes from Luteibacter aegosomatis, assembly GCF_023078455.1. Lineage (GTDB taxonomy): Bacteria > Pseudomonadota > Gammaproteobacteria > Xanthomonadales > Rhodanobacteraceae > Luteibacter > Luteibacter aegosomatis. Next base: position 1,640,885 of record NZ_CP095740.1, on the reverse strand, counting down.
GACGCCATGAACGTGCTGCAGGACACCCTGCTCGGCCGCCACCACGCGCACGGCCGCGCGATGGAAGCGTTTCGCGTGCTGCTGGAGTTGGCCGAACGCATCCGCCTCGAACTCATCGCCATGGCCGAGCTGGAAACGCGCCGCGACGGCATGGGCGAGATGTTCCGCAACGACGCCGCCCGCGTGCTCACGGCGGTGGCCGAAGCGATCGATGCCGCCGAACCGCCGCAACGCGCGGAACGGGCACTGGCCACCTTGCAGGCCAGCGAGCGTGCCCTGCTCGCGGGCGTCACCGGCATGGGGCTCACCGCGCACATCCAGGCCCTGTCGGGCCAGCTCGCCGCCGTCGTCCGCAACGCCAACTGGGCCGGCAGCCGCGGCGAGGAACGCGCGCAGCGCGCCGAGACGGCGCTACCGGAAACCTTGCGCAGCGCCTCGGCGCTGGCCACTCTCCGCGCCAACATCACCCCCGGTTCGGTCGCCTTCCGCCACGCGGTGCGCTGCGCCGTGGTGCTCACGCTGGCCTTCGTGCTGTCGCGTCATTTCGACCTGCCCCACGGCTACTGGCTGCCGATGACGGCGGCCATCGTCTTGCGCCCCGACTTCGCCGCCACCTTCAACTTCGGCCTGCTGCGCGTGGTCGGCACCGTGCTGGGCCTGGTGCTGACCACCCTCCTGCTGCGCCTCACGCCCGACGCCGCCTGGGCGCACATCTTCCTGATGGGCGTGCTCTGCGTGGCGTTCCGCTACCTCGCCGGTGCGCATTACGGCATCGCGGTGACGGCACTCACGGGCACCGTGGTGGTGTTGCTTTCCTTCGAGGGTGTCGATTCCAACGCGGCCATGTTCGATCGCGTGCTCAACACCGCGCTGGGCAGCGGATTGGCCTTGATCGCCTACGTGCTGTGGCCATCGTGGGAACGCCACCGCGCGCGCAGCGCCTTGTCCGACATGCTCGGCGCCTACGCCGATTACCTCGACGCGCTGGCCGGTCCCGCCGACCGTGGGCGGCGCCACGAGGTACGCATGGCCACGCGCACGGCGCGCACCAATGCCCTGGCGTCGGTCGAGCGCATGCGCGCCGAGCCCGGCACGCCCGCCGTGCTGCAGGAGCTGGCCGAAACGCTCTACGCCAACGGCAACCGCGTGGCACGTACCGCGATGACGCTGGAAGCCCTGATCGACGCCGGGGAGGTGCCTGCCGAATGGAGCCACGTGGGGCCGTTCATCCGCGAAGCCTCGAACGAACTGCGCCGCCAGGCCGAAGCCCTGACCCGGGCCGAGGGCGTCGCCGTTCCGCCGACCCTGCGCGAACACCAGCGTGCGCTGTTCGAGGCGCTGTCGCGGGTGAAAGATCGCGAACTGGCCGAGGCCGTGGGGCGGCTGACCGACCGGCTGACCGACAACGTCGACACCATCGCGCACGTGGTGACCCGGCGGAGCGTCGCCCCGGCCTGACGCCCTTTTCGCCGATACGATCGGCTCCCACCCTTCGGTAGCAACGCTCCTACCGAAGGGTGGGAGCCGATCGCATCGGCGAACGCACGATTGCTGCAGCGCCAGAGGCATCGAAAGACCTGCGGCCCTACACTCGGCCCCATGCTCAAGATCGACACCCACGCGCACATCCTGCCCCGCGACTGGCCCGATCTGGCGGCCCGCCACGGCGATCCGCGCTTCCCGGTGATGACCCACACCGACGGTCGCCATCGCATCTACAAAGACGGCAAATTCTTCCGCGAAGTCTGGGAGTCGGCGTTCGACCCGGTGCTTCGCACGGCCGACTACGCCCGCTTCGGCGTGGGCGTGCAGGTGATTTCCACCGTGCCGGTGATGTTCTCGTACTGGGCCAAGGGCCATCACGCGCTGGAACTGCACACCCATCTCAACGACGACATGGCCGATATCTGCGAGGCGCACCCGCGCCACTATGCGGGCATCGGCACCGTGCCCCTGCAGGCCCCCGATCTCGCCATCCGCGAGATGGAACGCTGCATCGGCGAACTGGGCCTGCAAGGCGTGCAGATCGGCTCGCACTGCAACGCGTGGAACCTCGATGCCCCCGAACTGTTCCCCTTCTTCGAGGCGGCCGCCGACCTCGGCGCGGCGGTGCTCGTGCACCCCTGGGACATGATGGGCGCCGAAAGCATGCCCAAGTACTGGCTGCCCTGGCTCGTCGGCATGCCGGCCGAACAGTCGCGGGCGGCCTGCGCGCTCATCTTCGGCGGCGTGCTCGAACGCCTGCCCGCGCTGAAGGTGATGCTCGCCCATGGCGGCGGCAGCTTTCCCTATTCCATCGGCCGCATCGAGCACGGCTTCCGGATGCGACCGGACATCGTCGCCACCGACAACGCACGCAATCCCCGGGAGTATTTCTCCCGGCTCTACTTCGACTCGTGCGTGCACGACGACGAGGCCCTCCGTTATCTGCTCGCCACCGTCGGCAGCGACCGCGTGATGTTGGGCACGGATTATCCCTTCCCCCTCGGCGAGCAGGAGCCGGGCAGTGGTATCGACGCCCTCGGGCTGGACGACGCCACGCGGGCGCGCCTGTTCCACGGCACCGCGCTGGAATGGCTGGGCGTGCCGATGACGAGGTTCCAGCCCGTCACCGCCGTGGCGTGACGGGGCGCACACCCGCGCCCCCGGCGCCGCACCGGGCTTGTGACAGAATGCGCGGATCAGTCCGTTCCGGGGGAATACCTGAAGTGAAACGCCTGCTGCCCTTCTTCGCGCTCGCGCTGGCCGGCACGTCCGCCATCGCCGGCGACGTGTCCATGGCCGGCGGCGACGTCCGCTTCCACGTCCCCGACGCCTGGGTGTCCATCATGCAGTCGGATGGCGACACCGAATCGCAGGTTTTCCAGGTGCCGGGGTCCAGTGCTGCCGACGCCACGCTCGCGCGCGTATCGATCACCTTGCAGAAGGCGCCGAGCCTCCTGGTCTTCCAGCAGTTCGACAAGGACTACCGCGACCGCGCCAGCCACCTGACCGAATACAAGCCCGGCAAGGCGAAGATGCCCACCGAGCACGTCTATTCGGCGAAGGAAGGCACGGTCCGCCTCGAATACTACGAACGCTATTTCTACGCGAACGGCTACGCCATCCAGTTGCGTTGCATCCGTCCTTCCGGCGACGCGAAGTTCAGCGCCACCTTCGACAAGGGCTGCGCCGACGTCGCCGCCAGCATGCCATCCTGAGCCCATGAACGATTTCCAGTCCACGCGCGCCTGGGCCGACGCCCAGGACGCCGCCGATCCCCTACGCACCTTCCGCGACGAATTCCACATCCCCACGCACGACGGGCGCGACACCCTCTACTTCTGCGGCAACTCGCTGGGCCTGCAACCGAAGGGCGTGGCCGCGGCCTTGCAGGCGGAACTCGAAGACTGGTCGACGCTCGCCGTCGAGGCCCATTTCCGCGGTCGTTCGCCGTGGATGCACTACCACGAGTACGTGCGCGACACGATGGCCGAGGTGGTCGGCGCGCAGCCGCACGAAGTGGTCGCGATGAATTCCCTCGGCGTGAACCTGCACCTGATGATGGTGAGCTTCTACCGGCCGACGGCGGAACGTCCCGCCATCCTGATGGAGGCCGGGGCGTTTCCCACCGACCGCTACGCGCTGGAATCGCAGGTGCGTTTCCATGGCTTCGATCCGGCCCGCGACCTGATCGAGCTTCAGCCCGACGGCCCCGGCGGCACGCTGTCGATGCAGGCCATCGAGCGCGCCATCGCCGAGCATGGTCATCGCGTGGCGCTGATCCTGTTGCCTGGCGTGCAGTACCGCACGGGCCAGGTGTTCGACCTCGCTCGCATCGTGGCACTCGGTCATGCCGCCGGCTGCGTCGTCGGATTCGATCTCGCCCACGCCGTGGGCAACCTGCCGCTGACCCTGCACGACGACGGCCCCGACTTCGCCGTGTGGTGCACCTACAAATACCTCAACGCCGGTCCGGGTGCGGTGGCGGGCGCCTTCGTGCACGAGCGCCACGCGCACGCCGACGTACCGCGCTTCGCGGGCTGGTGGGGCCACGACAAGGCCACGCGTTTCCAGATGGGTCCCACCTTCGTGCCCACGCCCGGCGCTGACGGCTGGCAGCTCTCCAACCCGCCGATCATGGCCCTCGCCCCGCTGCGAGCTTCCCTCGACGTCTTCCGGCGCGCGGGCATGCCCGTGCTGTCGACGAAGAGCCGCCGCCTCACCGCTTACCTCGATTGGCTCATCCGCACGCGCCTGGACGACGTGCTCGACATCGTCACGCCGAACGATCCCGCGCAGCGCGGCGCGCAGTTGTCGGTTCGCGTGCGTGCGGGGCGTGACGCGGGGCGTGATCTGTTCGCGTACCTGGAACGCCATGGCGTCATCGGCGACTGGCGCGAGCCCGACGTGATCCGGCTTTCTCCGACGCCGTTGTACAACCGCTATGCCGATTGTATCGGTGTCGTGGAAGCGATCGAGGCGTGGCGAATGCACACGCAAACCTGATTCGCCCCGCCCGCACCGCTGCGACGTGAGGACACAGGTAGCACGACGTGACCCGGAAACGTCACATCGGTCCGGGCCAGTGCCACCAGGATGCTGCAGGCTTGGTAATCGCCAACGCGCTATCTGCACGAAGTTCCCAACCGCGCGTCGCGAACTGCACATAGCAGACTCCATACTTTAGCGAATTCAGGCTAACGACGAGCTTTCTCGAAACAATCTCGAGTAGGCCCCCTCACGCGTAACTAAGTCGGCATGCGTGCCATCTTCCACAATCATCCCGTCATTCAACACGACAATTCGATCGGCATGACGAATCGTCTTCAATCTGTGAGCGATGACGATACAAGTCCTACCCCTCATCAATCGCTGAAGCCCATCCGCAACAAGCCGTTCAGATTCAGGGTCGAGGGAACTAGTCACTTCATCAAGAAGCACTAAATCGCCCCTACGAAGAATGGCCCTGGCCACCAGTATTCGCTGCTTTTGCCCAGCCGAAAGATCGATACCTTCCGGCCCCAAAAGCGTATTCAATCCGGCAGGAAGGGAGGACACAAAATCCAGAGCATGTGCTTCTCCCAAAGCATTCAGAATATCTTCATCCGACGAAGCACGTAGACTGCCTAAGGCGACATTCTCTCTGATCGTTCCCGTAAAAAGCGCCCCGCCTTGCCCTACCCAAGAGATCGACTCCATAAGGGACTCGGTCCTATAAGCCGACATCGGGCGGCCCGCTATGAACACGTCCCCGGACGTCGGCTGACGAAATCCCGCGACCAGGGCGAGTATCGTCGACTTTCCGCTACCTGAAGCACCGACCAGCGCTGTCACCTCCCCCTTTCTAAAGACAAGGTCGAGATTTCGAAGTACCACTTCGCCATCCGGATAAGCAAAGCACACGCGCTTCAACTGCACATCATGTGCCCCAACTTCCAGTCGAACATCCCCATGCCTCGGCGGACTGAAATCGATAATCACGCGAAGCTCGGCTGCTGCAGCCAAACCTTTCTGAATCCCAGAATGCACGTTGGCGAGACGACGAAGTGAAGGCACCACGATGCCCATCGCAGTAACAATCGCAAAGAACTCCCCTGCGCTGATACGCTCTTCAACCGGAATATCTCGTCCAGACGCCAGCAAGATGACGATAGCCAGGGCTACGCCGCCGACTAGTTGCACCAACGCACTCGCTCCCGAAGCCGTACGCGAAAGCTTGATCCCCAGATCTGACAAGCGATTGGAGATACCGATGAAACGCTCACGCAGGTCTGCCTTTGCGAGGTAGACGCAAATGTCCCTCGCCCCGATAGAGCTTTCCAGTACCGAAGAGTCAAGCTCGCCCAGCACACTCTGCACCTCGGCGCTTCCGCGCCTGGTGAACTTCCCGCTAACCAAAATAACGCCACCCAATATGGGAATCAGAGCCAACGTAACCATCGCAAAGACCACGTTCGTATAAAGCATGAAGCCGATGCCAAATATCGCCGTAAGTCCATCCAGAACAGCCACCTTGATCGCCTCGGTGACAGAAAATGCTACCTGTTCCACTGTGTAGCCTGCCCTCGACACCCGATCGCCAACGGGATCTCTCGAATCCACTTCTTCAGTCCGGTCGAGGTAAGCATCAAACAGCGCAACCCGAACGTCACGTACGGTCATACGACCTAAGCGACTCATGCCAACGTCAGCGACGTAGCCGGCCAGCGACCTAACTGCCAATATGGAAAGCACGCAAAATGCGATGTACTGAGCGCTAACCTTCGGAGCGATCGCAAATGCGTCATCGATCATTGGCTGGATAGTCTTGGCGAATCCCGTCGCACAACAGGCGTCAACCACCATGGCTAAAAGAGCGATTACACCCGTAGGCCAGTACTTGAGTGCGAAGCCAGCAACCCATCGATAAAGCCCCGTATCTCCAAGCGTCGCAGTCAATCTCACGTCCATGCGATCCTATCCATAACAATCCATTCAGAACTTAATGATTCAGGTGAGCAACCAACTTTGCGGCGGCTTCGCGCGTTCTAACGCATGGAAAACTCGATGAGATGGAGGCCAATGACTCCAATGAACGGGTGGACCCGATGAATTTACCGAGACTTATCACTGAAAGGCGTTTGGCAACCACATTCTCGACCATCCCGACAACCATCTCTCTTGATGGATCAAAGTAGTATTGGTCCAAGAACGGCAGATCATCGCCGCTCAAAATGAGATTGATCGATGCAGATGGACTAGAAGGCGGAATCTGCGCATGCACATCGACACCCTTTCGATATAGAACCACCTTGCCGGGTGAAAGCTGTTGCTCGCCCAAATGAACTAGATCGACACTATCTCCCACGTTGCACATAGCTCCGCCACCGACCCTTTCATAGACATCCGTCTTATACCCGGGACCGTAAAGGTTGACAGTGGCGAAAGAAAAGTTGTGATCATGATATGCATGATACGAAAGTGCTTTTTCCTCGCCCTCACTGACAACGACCGAAGGCCACAAGTTAGCTCGAACCGTAAACGGACCAAACCTATCCAGAATGCAACTTTGTGCGGAATACATGGAAAACTCGGGAGAGCGCCAGCCAGCAAGGTCCGCAGCAATTTTTCTGACCATCAATTGTTTATCGCTAGCCAGTGCCGCCAGGTCGCGTGCTATCGCGGAAAGAGACTCCGGCTCCGAAGGATCAACCTTCGATATTACCCTTGATCGAAATTCGGCGAGCGAAATCGGATCCTGCACCTCGACATCAACTTCAACCGTCATATTCAACCCCCAATAGCATTCAACGTAGACAAAGATGCATTACGAATATACGGATGTCGATCATTAAGACATCGTCTAAGCGCAGCGACTCCAGAATCCCTATCCAAAGCGCATGCACACTTCACCGCCATCCACCTTACATTGAAATCCCGGTGATCCAGTAAGCCCAGGACTTCCCCGAGAGCTTCTACGTATTTGAATCTCGAAATCTCTTCGAGCATTGAACGGATGATCACTGCCTCTCTAGAAACCAAGACTGCTCCCACCGGCTCACCCGTTTCACGATCGAACTCCCACCGTTGAGATACTGATGCCCGCATCTCCAGTTCAATGATGCAGCACTTACCTGCGTGCGGCGTCGAAATCTCCAGCGTTTCATAAGGAGCATGTACGTCGATTCGGCGCCAAGGCTCAAAGTCCTCACTCCCGAGGTTCTCGAGACGAATGGCTGGATCAAAAATATCAAGATCAATATTACTCGGCAGACGAAAGCGGTTGAATGTTATTGGCCCATCGCTCACGACCGAGAGAACGGATGGAGACGCCATGCTAGAGACTATCGAGCGAGCGGACGAATCTGGACCATCCACGACGTTACGGCCCACCATTGGAAGCTTGGGTGATCTTACGGAAAAATGAAATTTGTCCGAATCACATACCGTGAATCCGTGAACATCCCAATCGGAACCGCCTTTGAAAGAAGCGTCCTCAAGCATCTTTCCTATAGCGGATTCAAAGAATACATCCCATATGTCCTGGCGAAGAAACTCGTCGAATTCGCCTACCGCACCCCAAAATGATGCGTAATCACTTAGGATGATCTGTTCGTCCAACGACCTGAGAAACCGCGCCAGCTTCGGCAAATTCGCCAATGCATAACTCATGTGCCTTATCACAATTTCACTCCTTGAAAAAAATGGGACCTCAGTAGAGGTCCCATTTTTGGATGGTCAGCTCCAACGCTGCACTTCCATGACCACTTCAATCCATACCGGCGGCCGGCTCATGCCCATTTCGAAAACCTGTCCTACAATTCCTGCCTGATAGGGCATATCTGGGACAACAATTTCTTTATCCATATCTACCTCACTGAACTCTATGCCGTTATCGGCTTCGCCATTTTACGTGCAGCCCGAACAGATGCTGAGTGGCATGATCGATCATGAACTGTAAGTCTTATCCGAAATTCAACTCCTACATGGACTGTCATATCAGCTAAGCCACATCGGCTGGTCAGGCATAGCCGTCAACGCATACATCTACACCGCGCCGCTCGCCTCCATTCTGTCCTGAGCTTCCGTTGCGGAGCATCGGGGTTTCTTGCGTTCGTCCATCACGTAGTCCTTGAGAAAAAAGCGCACCCTACCTGGTCATCCGCGCACCCCCTACCCGCCATTCCTGCAGAGGCGGGAATCCTGCGTCTTGCACCTCACGCCACTGACGGGTGGAAGTCGCTGGGTCCCTGCCTTTGCAGGGGCGACGTGTGGGATGGTTGGCTCACGGTTTAAGCGGGTACTGTCGAGCGCGGCACGCTCTTTCGTCGTCGTTTGAAGCCGGGGCACCGAGGCGAGGCGCCCGCCCTCGTCGCTAAGTCCTCGTCCGCCTTCGCTCTCTCCGGAAGCACTCCGAGGACAGCAGCCGACCGCTCCTTCCGATCACTGAGGCGCCTTGTCCGGTAGCGCCGCCTTACTCACCACCTACCCCTCACGTCGTCCCTGCGAAAGCAGGGACCCAGCGCCTTGCGTCCGGGTAAGCGACAACGCCACATCGGCTCGCCCACACGTTGCAGCCAATGGGATAGCCACGACAGATGAGCCACATAAGCCCATAGCCTCGTTCCACGTCGATGGGATCGGGTCGCCTATACCTTGTCCCACTGCATGCGCGCATGAGCCTGCATCGCGCAGTGCATGCCCATGTCGGTCAGCACGCCAACCGCGCCCATGGCGAGCATCAAGCGACGACGATCGAGGATCTCCGAGTCACCGACCATCTCGCTCAGCAGTTCAGTGAGACCCTTGGCGTACTGCAACCACTCGGTCGCGTCGTTGAGCAGTTCGTCGGTTGTGGCGTCGGGCACGAGGCCATAGCTTCCGTTGCCGAGCATCCAGGGCTCTTTGCGTTCATCCATTGCGTACTCCTTGAGAAAAAAGGGTGTCTTACCCAGTCGTCTGCACGCCCTCCTACCCGTCATTCCTGCGAAGGCAGGAATCCAGTGTCTTGCGCCTCACGCCATCAACGAGCGAGAGACGCTGGGCTCCTGCCTTCGCAGGAGTGACGTGAGGGACGCTGCCGAGGTGCGGCACGCCGTGTCACGGGCGCGCCGCGGGCGGAGCCATCGCTCGAAGACGATGAGGCTCGACGGCCTGCCCGTGTCCGGGCGCCGGGCGTTGGGGTTGGGAAGTGGGGTGCGGCGTCAGCCGGATTCAGACCGAGCGCTGACGCGCCGGGTCGTACGGCTGAGAAAAGTCGCAGCAAACACGGCGGACGCCGCGGTTCGTCAACCGCGTCTGGCAGGTGGCCAGAGAGTCCGGTAACCGTCGAGGGTGCTGCCGCTGGGAAGCGGCGGGCGCTTGAATCGCGTACTATTTCGCATAGCCGAATCAACTTTAGTGGAGTTGGTTTGGTCAGCAGGGCAGACGGTGTTCCACCACCTCTGCCCTGCGCTCTTCACCGCTTCGAGCGATGGTTGCCTGCGACACCGTGTGAGTAGCAACGCGGGCAACGAGGGAACCCTATCAAATCGATGATGGGTTGTCTGTAGGCGTGGCGATGCGATGACGCGTCTTTGTTGCGGATGGTGTGCGCGGCGTGGCGGCTTGGCGGATGGCATCGCCGACGGAGTCAGCTCCCACACCAGGCTCGTTGACTCGCATGGCATGGGATCAGCCGCTGCGATAGCAAGCGTATCGCTAGCGACTATCGCGGACAGGGTCCGCTCCCACCCTTCGGTAGCGAGCTTTCTAACTTGGGCGAGAGTAAGCCGCCCTCTTTGGCCGGGATATCGGGAGCCTCTTCAACGAGACGCAGGCCTCTGCGGGCCAAGTTAGTTCGCGGAGAGCCTCAGGTTATGCCTGGAAAAGCTCACCGAAAAAAAGCGTTCGAGAGCATGATGGGTAGGTAATCAACCGATTCAGAAATACGCCAGACTTACGCGGCGATTTACAAAACGCTGAATGACGGAAATGATGCTCCGTGCCTAAATATGCGTGTTCACACGATGAACCGTATAAGAGGATAGAACGTATGCGCGAGTTGCGCACCACGGAAGCTTTGAAGATTCACGGCGGCCTGATGAAAGCCGAGTTCATTGAAAACACTTCATACAATAGATGCGTTGCCGGATTTACCGCGGCCGGAGCGCTGTTTGGAGCCGCCATAGGCGTGGGCTCGACCTGGGGTCTTGGAGGCCCCGCGGGCTTTGGTATCGGTACCACCGTAGGGACGGTCGCAGGCGCCTATTTTTGCGAGAGATAGCCGTGCCCATTCAGTTATGGCACGTTCTGCTAGCCACCGGGTCGCTCGCGTGCATCATCGCCAGAGACCGCGCGATCAAGACGGCAAGTATCACATTCGTCATCGCGCTTATTGCGATGATGTGGCTCGGATTGGTCGCCCCAGGGGGTTGGTGAAGTTCATTCGACGTGGCACGGGTTTTGGACGGACAGAGTCCGCCCCGTCCTTTGATGGCGATCATTCCAACGAGAGGCGGTGATCTGCTTTCGGTAGCTGCGATACCGCAAGCTCCCTTCGCCGATACGATCGGCTCCCACCCCTTCGGTAGGAAAGTCTTTCGCGGACGATGCTCGCTACCGAAGGGTGAAAGCTCCTTCGGCAAGAAAGCTTTCAGCAAGGGATTCCTGCGCAAGAAGCTTGCTATCGAAGGAGTAAGGGTCCGTTCGGCAGGAGGTCCGTGCAGGAAATCCCTCCGGTAGCAAACTTCCTACCGGATGGGTGGGAGCCGATCGTATCGGCGAATCGTGCGAAGCGATGAACCTGGTCAGCTGGCTACGGTGTGTAGCCGCTTGCGCAACACGTCAAGCATCAGGTCATGCCCGGCACCCGGCGACTTGCGCGCCGCGAGGCTGGATTCCGGCGAACGCCCCTCGCCCGCCGAAGCGGCCGTTTCCGCCGCGGCGCGATACGCGTCGCGGAACGGCACGCCCGCGACGGCCTGCTCGATGGCCACGTCGGTGGCGTACATCGCCGGTTCGATGGCGGCACGCATCTTCTCGGCCTTCCACTCGAAACGGGCGAGCATGTCGGGCAGCAGTTCCAGCGCACCCAGGCCCATGGAGAAGCCATGGAACAGCGAGCCCTTGGAGAACTGGAGGTCGCGCTGGTAGCCGGACGGCAGCGAAAGCAACTGCTCGATCTCGGTGCGCGCCGCCGCCACGCTGGCGTAGCTCGCTCGCAGCAGTTCCACCACGTCGGGATTGCGCTTGTTCGGCATGATCGACGAACCGGTGGTGTATTCCGCCGGCAGCTTCACGAAATCGAACTCGGCCGTGGTGAACAGCGAGAGGTCCCAGGCCAGGCGGCGCGTGTCGAGCAGGGCCGTGCCGACGGCATCCAGCGCGGCCATTTCGAACTTGCCGCGCGAGAGCTGCGCGTAGATCGGCGATACCTGCATGCGGCCGAACCCGAGCGCGGCCGTGGTATGGGCGCGATCGAGCGCCACGTTCACGCCGTAGCCGGCTGCGGTGCCGAGCGGATTGGCGTCGATCAGGGCGGACGCCTGGCGCGCGCGCAGCGTGTTGTCGATGAAGGCTTCGGCGAAGGCGGCGAACCACATGCCGGTGGACGACACCACCGCGCGCTGGATGTGCGTGTAACCGGGCATCGGCAGCGCCTCGCCCGCCGCGCGGTCGAGGCAGACCTCGGCGATGCGACGGCAGAGGGTTTCCAGCGTGGCGAGCTTTTCCTTCAGCCACAGTCGCGTGGCGACGAGAATCTGGTCGTTGCGGCTGCGCCCCGTATGCACGCGACGGCCCGCATCGCCGAGGCGCTCGGTGAGGCGCGCTTCGATCGCCGAATGACCGTCTTCGAAGCGATCGTCGAGCACGAAGGCGCCCGCACGAAAATCCTCGGCCAGCGCATCGAGTTCGCGCAACAACGCATCGCGTTCGTCGGCCGATACCACCCCGATGTTGGCGAGCCCTTCGACGTGCGCCTTGCTCGCCGTGATGTCGTGCAGGAAGAACTCGCGGTCGAGCACCACGTCGTTGCCGGCGAGGAAGCGCATGATGCGCGCGTCGACCTGCGTATCGGATTTCTGCCAGAGCGGCTGGGTCATCGTCAGTGTCCTTTCGCCCGGAGCGGGATGGCGGTGAGTTCGTCGAAGCCGAGCGAACGGTTCACGTTCTGCATGGCCTGCGTGGCGGCGCCCTTGAGCAGGTTGTCCAGCGTGGCGACCACGACCACGCGGCGGCCGTCGACCGACATCGCGAAGCCGCCGACCTCCAGGTGGTGCTCGTGCGCGATGCGGCTCACCCACGGTGCCTCGTCGACCACGTGGATCAGCTTTTCCTTCTCGAAGCGCGCTTCGAAGCGGCGGACGATGTCCTCACGCTTGTGCTGCTTGGCCAGGTAAAGATTCGTGGTGACGGTGAGGCCGCGGAAATGCGGCGCCACGTGCGGCATGAATTCCACCGGCATGCCGAGATGACGGCTGGCTTCCTTCTCGTGCATGTGTCCGGTGAGCGAATACGGCATGAGGTTGTCGCGCAGCTTGTCCGGGTCGTTGCGGTCGGAGGGCGTGGTGCCCGCGCCGGAATACCCCGAGACGCCGAACGAGACCGGCGGCGCGGCCAGCAGGTCCTTGATCGGCGCGATGGAGCACTGGATGGCCGTGGCGTAGCAGCCCGGGTTGCTCACCCGCTTCTCGCCACGCCAGCGGTCACGGTAAAGCTCGGGCAGGCCGTAGTACCAGCGCTCGTCGAAGCGATAGTCGGCCGAGAGGTCGACGATGACCGTGCCGGCGGAGACCTTGTCGATCGCCTCGACGTACGGCGCCGCCTTGCCGTTGGGCAGGGCGAGGATCACCACGTCCACGCCCTGCTCCGCCACGGCGGCCGGGTCGAGGTTCGTGTAGTGCAGGTCGCCCTTGTAGACGTCGTTGTGATCGGCGAGGCGCTGGCCTTCCAGCTCGCGCGAGGAAACGAAAGCCAGTTCCAGCGAGGGATGGTTGGCGATCAGGCGGATCAGTTCGGCGCCCGTGTGGCCGCGGGCGCCGACGATGCCGATGGTCTTGGTGGACATGGCGTTCAGTCCTTCAAGGTGGGAATGCGCGTGGCGCAGTGCGTGACGCAACGCTCGATGTCGGCGAAGTTGTCCAGGCCATACCAGTACACCTTCCAGCGGGCCTGCTTGAAGCAGCCGTCGGACTCCGCGTAGTAGAACTGGTTGATGACGTTGCCGTGGCGGGAACGCCAGAACAGTTTCGGGTTCTCGTCGCGCATCACCTGCCACACGGCGCGACCCAGGCCTTCGCCCTGCGCGTCGTCGAGTACGGCGAACTTGTCGAGATAGGCGAAGCCTTCTTCCATGGTGAGCACCATGGCGGCCCGATAGTTTTCCGAGACGTAGAGGCGGTAGAGCTTCGTACGCTCGAAATAATCCGGCACCAGGGTGCGGCCGAAGCTCGATTCGATGAGCTCGCGCATGCGGTCGAGGTCGACACCGTCCCACGATTCGTAGCGAAGCACGCGCTCGCCCTTGCGCACGAGCGTGCCGGAACCCTTGTGCGTGAACAGTTCCTTCGCCAGTTCCGAGGGGCGCGTGATCGACACCGACGAGGTCAGCGGCAGGTCGTCCAGCAGATCCTTGATCTGCTCGATCTTCAGGCGCATGCCCGAATGCAGCCACGGCTGCGACAGCAGCTGGTCGTACTCGGTGGAGAGGTTGATCGAGTCGATCACCTTGCCGTCGCCGTCGAGCAGGCCGCCCGTGCCGGTGAGGAAGACGATCTTGTACGGCTGCAACACCCGCACCAGCTCGTTCGCGGCGAAGTCGGCGTTGATGTTGAGAATCTGGCCGGCATCCGTCTCGCCCAGGCTGGCGATGACCGGGATCGATCCCGCGCGCAGGCTGGCCTCGATCGGCGCGAGGTTGATTTCTCGCACCTTGCCGACCAGGCCGAGCGCGTCCTGGTCGAGGAAGTCGGCGGCGAACACGCCCGACGGCACCGAGGTGGCGCGCGTGCCCACTTCCTGCAAGGCCTCGACCAGGCGCAGGTTCTGCGCCTGGAACACCTTGCGCACGATCGCGAGCGCCTCGGGCGAGGTCACGCGCAGGCCGTTGACGGTTTTCTTTTCGATGCCCGCCGCCGACAGTTCTTCGTCCAGCTGCGGGCCCGCGCCGTGCAGCACGATGGGCGTGAGGCCCACCTGCTGCAGGAACGACAGCGACGACGTGAGATCGGGCAGCTCGTCGCGCAGCACCGCGCCGCCGACCTTCACCACGGCGAACCGCGCCGCGTCCAGTTGCGAGAAGCGCTTGAGGTACTGCTGGATTTCGCGCGCGCTGCCCATGGCGGAGAGCAGGCGCACGATGGTCTTGCGGGTGTGCTTATTGGTGTCCACTGACGATCCGATGGATGGTCCGGGCGTAGTGCCCGAGTTGTTCGAGGGCGACCCACTCGTCGGCGGTGTGCGCCTGGGCGATGTCGCCGGGGCCATAGACGAAGGACGTGTAGCCGGCCATGGAGAACAGTGCGGCTTCGGTCCAGAAGTCCACCGCGTTGCCGACCGGGATGCCGAGTTCGTCGGCGAGGTCGCGCGCCGCGAGGCGGCGCGATTCGGCGGTGGCGGTGTCGCCCGCCGGCAGCGAATCGCCACGGAAGGTTTCGCCGTATTCGACGGGGTGCGGTTCGACCAGCGTGCGGAAGGTTTCCAGCAGCGCGTTGGCGTCCATCGACGGCAGCGGACGGAAGCCGAAGCGCACGTCGGCCGTGGGCGCGATCATGTTGGCCTTGATACCGCCTTCGACCTTGCCGACGTTGAAACGCAGGCCGGTCAGGCCGCCGAAGCGCTCGTGGGACAGCGCATTGACGTGGTCCAGCGCCGCGGCGCCCCAGCGGATCGCCTGGTGCAGCGCGCTGTCGGAAGGCTTCTGGTCGCCCGAGGCGTGCCCGGCGCGGCCGAGGAAACGCATCTGCACCGAATGGATGCCGCGATGGGCCAGCACCGCCTCGCCCTTGGTGGGCTCGGCGACGATGATCGCCTCGTAGTCGCGCGGCATCTTGAGGAAGCCGTCGATGCAGCGCGCATCGTTGGCTTCCTCGTCGGTGGAGAGCAGCAGGGCCATGTCGCCCTCGGTGACGTTCGCCACCGCCACCAGCGCGGCGGCGGCGCCCTTGATGTCGCAGGCGCCGAGGCCGACGGCGCGCTCGCCGTCGACGCGCAGCTCGAACGGGCTCGCCGTCCAGTGCGGGGAATCGGGCACCGTGTCCAGGTGCACGTTGAACAGGTGCTTCGGCGTGCCACGCACCGCGTAGAGGTTGACGGCACCGGCACCGAAGTCGGTCACCTCCACGTGGAACCCCGGGAGGTTCTCGCGCAGGTAATCGAAGATGCCGCCGGTGCCGATGGTTCGGGGCGGGTTGCGCGTGTCGTACGAGACGAGCGCGCGCAGGTGCTTGAGGGTGTCTTCGAGGAGTGTGTCCATGGGCTGATCAGTTCCCGTTGGCGCGGTCGACTTCCGCCCATAGCGTGGAGCTCATGCCGTAGAGCTTGATGAAGCCCTCGGCCTCGGCCACGCCCCAGTCGGCGGCCTGGGCGTAGGTGGCCTTGGCCGATTGCAGGATGTGCTTGGATTCCACCTTCACCGCATAGACGGTGCCGCCGCGCGTTTCGACGATGACCTTGCCATCGACCTTGCGCTGGGTGGAGACGAGGAAGGCCTCGAGGTCGGCCTTGATGGGATCGTTGAAGAAGCCCTCGTAGGCCACCTCGGTCCACTTGCGGCCGATCTCGGGCTTGAAGCGGTTCTGCTGCTTGGACAGCACGGTTTCTTCCAGCGCACGGTGCGCGGTGAGCAGCGCGGTGAGCGCGGGCGCTTCGAACACGATGCGGCCCTTCAGGCCGATGTTGGTGTCGCCCGTGTACAGGCTGCGGCCCACGCCGTACTTCGCCAGCTCACGGTTGAGGAAGCCGAGGATCTCCGGACCCGAGGCGGGCTTGCCGTTGAGCGAGGTGGCCACGCCCTTCTCGAAGCCCAGCTCGATGCGCAGCGGTTCGGACGGCCATTCGGCGCGCGGCG